>CAYMUE010000178.1:0-13211 GCA_964393505.1 uncultured Polyangiaceae bacterium
TCGGCCGGGGAGGCGGGCGCGGCGGGCTCGGGCGGGGAGGCAGGTGCAGCGGTCGACGCGGGTGCTGGCGGTGCCCGAAAAGCGGCGGGCAACGCAGGCGCGGCGGGCTCGAGCGGCGGGACGTGCGCGGATCCAGCCCTTCCGACCGGATGGGCGCCCGCGGCCTACATCTCGGCGCTGCATCCGACTCCGGTGTGCACAGCGCATCTGGCGCAGGACATCTATGCGTGCATGATGAATGCGTCCAGCTCCGCGTGCTCGACGGACGCCGCTCACACGACGTGTGCAGCGTGCGCGCACGGCGTTCAGAACAGCGATCCGGCTGCGGCCGTGGAGGCGATGACGGGGATCTTCGATGGGTATTCGCAGCTGAACACGGCCGCATGCATCGAGATCGTCGGAGGGGATGCGGCCTGTGCAGCCAAGTATGACGCCTACGTGCAGTGCACGGAGACGGCCTGCGCGCCCTGCGCCGACGCCACGACCTACAACGCATGCCGCGATGCCGTCGACACGGGCCTGTGCGCCAGCTACTGGGATGCCGCCGCCGCGTGCGGCAATGCGCTCTGGGACGCGATCTGGCGCTGCCAGGCAGGCACCTGGGACGAGCGATACGACTACCACGTGGCCAAGGTGTGCGGTTACACGCCGAACACGACGACGTGTGCGCCGTACTTGCCGGACGCTGCGTCGGTGATTCCCGCGTACATCCCGGCCTCCGGGACCCACCAGAACAAGTGCACGGCAGCGCAGGTCAGCGCTGCCTACGCCGCGTGCCATGGCGACGCGGCAACCACGGCGACCTGCAACGCGTTCTACCAGGCCAACACCGATTGCTACGAGTGCCTGGATGCGAACTCCGAGACCGATCGCGGTCCCACCTACGGAGTGTATGCGGGCGAGGCCTATCTGACGTACGTGAACGGTCCCGGCTGCCTCGAGCTTTACGGTGCGAGCAGTTGCGCGCAGCAGTTCCAGGCATTGACAGAGTGCAAGAGGCTGGCCTGCACACCGAACTGCCCGGTTGTGGACAGCGCGAGCTGGACTGCTCTCGACCAGTGCGAAATTGACGCGAAGACGACGACCTGCCTGGCCCTGGAGACGTCGTTCAACTCGTGCTGGGCGGCGCTCCCCGCCGCCACCCAGGACGCCTGCAACTTCGCCACTTGGGAAGACGGATACAACAAGTACGGCGTCCTGTTCTGCGGTCCGTAGGGCTCACCCCGCTCTCGAAGCCACGCGGGCCCGGGCACACGGATCGCCCGCGTGGTGAATCACTCCCGATGGATGTGGCAGCGACAAGAAGCTCCGGCGACGCGTCCGCTTGGATTCGGGACCGTCGCCGGAGACGGGAGTGCGAGGCAGGAGAGACGGAGGCAGCGAGGGTCAGACGGCGGCGGTACGGTACGGGCCGGAGCCGTTGCCGTTTCCGTTGCGTCGTGACACGAACAATCCGGCGCCGCGAGTCGCCACCAGGCAGCCGATGCCGACCATCACCACCACTGCCGTGACGATGCCGCCGACGACGGGCAACGCGCCCGAGATCAGGAACAGCAGGCACCCCAGCGCGAGGTGCAGGTACGGGTTCTTGGTCTTGTGACCGATGAGCGCGCCGCCTGCGGTGACCAGCGCCGCGCAGATCCCGCCGTACACCGCGAGGACGCCGAGCACCGAGCCCACGACGGCGACCGGGATCCCGATCAGCGTCACCACGAGCGCGAGCAGGATCAGCGCCCCGGTGAGCGCCCCCACGATGCCGAGGGCAAACGAGCGCATGGGGCGCGCAGCGATCTCGGTCTGCAGCGATTCCATCCGTCCGCCTGCGAGGGCGAGCAGCACCGTGCCGAAGATGAAGAGCAACGCCGCTCGCGTGATCGCCGCGCCCACCCGATGCGCCACGCCCCGGGCCGAAGCGCCCACGCGATCCGCTCGCGACTTGCGATCGCCGCTCAGGCTCAGCTTCACCCCCGATTCGCTCTTGTCCCCGCGGTGAACCGCGCCGCCAACCACCGCGACTTCCCCGTTGATCGTGGCCCCTTCTTCCACGTCCACCGATCCACCCATGGCCGTGATGTCGCCCTCGACACGCGCGCCTTTGCGAACCTTGACCGAACCTCCCGTCACCAGCACGTCGCCCGTCACCGTCCCGAGCACCTCGACCGAACCGCCGAGCGTCACCACGTCGTGGACCGTCTCACCGGCTTCGATCTTGAGGCTGCCGCCCGTCACGACGCGGTCGTCGCCTTGCGCGGCGCGGTCCTTGGCCGGGGGCCCGGAGGCGTCGGCACTCGCATCCGCGGAAGGCTCTTCCGCCGACGGGACGTCGGGGTCGGGCGCCGGCACGGGCGGCGGGACAGCCGCTGTGGACGACTCCGCCCTGGCCGGGGGTTCGACGGCCGCGACGGGCACAGGCGTCGGCTTCGCATCCGTCGCGGCCCGGCTGATGGAGATGAGATCTCCCTGGCGGTTGGCCACGTAGTCGGCGTCTTCGAGGAGCATCTCGAGGATCGTCGCAGCGGGCTGGTTCTTCACCCGCAGGTCCACGGGGTCCCCAGGCGGAGCGTGGAGCACGACGCTCCACCCCGCAGCGTCGGCGAGCTTCTGGATTGCTTCGGCACGCGATACACCTCGCGCATCGAGGCTGACACTCCGGTCCTGCGACGGCCAGTTGCCCTGCTTGCGAACGGCCGCATAGGCGGACGCCGAGACAGCCCCGACGCAAGCGAAGACCGCGAGCATTCGAGCGAGAGACCGCATCCGGGTCCAATTCACCGCACGCATCATCACGCGCCTCCTTCCGCGGATCGAACGCGGCCCATGGCACGCGCGATCCCCACGCCAGCCGCGACCAGGATCGCGGCCGAGACCAGGCCCACTGCCACCAGCGTCGACCCCAACCCGTCGGGCAGCGTGCGCACGAGCAATGCCACCGTGCGCGCGTAGACCGGAATGTCGTGGACCAACGCCGCGCCGTTCGATCCCAGCCACGCAGGCGCCTGAAGCGCAGCGGGGATCATCCCGGCAACCGCCAAGACAAGAGCTGCCACCACGAGCCGCGCCGGAAAGCGCGGGCTCGCCGCACGTCGTGCTGCCAGGCTGGCTTCGCCCAAACCGGCGTGAATCCGAACCGCCAGCAGCGCCGCGTCCCCCATCCGTCGGGCGCACGCATCGCACGCCGCGACGTGATCCCGAGCGGGGGCCGGCACGATCGCTTCCTCACCGTCGGCCATCGCCGTCACGACTTCGTCCGTCACGTGACCGTCGTGTTTCCAGATCAGCTCCCACGGGAGCATGTCCTTCTCGCTCATCGCTCCCCGTCTCCTTCCACCGCCGCCTCCATTGCCTGTCGCCCTCGCGTGATCCAGGTCGCGACCGTGCCGAGGGGAACCCCCATCCTGGCCGCGACCTGCTGATAGCCGAGCCCTTCGCCGTGGAAGAGCGTGAGCGCGACCCGCTGGCCTTCGGGAAGGCGGTCGAAGGCCGCACGCACCCGCTGCTGCTTGCGCCTCGCTTCCACGGCCTCGTCGGGCAGGGGGGCCGGATCGGCTACCGCCCCCATCGCCTCGTCACCGCCACCGTCCCGTGCCCTTACGCGCTGACGCGAACGCAGCGCGTCCAACGCCACGTGTCGCGCGATCCCGACCACCCAGGGTCGGAAGGCTTCGTCGGAGCGCAGCGAGCTTCGCCCCTCGACCGCGCGCCGGAAGACCTCGTGGGTGCAGTCCTCGACGTCGGGATGCGCGCGCGGGATGCGCAGGATGCAGGCCACGACGGAGCCGACGAGGGCACGGAGCTCCGCCGTGTCCGCGGGCGGCAGGGACCGCGTCGGAGGACCGAGGGGACCGGACGACAGGGCCATGATGGAGGAGAGGGAGACCATCCTTGCCCCCATCCTGTCGATCGGGGGGAGACAAAAATTTCGAGGGCTCTTTCGAGGAGGATTTCGGCGTGGCCGAAAGGGGGGGTCAGCCGAACTTCGCGTTCTCGATGCCGACCGCGATGATCGTGATGTTGTCCTGCCCGCCGCGGCGATTCGCCTCGTCAATCAGGCTGCGCGCCTTGTCGTCGAGCGTCCCCGACGTGTACAGGAACAGCCGCTCGATGTCCTTGTCCGGCAGCATCTTGTTCAGCCCGTCGGAGCAGATCAGGTAATAGTCCCCAGCCGCAGGCTTCTCCACCGTGAGGTCCACGGCCACCGCCTCGGCGATACCCACCGAGCGGGCCAGGTGCTTGCCCACCTTGCCCTTGATGCCGAGAAGGTTGCCCAGCGTGTGATCCTCGGTGAGCTGCGTGATCGCTCCGTCGCGGATCCGATAGCAACGGCTGTCTCCGACGTGCGCGATGTACGCTCTCTGCTTGTTGGAGGCGAAGCGGACCGCCACGACCGTCGTGCCCATGCCGTCGGCGATTTCCCGCTCCTTCGCGATCCGGAAGATGGCGCGGTTGGCCATCTCGATCGCACACACCAACTCGTCGCCGCGTCGCGGCCACCCGCGCGTGCCGGAGTTCTCGAAGATTCTGCTCTTGAACGCCTCCTCGATCACCTTCACCGCGGTGCTCGAGGCGACGTCACCCGCAGCGTGACCGCCCATGCCGTCGCACACCACGAAGAGCGGTTCCTCGGGCAGGCACAGGAACGCGTCCTCGTTGCAGCGACGCTTCATGCCGCGATCGCTGCGCGCGATGCCGGTGACCAGGATGATCGCCGAGGCGCCGGTGGTCTCCTCGGGCGCGGTCTCGTCGACGAGCTCGTCAAGCTGCACGTCCAGGGCCTCTTCGTCGGGGAGCGGGAGGTCCCCCGAAAGCTTGCCCTGGATCGCCTCGAGGACTTCGGGGGGAAGCTCGCCCATCTGCGTGACCTCGACCTCGAGCGTCGGAGCGTCGTCGTACGAATCGAGGCTCGGCAACGGCTTGACGGGTTCGGGGTGGGGGGAGGCGGCACGGCTCCCGTGATGAGACGACGCGGACGGGTCACCCGGTCGCTTGGAGGGGTGGGACCTCGCGGGGTGCTTCTTCTTCTTCCCGGAGCTGCGAGAGGTCAGGAAGTAGGCCACGAGGATCGCGGCCGCGAGCACGAGCATGGAGATCGGAAGGAGCTCCGAGGTCATTGGACCTTTCTACTCCGGCGGGCGGGCGGTGTCTCGCTTTTCCCGCCTGCGAAGCCGGTGCTCGACGGGCAGCAGGACCTCAGGAAGTGCGGGCCGCCTCCGCCTCTCGGGCCGCGGTGCCCGGGCTCTCCACCAGGATCGAGATCACCGTGATGTTGTCCCGTCCGCCGCGGCGATTCGCCTCGTCTACCAGGCTCTGCGAGCGCTCGTCGAGGGACCCCGTGGCGTCGAGGAAGAGCTGCAGGATGTCCTTGTCCGGCATCATCTTGTTCAAGCCGTCGGAACACACGAGGTAGAAGTCGCCCGGAGCGGGACGGTCGATGGTCAGGTCGACGGCAACGGTCTCGCTGATGCCGACCGCGCGTGCGAGGTGACGGGCGGCTTTGCCCTTGACCCCCATCAAGTTTCCGAGGGAGTGGTCTTCGGTGAGCTGGGAGATCTCGCCGTTGCGGATGCGATAGCAGCGGCTGTCGCCGACGTGGGCGATGTAGGCCCGCTGCTTCTTGGCAGCGAAGCGTACGGCGACCACGGTGGTCCCCATGCTCTGGTACTTCGCGTCGGTCTGGGACAGCTTCCAGACCTCTTCGTTCGCCTTTTCGATGGCAGCGACGAGCTCCTCGCCGCGGCGCGGCCAGCCGTGCTTGCCGAGACCTTCGAATGCGCGGCTCTTGAAGGTTTTCTCGATCACCTCGACGGCGAGATTGGCGGCGACATCCCCGGCCGCGTGCCCGCCCATGCCGTCGGCCACCGCATAAACCGGCTCGTCGGGGATGCAGAGGAACGCATCCTCGTTGCAATGTCGCTTCATGCCGCGATCGCTTCGCGCCACGCCGGACACAAGGATGAGGGCCGTCTCCCCCGTTACCTCCTCGGGCTCGGTCTCGTCGGCGAGCTCATCGAGGGAGACGTCCACCGCCTCCTCCTCGATCTCCGCCGGGGAGATCTCGCCGGAGAGCTTGCCGCGGATTGCAGCCAGGACGTCGGCCGGCACGGCGCCGACCTGGGTGATCTCCACTTCGGACATCTCTTCGTCCATGCCGGGCATGCGAATGAGGTCCGCGCTGGTGGCGGGAGCGCGCGCAGGCAGCTCTTCTTCGGACACCGTGATCTCGGGCGCTGCATCCCTGTCATCGCCGGCAGGCGGTGCGACCGGGCGAGCCGGTTGGGGCTGGACAGGCAGAGCGGCTGGCTGCGGCTGCGTCTTGTCTGCCGGACGCTTGGAGCTTCGGAGGAAGAGCACGACTGCCACGACCGCGAGGAGGATGGCGACGGCGAGACCCAAGGGGAGATCGAAGGGCATCGAGGCTATATGTACTCGCGCCGCGCGCCGGTGTCTCGGATTTCGTTCACCTGGTGATCGGAGTCGAGGGAGGGATCAAAGCGCCGGTTTCTTGCCCGCGTCCAGCAGCACGGTATCGACCAACCCCAGCGAATCCAGGATCGTCGCATCGACGATCCGCCCCTCGGAGTCCTTCAGCGGCCGGATGCGCGGGGACAGGAACGCATGTCGCGGCGGGACACCGGCTTCCTTCAGACGGGTCACCACGTGGTCACGCCAGCCCGGTACCAGCGTCGCCCCATGCTTCTCCACGAGCTCCCGGGCCTTCGCGTAGTCCCCCTCCGCCTTGATGCGCATGAGCTCCGCCAACAGCTCACCGACGGCCTTGCGCCACGCGACGAGATCGGACACCGCCAGGTACCATCGCCCATCGACCTGCTGCTCGCGCACCGCGCCCCGCGCGGCCGCGTAGCGCACGATCAACGCCTGGGCACGCATGTGGTCCTCGTGCAGGGCATCCCCCGCGGGAACCATCCTCCAGCGCATGAGCATCCGGGCCGGATAGGCCGCGGCCATCGCCCGCGCACACCCCTCGTCGGGGAGCAGGCCGATCTCGAAGGCCTTGGGATCCCACGACGCGTGCAGCGCGACCAGATCGGCCCGCGCCTCCTCGAGCGTCGAGCCGTACTCGCGCAGCGCGGAGAGCGGGTCTCCCGTGAGCTTCGGGTTGACCTTGCCGGAGCCGTGTCCCGTGATCTCGTGGAGCGCGACCGACGCGGCATAGGCGCTCGACGCGCACCGTTCGTACTCCGCCCGATGCGCCGGGAGCAGCAAGTGCTGCGCGAGGACCTTGCCGTGAGCCGCGGTCGCGGCCGCCTCCACGGAGGTGAGATAGAAGTTCTTCGAGCCGTGGAGTTGACGGATATCCTGATCATTGGGCAGGTTGATCCCGACGGGCGTGACTGGCCCTGCGCCGCCCGCCAAGACCAGCGGCAACACCGCACTGGCCACCGGGGGCTGAAACTCCGCGCGCTTGTAGGCGTCGAGCCACGGCATGCGGCGCTCGAAGTACCCGGCCTCCGCCGCGACCTTCTGCATGAGCGCCGATCGACTCCGATCCACGGCGAACACCGCGGCCTCGTACTCCCCGTGCACGCCCCGCGGATCGCCGTACTGCTCCACAAACCCCAGGATCAGATCCACCGTCGAGGTGTCCTTCACCCACCCGATCGCGTGCCTGCGATACGCCTCGTGGTCGCCGGTCTCGAGGTACTCCACCAGAGCCTCGAGGTTGTTGCGTTGCGCATCCTGCGCATGCGGGATCGCCTGGCGCAGCGCCTCGACCACCTTGCCAAGCTGGGCCCCATACAACCCGTCGCCCTTCGCCCGGTAGACGCGCTCCTCGATCTTGCCGCCACGCTTGACGAGCTTGCTGTTGAGAGGATGCGTCTCCTTGTACGACACCACGTCCTTCAGCGTGAGCCCTTCGTAGTAGTTCGCTGCCGAGGCCGTAATCAGGTCCTTTCCCTTGGGCGGACTCTTGTCCACCCCCATCGGCTCGTACGACGGGTCGAACAGGATCTTGTCGAGCGACGAGAGGAGCTTGCCGAGGGACGCCTCGTCGGAGACCATCGTCAGCTTCGCGCCGTCCTTCCAAGCCGCGTGCGCCGCAGCCTTCAGCTCCTCACGCGTGAAGGGTGGAACCAGCTTCTTCTGCGTCCAACCGTCGTAGACCCCCTTGTTGAGGAACAGCTTCTTGGCGAAGACCTCGACCTTCGGCCGAGCCGAGGCATCGATCACAGCCGCGTGCAGCGCGAGCTCTTCGAAGAGCTCCTTGAGGGCGAGGCCGTGACGGCTGCGCTGGTCCCAGGTGATCGGCTCCCCTGCGATGGCAGCCTGCGAGAGCCAGTAGGCGAGCACTCGTTCGCGGGGCGAAAGATCCACGAAGCCATCGGCGTACAGGCGCAAGACCAGGGTGTCGTCGACGATCTCGAGCTCGTGGATCCTGGGCTCCGGGGACTCGACGCACTGTCCGGCCGCGGATGGGGCTTCGGACACGGACGGGGCCGACGCCGAAGGGGCGGCGGAGGTCTGCGCGCAGGGGCAGGCTGCGGGGGGCGGGCAATGGCAGGAGGCGATCAGCGCAGCGAGAGGGGCAACGGTACGACGCATGGGGCGTAGCGAAGCACGGGTCGGCGGGGAGGGACAAGGCCGCCGGCTGTCGACAGGGGTGAAGGAAAGGGGAGGAGGGAGGAGCGATGAGGGAGGCGGTCAGTTGCCGAGGGAGATGGTCTGCAGGCCCCAGGGGCCGAGGGAGCAGATGGCCTGGTTGCCGGCGAGCTCGACGTTGTAGACGTAGCCGAAGGTGTCGGCCTTCTTGATGAGCTGCGGCAGGGCGGGGTTACTCGAATCGTACACGGAGATGTGAGGCGGGTAGTCGCCGTGCAGCACGGCCTTCTGGCCGGAGATCGCGACGACTCTGCCCCAGGAGTAGGGGTCGTTGTCGACGACGAGGGGGGTGGATGCCTGCAGGTCGCCCGTGGTCATGCCGGAGATCATCTGCAGCGTGGACTCGGGCGGCGGCTGCGAGCTGTCACCCCAGTAGTAGTAGGACCAGCTTCCGCGCATCACGAACACGCGATCCTGGCCGATGGAGATCGACTGGATCTTGCCGTCGTCGACATCGAGGGAGTCGAGCAGCCAGGCGCCGTTGTTGCTCAACTGAGCGAGACGGAAGGTGTGATCGTAGCGTGAGCAGGTGAAGGTCGCGGTGCCGGCATCGTAGTTGTACTCGTAGTCCTCGACACGGCCGCCCTGGGAGTAGCACTCGGAGTAGTCGGAGGTTGCGAGGACCTCGCGCTTGTAGTCGACGAAGATGCCGCGATGGGTTGCGGGGTCGAAGGAGAGCAGCGAGCCGGGGACGTTGACGGTGGGAGCGGACTGCGGCTGGGCCGGGTTCGAGATGTCGAAGCGGTCGAGGTAGAACTTCACCTTCGACGGGTCGCTCTGCAGCGGGACCGAGTGCGACGACAGGAGCGTTGCGCCGTCGGTCTGCAGCAGGGTCTGGTTGGTACCTGCGGGCAGGGGGAACGACGATGCGACAGTCGGCGTCGCAGGGTTGGAGATGTCGATGAGGTAGACGCTGGGGATGGGCGAGGATTGCGACGGATCGTTGTACCAGTAGTAGGGCTGCATGCCGGTGAGGACGGCGATGGTGGAGCCGTGCTGGACGACGGACTTGCCGGCGGACACGGGGCCCGACCCCCAGCCGTAGCCCCATGCGTAGTCGTCGTAGTACCAGGACCAGCCCATGGGGACATCGAGCCGCGCGAGCCCTTCGAGCACCGGGTGATACGGATCAGCGAGCTCGAACACCGCCACGGCAGTCTTGGACTGCCCGGTCTGCCCGTCGTAGTAGTAGGAGTATCCCTCGCTCCAGACCATGTACAGCTTGGTGCCATTGGCGAAGAGACGCGCGCCGTAGAAGCCGTTGCCGTAGTAGTAGTCGCACTTGTCGTCGCTCTTCTTCAGCAGCGGCTGCAGATCGACCTCGGCGAGGGGATGGCCCCGCTCGGGATCGGCGAGGGGCGAGATGACGAGGGTGGAGCGGTCGGTCCACCAGTCGCTGGAGATCTGCGCGACCGCCTGGCCGACGACCTTGGACTGGTAGGCCTTGTGGACGAACGCGAGGCTCGACTTCTGCTTGGGGTGATCGCGGTCGGCGATGTCGAACGAGGCGACGCGATCGTCGGAGACGGTGAGCAGGCGTCCGTTGTGGGGGATCGCGCGACGCGCCTGGCCGTGCTGGGGGACGACGCCGCGGGCGGTGAGCTGATCGCCGAACAGGTCGATGAGCTGGACGCCGGAGGCGTAGCTGTAGCAGCCGTCGTTGTCGTAGCTGGAGCCGGCGAAGGGGACGACGATCAGGTTGTCGGTGTCGAAGATGCGGAAGGCCTTGTGGATGCGGTCCTGGTCCTCCGGGAGCCAGCCCCACTCGGAGCCGAAGTTCACGCGGCTCAGCATCGTCGGGTTGTTGATGTCGGCGACGTCGAACACCGACACCGTCAACCCTCCCGCGTCGTTGCCGTCGTCGCGACCGAGGGCGATCATGCGGTTTCCACGCGGCTCCATGTGATACAGGAAGCCCGGCATGTGCAGCTCGCCGAGCTGCTTGGGGGTCGCCGGATCGGACAGGTCGAGGGTGAACAGCGGGTCGGTCTGGACGAAGGTCACGGCATAGCCGCGGACGCCGTCGAAGCGCACGCTCTGAAGGCGCTCGCCCGCGGGGATGGTCATGGTGAGCTGGCCGAGGGGGGCGAGCTGCTGGGAGGTGACGACCTGGAAGGTCTCGACGACGGGTGCGCCATCGCCGTTCCACCAGCTCCCGGGCTGGCTGATCACGCGAAGGACGCCCTCGTACTCGTCCATCTGCCAGCGGCTCTCGATCTGGCCGGAGACTGCGACGCTCGCGCCGGGGACCAGATCGCCGCCCGGGTCGGTGATGTCCACGACCTGGATGGTGGAGTGATCGGTGTGCGTGCCGTTGGAGTCGTCGTACCACTCGGGGCCGGCGACGTAGATCCTGTCCTGCGTGACGCTGATGCTGCGCCGTCCCCAAGAGTAGCCGCCGTCGGCATAGGCGAGCTGATCGACCTTGTGGATGTCGTTGGGGTTCGCCACGGCCAGGGAGGTCACCGTGGTGCGCGGCTCGGCCGAGCAGCTCCAGCAGTAGTTCGACTCGTAGGACACGACGTACATGGCGTCGCCGACCATGCGCGAGTCGCTGACCTCGCCGGGGATGTCGAAGGTGGCGAGCTGCTGGATCGAGGCGGGGTTGCCGACGTCGAGGGCAACGACACGGCTGCTGGTGACCCACTGCGCGCTCTTGGCCGCGTCGTCCCACTCGAGGTGATAGAAGCTCGAGTACATCGCATAGACGACGCCGTCGCGCAGGTACATCTCGAAGGGCATGCCGGCAACACGCCAGCGCCCGAGCATCTTGAGATCGTCGGGGTTGCTGACGTCGACGATGGCGAGGCCGCCGTACTGCGAGAGGGCGTAGAGCTTGTCGCCGTGGACCTGGATGATGTCGGCCTCGACGATCGCCTTGGAGGCTTCGTCCTTGCTATCCTCGGAGGCGCCGGCATCGGATGCGGAGCTGGAGCCCGCGGAGCCGGCCGCTCCGGCGCTCGGTGAGTTCTCGTCGTAGCTCCCCTGGGTTCCGCTGGGGTTGTCGGAGACGAACTCGCCCGCGGGATCCTGCGGGACGGGATTGGGGTTGAGGCTGCTTTCGGTTCCGCAGCCCGCGATGGCGATGACCGATGCCGCCGTGCAGAGCCAACCAAGGGTGTTTCTCATGACGTTCTCCCTGTGCCACGCGGGGCACGGAGACGCGCTTTTGCAGGCCGCGTGCCTGGGGACGAACGAGGCAGAATGACGGGACTTGCGAGAGGCGACGTGTGGGCCTGGATGTGCCAGGGAGTGGCCCGCGGGACAGCCTCGATCCCGCGGAGCTGCCTCCACCCCCTCCCCACCCCCCAGGGGATCGCACCAGGCACATGGGTTCCAGAAACCAAGAGGCGTTTCGAGCGCGAGCCCAGTGAGCCGTGACCGTGACCGTGACCGCATGCGCCCACCGTGGCTTGACCCCGCCCACTTTTTCTGGTCTCCATCCCGCCGTCCACGATGCTCTCCCTTCGCAAGCTCCTGCTCGCCTCCCTCGCCGGCCTCGCGCTCTGCGCCGCCGCATCCCCCGCCTCGGCCCGCCCGTCGTACCCGATCAAGGCCGCGGACTACCGCAAGCAGGTGGAGAAACGCATCGACAATCTCTGGGTCTCGATCGAGAAGAAGCTCGACTTCCACAACGTCACGACGGAGCGCAAGAAGGCGATCCGCAAGATGCTCGACGAAGAAGCGCGTCCCGTGTGGGTCGAAGTGGAGCGAGCGGCGGCCGATGGCAACGTGACGCGCGACGAGGCCTTGAAGGTCCGCGAGCTGCAGACAGGACTGCGCGGAAAGCTGCGAACGCGCATGGCTGCGGCGAAGAAGGCGGAGAACGCACCGGTCCCCGCGCCCAAGGCCTCGACCCCGGCGCCTGCAGCGCACCCGCCCGCAGCTACCGCGTCTGCGGCGAAGCCCGCGTCCCCGAAGGCTGCACCCGCCGCCGCCAAGGCCGACCCGAAGGTCGCACCTGCCGCCGCCAAGGGCGCCCCGAAGGCCAAGACGCCGGACAAGCCGGCCAAAGACGAGCCGAAGGTCGCACCCGCCGCTGCCAAGGGCGAGCCGAAGGCCAAGGCCCCGGACAAGCCGGCCAAGGGCGCCACGCCCGCAGCCTCGGCGCGCCGCCACGCGACCACCGCCGAGCGGTGATCGGCTTTCCGCTCGGGTCACCGGCGCCGAGAGTCAGGTCCGGCTCGCACCGCGGGTGGTGTCGGGGACACGGGTTGCTGTCGGCGTCGTGAACGTGGCCGGAGGCGACCGTCCCCATGTTCGGCGTGGATCCTACCTACGAGTCGTCGTGGACGACACCATCGCAGCTCATCGAGTCGATCGTCGTATCCGTGGTTCGCGGGGCGTTCTCCACCAGCATCCAGGATTGCCCCGCTCACGCACGGCCTCGTCCAAGCGCTCAACGACTGCCCCGCCGTACGCGAAGCCGGGGGGCGCGGGGAGGGGACCTGGCGTGAATCAGGTCTGGAGTACGCCCCCCCGCAGTCGCTTCGCCGAGCTCGGCGCAGGGCACGGTGATGCCCCGCATGCGGCGTCGAGGGCTACCTCGGGTCGGAAGAGCAGCGATAGCGGATCATGTTCGGGCCGCCTGCCGC
>CAYMUE010000179.1:0-13175 GCA_964393505.1 uncultured Polyangiaceae bacterium
CCGTCGCTCCCCCGCCCTTCCCCGCACCCCCTGCATCGACACCCGCTGCTCCCGAGCTGCCGCCAGCCCCGCCATCCACCACAACGGTCCCGTCGTGCCACTCGTAGGCCCCGAGATCCACGCCCGCGCCCTGCGGCCGCGGGACGCCTTCGACGTCCATCGCAGGCGCCTGCTCCGCCGAACCCTGGTCGATGGCATCGACGGCCCCAGGAAGCAGGTGCAGATCGAAGCCCGCAGGATCCACGAACAACGTGCCCGGATCCTTGATCAAGAGGTTGTGATCTTCGATGACCCCGATGTCCGCCAGGCTCAGCGCGGTCACCAGGTTGTTGCGAACCAGGCACCCTTCGGGAGCCGTCCCGTTCTTGTGCTCCGCGATCCGAATCCACGGGGGTCCGGGCTCCTCGGTGTTCCGATCGATCACCGTGTTGTTCACCACGCGCACGTTCCTCGCGCCGAGAAACGTGATCCCATGCCAGTGGTCCGTGATGATCACGTTGTTCTCAACCACCCAATCCACGTACACCCCGTCGAAGCAGCCGATCCCCTGTAGCGCGCCCCGAAACGGCTGACTCGGGTCCTCGTAGTTGATGATGACGTTGCCGCGCAGGACGATCCCCTTCACCTCACCGGTTCCCACGCCTCCGTCGCCCGAAGACCACGATTGAAATCCGTCGTCGTGGTTGGCGTTGACGTCGTAGCAGTTCTTCACGGTGTTCCCCTCGAAGACGGTGTTGTCCCCGAGCCCGCGCAAGCCGTCACCGGCGAACGAGTCCACCACGTTGCCCTGCACCAGCGAGTCCCGGGCTCCGACCGAGATCCCGAAGTCGACGTTCTTGAGCCGGTTGTTTCGGATCGTGATCCGCTCTCCATCGGCCTGGATCCCGGTACACGCCAACTCGTCCCAGTTCTGCATGGTCCACGACGAGACGTCCGCCTTGGAGCTCAGCTCGCACCCATCGATCTCGATGTCCGAGATCGGTCCCTGCCAGTTATGGGCCTCGATGTCGATCAGGGTCCTGGTCTCGTAGGGTTCGGCGAGCTCTGCGCTCACGACCAGTCCGTGCAGCTTCCACTTCGCGCCGGAACGCAGCAGCACGGAGGAGAACTTGGGCGAGTGTCCGGCTTCCGCCGCGATCGTGATCCAGTCCGCGTTGTAGTACCCCGTGATCGATAGCGACCCGTGCAGACCGCTCCGAAGCCAGATCGTGTCGCCTTTCTTGACGGGCGCCCCCGCGTTCTTCGCCACGAGCTTCGTCGAGCCGTCGGGCGGAAGCGACTCCCACCCCTGGCTCTCGATCAGCTTGGCGTCGATCACCTCTTGCAGCGTGCGCCACGGTTTGGCTGCGCTGCCATCGTTGGTCATGATCCCGTTCTGCGGATCCACGTAGAAGTCCGCAGCACGGGCAGTCCCAGCGAACACGATAGGCAGCGCGACAGCGACGAGGCCGAGCTTCTTCATGCGGTCCTCCTGGCGCCGGCTCGCAGGCGCCTCGACGGCCATGGTACGTTGCCTCGCGCGGCCAGAACAACGCCGTCGGAAGGGGGCGGAGGCCCGCGCACGGTTCGCTCGCACGCCTTCGCGGATCGACTGGAATCGGCGCGATCGCGGCGTCCGAACGGCTCCGCGCTTTCCCACGCTTTGCGCCGGCCCCGCACGATGCCACAATCGACCCGATGGACCTGCCCAACGATCAGGCAATTCGATGGGTCGTGCGTCGCTACGCGAGCCTACTCGCGCGCGACAGCCGCCCCGCGTCCGCACGCAAGCTCGTGCAACCCACGGGTGAGTTCTTCCCGGACAGCTTCGACGGCGACCCCGGCAGCATCAACCTGCTGTTCTGGCGCCTCCAGGAACACTCGGGCCTCACCGACCTCGAGTGCGAGCTGCGGTTCGTGGACGATCGCGACAGCGGGGGCCACGAGTGCAAGTGCGGCAAGGGCGGGTGCAAGGACGGCAGCTGCGGCGACGGCAAGGAAGGAGGCTGCAGCTGCGGAAGCGGGGGTGGGTGCGGCAGTGGCGGGTGCGGCACCGGACACAAGCACGGAGAGCCTTCTCTCGCCGAAGTCAAGCGACTTGCCGACGGCGCCTGGCGCGTCGATGTGCGTCTGAGCGACGCCAAGAGCGCGACGACCCTGACCGCTGCCCTCGCGACGAGCCTCGCGCACGTCTTCGTTCTGGAGACCGGCGGGTTCGAATCGTGGCCGGAGGCCGAGTGGATGGGGACATGCGAAGTCGCGGCCACGTTGCTCGGCTTCGGGGTGCTGATCGCCAACGCTTCCTACTTGTATGCGAAGGCGTGCAAGGGCGTGAGCATCGACAAGGCGACGGCCCTCGAGGTGGGCGACATCGCCGTGGGGCTCGCCCTGTTCACCATGCTCAACCAGATCCCGGCCTGGCGCGCGTCCGCCAACCTCGAGACCACCCAACGCTCCGCCTACGCCGAGGCCCGCTCCTGGGCCGAGTCCAACTCCAAGCTGATGCGTCGCCTCGAACGCGACCCGGGCGCCGTCGCCGCCGATGAGCTCGTCTCCGTCGAGCCCGCTCGCTCCTGGCTCGCGCGCATCCTCGGGTTGGGCGCCAAGAAGAGCAAGGTGCCCGACCTGAGCGACGAGGAATCGATCGCCCAGGTCGCAGCGTCCATGGCCGCATCGCGAAAGGACAAGCCCCGCAAGCAGGACGCCCGCGACCTGGAGCTGCGCGCTCTCGTCGAGGAATCGCTGCACGAAGCCCAATCCGAAGCCGAGAGGGAATGACCGGCGCCATCGACCCCTTCCAGCTTGTCGGCCAGACCCTCGACGGCGTCTACCGACTCGACCGCCTCGTCGGTGAGGGCGGGTTCGGCGTCGTCTATCGCGGCTTCCACCTCGCCTTCGAGCAACCCGTCGCGGTCAAGTGCCTCAAGCTCCCCCCCGAGATGAGCAGCGACACACGGGAGGCCTTCCTCCGCAAGTTCCGCGAAGAAGGCAGGCTGCTCTACCAGCTCTCGCAGGAATCCCTCGGCATCGTTCGATCCATCGCCCTCGGCGACACCGTCTCGCCCAACGGGATCTGGACCCCGTTCGTCGTGCTCGAGTGGCTCGACGGCACATCTCTCGCGAGCGATCTCGAACAACGTCGCGCCGCGCGTCTGCAAGGGCGCCCCTTGAACGAGGTCCTCTCGCTGCTCGAGGTGCCGGCCCGGGCCCTCGCCCACGCCCACGAGCTGCGCGTGGCCCACCGCGACATCAAGCCCGCCAACCTCCACGTGCTGCCGGCGCGCAAGCCCGGCGCGCCGCCCACCCTCAAGGTCCTCGACTTCGGAATCGCCAAGGTCATGGAAGAAGGCGCCAACGCACAGCACGCCAACGCCACGGCCATGGGCTTCCAGTCGTTCACGCCCGAATACGCCTCTCCCGAGCAGTTCAACCCGACCTTCGGCTCGACCGGCCCCTGGAGCGACGTCTACTCCTTCGCCCTAGTTGTCGCCGAAATGCTCACCGATCGACCGTGGTGCGAGGAGGAAGACGCGATCAAGCTCATGATCGCGTGCACCCAGTCGCTGTCGCGCCCGACGCCGCGACGACGCGGCGCCAACATCCCAGACTCGGTCGAAGCGGTGTTCCGTCGCGCCCTGTCGGTACCTCCAACGGAGCGACAACCCGACCTCGCGGTCTTCTGGCAAGAGCTCGTGGGTGCGGCCCGTGCGAGCGCCACACCCGCATCGCTCGTTGCGCTTCCAGCTTCCTTCGTACCGGGGACACCACCCATGGCGCCCTCGCGGGCTGCGCCCTGGGGCCCTCCCGCAACGGGGCCCTTCCCTCCCGCGATGTCCGCCCCCGCGCCCTCGGCGCCGGCCCCCTTCGCGCCGTCGCACCCCGGCGCGTCCATGCCCTTCGCTCCCCCGACCTCTCCCTCCGCGGGGCTCCTGCCTCCGCGCGCTCCGATGCCGTCGTGTGACGCCGTCGCGAGCGCGCCGATGGTTCCACGAGGTCAGCAACCCTGGAGCGCGGCGCCCGCAAGCGCACAGCCGCTTGTGCAGATGCCGGCGCCTGCGCCCCTGCAAATCAGCTATCCCAACGAGCCGTGGCTCGCGGCCCCTGCCCCGCCGATCGCCCCGCGCCCCAGCTCGGGCCTCTCGGTGTGGATCCCGGTCATCGTGCTCGTCGCGATCGTCCTGCTCGTGACTCTTGGCGGCTTGATGTGCACTTGCCTGGCGTTCATCTGACGCTCAGCGCAAGCGGGGAACGAATCTTCCGCGGCGGAAGGCGACGACGTAGGCGATCGCGAGCATCACGCTCGACGCGGCGACGACGAACCAAAGCCTGCCTGGAGTTGGGGAGCCGAGGGACACGGCCGCGATGCTCGCCGGAAGCTGGAACAGCGCCACGACAAGCAGATCGATGATCAGGGTGAGGCGGGTCTGTCCTGCGCCTTGGATCGACGAGCCCAGCACGATCCCCACACCGAGGGCGAGGTAGGCGGGAGAGACCATCCGCAGGTAGTGCACTGCGAAGGCGACCACCGTCGGATCGTCGTCGAAGAACGCCACGATCGGCCCTCCCCACCCGATCATCGCCGCGGAGAGCAGCACCATGGCGATGCCGTTGTAGACAGCGGCGATCCATGCGCTGCGCAGCGCACGTCGGGGCTGCCCAGCCCCGAGGTTCTGCGACGTGAACGTCTGCGCGGCGCTCCCCCACCCCATTCCCACGAACAGCGCGAGCGTCTCGAGGCGGAACACCACGCCCAGGGCGGTGGTGGCGCGTTGATCGAACGGCGTGGTGAAGGTGCGCGCCACGAGGGAATGGGTCAGCAGCATCGCCATGATTCGCACGACGAGCTGCGTGCTGGCGGGCCATGCAAGCGCCACAATCGCGCGGAGCTGGGCGGGATCCGGAGCGAAGCGACGCAGGTCCCGCACGATGCGGAAGCGCTTCTCTACGATGAAGAGCAGGGGCAGGAGCACGACGGTGCGTGCGATGACAGTGGCCCAGGCGGCGCCGATGAGCTCCATGCGCGGTATGTGCAGGAGCCTGGCGATCGGAGGTCCCCAGGAGAAGATCGGGGGCGCGTCGCCGGGCCCGTACACCATGAGCACGGCCAGCACCAGGTTCGTCACGTTCGAGCTCACCAGCATCGCCACCGGCGTCTTGCTGGAGCCGAGCGATCGCTGGATCGCCGTGACCTGCAGGAGGAAGAAGATCGAGAAGCTGCCTCCGACGATCGCGCGCAGGTAGCGGGTGCCCAGCGCTGCCACCTCGCCCTTGGCACCGACCAGGTCGTGCATGATCGGCCCGGCGAAGACGACGCCCAGCACGCCGAAGACGACACTCAGTGCGAGCACCAGGAGCATCGACTGCCAGGCGACCTCGCGGACGCCCTGCCGGTCCCCCGCGCCGTGGCGCTGCCCGACGATCGACGCGGTCGCGATCGAGACGCCGTAGCTGATGATCGTGCCGAGGGCGGCGATCTGATCGCAGATCCCGATGGCACCCAACGACGGCCCTGCCACGGAGGGGTCGAGCCGGGAGATGAGGTAGGCGTCGACCAGGTTGAACGTGGTCTGCAGGCCCATCCCCAGGGCGAGGGGCACGCCGAAGCGCGCCAGCTCGACGGAGAGCCGTCCCTCCAGGATCCGCGTCGTGGCTCGATCCCGCGCCTCCAACGCCTAGCCTCCGTCCTTGGACTGCTCCCTGCGGAAGCACTCCTCGGGGATCGCTTCCCGGTCTCGGATCTGTTTCGTCAAACGAACGAATCTTCCGGTGACCGGATCGTTGTAGCCGCTTGCGTCGTCGAGAGACGGATCCACGCGGCGATAGTGCCGGACGATCCGCTTCATGGTCAGCTCGCGCACGTACTTGCCCACGAGCGAAGCGAGGGCCACCAGGGGATCTTCGCCGTCGGCGTCACGCACGAAGCTCACGGTCCCGATCCCCGGGAAGCGGTAGGCGCTCCGGGCCTGCTGCTCTTCGATGATCGAGTGGAGGCGATCGCCGAGGCGTGCGAAGGCCGGGACGTAGGAGCGCAGGCCGCCGACCTTGCCGCACACGAACCACGCCTCCTGTCCGGCTTGCTCGCGCGCCGCGAGGATGAGCTCCTCCATGGCGTGGAGGTCGCTGTGGAACCGCCCGATCCCGGCCCTGCGCGCATGGTTCAGCTCGCGCACGCACACCACCTGGCTGCGCACCCACACCACGTCGATGCCCCGTCGCCCCAGGGAGCGCAGATCCCGGGTGGCTTGCTTCACCTGCGCGTCGGTCGCGACGAGCTCCTCGCCCTCGTCGCCCCAGCATTGGAGCCTTGCCTCGGGAGGGCAGTGGGCCTGCAGATGCTCGATCTTCCGAAGCGAAAGCGCCTCCAGCAACACTCGCGGCGCGCGCGGATCCGCGCCCGCGCACGCACAGATCGCACGCGCCCAGGCTTCGCCCAGCGCGACGTCGTGGCAGTCCACCAGCGCCTTGGAGTCGTCGAGACGCTCGTGCAGGAAGGCCTTGCCCCCCGCGGCGAGCTTGCGCTCTGCCGCCTCGCCGACCTCGGCCATCACCGCGGTGACGATCAGCGGCCCCAACTGGGGGCCGAGTCCGTTCTCATCGATTCCCACACGCCACGGCATGGTCGGTCCACCCTAGCTCACTCGGCGCGAGGCGTGATCGGCGACGCGGTCGTCCAGCGCACGAGGCGTATTCTGTCGCCCCGGCGCGGCGCCGGCTTGGCCGAGAACTTGGCCCGCATCGCGACGCACGCTAGGGCACGACACATGCGTGCCCTTCGTCTGTCCATGATCGCCCTGCTCGCTCTGATGGCCTCGGCTTGCCTGGGCAACCAGAGCAAGTTGTCGCGTCTGCAGGACTCGGCGCACAACCTCAACGTCGCGATGCGCTTCGGCCGCATGGACATCGCCACGGAGCTGGTGGCGCCGCGGTCGATGTCGGACTTCACACAGAAGCACCGGTCCTGGGGGCGCGAGCTGCGGCTGATCGACGTGGAGTTCCAGGGGATCCAACCCCGTGGGGAGGACGCGACGGTGTTGGTGGCGGTGGGGTGGCAGCGGCACGACGAGCAGGATCTGCGCATGACGCAGTTGATGCAGACGTGGCGCTACGGCACGAAGGGCTGGAAGCTGATCGACGAGGAGCGGGTCGGCGGGGACTTCGGGCTGCTGGGAGAGCAGGTCGAGGTGCTGCGACCGGAGAGCCGCGGCGACGCGCACTTCCGCTCCATCACCATCCGGTGAGCGAGGGCCGCGGGCGGAGCCGCGGCGACGATACCCGGGGCCTCAGACCTGTTTGGGCTCGGTGGCGGCTTCGGGGGCGGGCGCGGCCGCGGCCTTGCGCGCAGGGGCCTTCTTCGCCACAGCGCCTTCCACCTTGCCGGCGAGCAGCTTGCGCTTGTCGCGAGCGATCTTCTTGGCGTGCGACTTGCGCTGGCGCATCTTCAACGACCGACGACGATCTCTGTAGCCCATCGAACTTCTCCTACGTGCCCATTCGGGCGTTGCCGGATTGGCCGGCCGCTCATGCACGCGCCGTGGAGGGCACGGCTCGCATCCACATCCGCTCGCGCGGGGCGGGTACTATTTGCGCGGAACGGGCCGCAGATCAAGGACCGTTTTCGGGGGACGCTCGATCTGCCCGCGCGCCCGGGGAGGCGTCGCCGCGGCGGCCCGCTGCGTTCGCGGCAGAAACTAGCCCGATGAGGCGCCTTCGAGGCTCTGCTCGCGGCCCCGGATCTCGAGCCGGTAGCGGCTGTTCGCGGTCTCGATGAAGAACAGATCCGCCCCGACCACGCGAAGCACCCGCTTGACCGGGGTCGTCACGTACTCGTGCAGTCCGTCCGAGAACTCGATGACGATGACCGAGCCTTTTCTGGGAGCTCGTACCAGGCGCCCGGAAACCGCGCGTGAGCCTCGTCCCAGCTTTCGAAGCACGACCAGCACGAGTCCATCGTAGCACCCACCGCGCCCTCGTCTACATCCGACATGGCTTTCTGCGGGGACTTGTGGCCTCCCCCGCGGCGTGCGCTCGCCTCGAACCCCGACGACCCCGAGCGACGCAGCCGTCCACCCGCTGGACACAAGCGCAGGAATCTTGCCCTTTCCACTGGCGTTCGGGTATCAGCGAGACAGTCCAACATGGCCCTACCTGCCATCAGCCCCCTCCCACGTGTCCTCCGCCCCCGCCGCGCCGCACCCTCCGATGCCGTGCGCCCCACCCGGGCCGAGATCAACCTCGGGAACCTGCGCCACAACCTGCACGTGCTCCGACGCCGCGCCGGGCTCGCGCAGGTGTTCGGCGTGCTCAAGGCCGACGCCTACGGGCACGGAGCTCCTGCGGTCGCTCGCACGCTGGAGCGGGCAGGCATCGACGGCATTTGCGTGGCGCTGCTCGAAGAGGGGATCGAGCTGCGCGAAGCGGGGATCAAGGCGCCGATCCTGGTGATGGGCGGCTACTACGGCGACGCCTGGTCGGAGGTCCTCGCGCGCAAGCTCACGCCCGTGGTCTACGAGCCCTCGCAGATCGAAGCCATCGCCCGGGAAATCCGCTTCTTCGAAGCGCCTCCCCTCGGCGTGCACCTCAAGGTCGATACCGGTATGGCCCGCCTCGGCGTGCGCGCCGAGCGCGTCGAAGAGATGTTCGACGCCTTCGACGCGTACCCGGAGGTCAAGCTCCAGGGGATCATGACCCACTTCGCCAACGCCGACACCGGGGACATGGCGTTCACCGACGAGCAGTGCGCCCTGTTCGACGCGACCGTCGAGCTCGCGCGTCGCCGCGGTCACTCGCCGCTCGTGCGGCACGCGGCCAACAGTGCCGCCCTGCTGCGCGGCGAGCGCTATCGCTACGATCTCGTGCGCCCCGGGATCGCTCTGTTCGGTGTCGAGCCTTCTCCTGGCCTGTGCGACGGCCTGCGGCTCGCCATGCGCGTGCGCAGCGAGATCATCGCCCTGCGCGCCGTCCCCGAAGAGTCGCCCGCGGGCTACGGCTCCACGTGGCGCGCCCCTCGCCCGGCACGCATCGCCACCATCCCGATGGGCTATGCCGACGGCCTCAACCGCAGCCTGTCCAACGTCGGACGCGTGCTCGTCCGCGGGCGATCCTGCCCGATCGTCGGCAACGTCTCGATGGATCTGATCCAGGTCGACGTCACCGAGGTGCCCGGGGTCGCGGTGCGCGACGAGGTGGTGCTGCTGGGAGCGCAGCAAGGACCGCTCGGCTCCGACGTCATCACGCCCGAGGAGATCGCCCGCGCGTCCGGCACCATTCCGTGGGAAGTGCTGACGGGCATCTCGCGGCGCGTGCCGCGCTTCTACCGCGAGCCCTGAAACCGGGCCGCCGCCTCCCGATCATTTGCTGCGCTGCCACGCCTCGATGAGCGCCATCACCTCGGGCTCGGTCAGCGAGTGGTCCGCCTTCTTGGCCGCCAGCAGGATCGCGGACACGAGCTCCGGTTGGGCCTCGAGCTTCCGCTCGCGCAGCCAGTAGACCACGTTGGAGGCCCCGGACATGTACCCGATCTCGATCTCCTGCCTGCGCCCGAAGGCCGAGGCCGGGATGCTCGAGTACACCAGGTCGGCGAGCCAGGACTGGCCCTTGATCTGGGCTTTGACGATCGCCGACGCGTGCACTCCGCTCGCGGTGCGGAAGGCGTCGCGCCCCACCACCGGGTAGTCTACCGGAATCGACCAGCCCAGCATGCGAGCGGCCGCGCGGCTGTACTCGGGCATCGCGCTCACGTCCTGCCCCTCGAGCTGCCCGGACAGCTTCAGGTTCACGAGCAGCTGCTCCATGGGCGTATTGCCCACCCGCTCGCCGATCCCCAGCGCGGTGGCATGCACCCGGTTCACGCCGCACCGCAGTGCCATCAGGGAGTTCGCCAACGCCAACCCCCGATCATCGTGGCCGTGGAAGTCGATCCCCACCGCGCCCGACCCCGCCTCGTCGAGCGTCTTGCGCGTGAACCGCACCAATGCCTCGATCCCGATCGGCGTGGCGTGCCCCACGGTGTCGGCGAGGCACACGCGCGTTGCCCCGTGCTCGACCGCGTTGCGGAAGAGCGCCGAGAGGACATCGGGACGCGATCGCGTGGCATCCTCGGTCACGAACGTCGCAGGGAGCCCCGCGCGCACCACCGCATCGATCGCCTCCGCCGAACGACGGATCATCACCGGCAGCTCCCAGTCCTCGGTGAGCTGACGCACCGGGCTCGAGCCGATGAACACGTTGGTCTCGATCGACATGCCGAGGCGCTGCGAGATCTCGATGATCGGGGTCACGTCGGCCACGAGGGTCCTGCCCGCCGCAGCGGGACGAATGCGCATTCCGCTGTCCCGGATCGCGCGGCAGATGCCGAGGACATCGTCGAACGCTCGGGGCGACGCGCTCGGCAATCCCGTGTTGACGACGTGGATTCCGAGGGCTTCCATCCGGCCGACCAGCTCGATCTTGTCGTCGAGGCAGGGATCCTTGACCGACGGGTTCTGCAGCCCGTCGCGGAGCGTCTCGTCGAGGATCTCGAACAACGACGGCTCGGGTCGCGACCCGGGCTCGCGCGTGTTCCAGTCGTAGATCAAGTCGCCCCAGGCGAACTCGCCGGATGCCTGTCTGGCCATGCAGAGGCGAGTATACGGCTGTGCGGGGAGCGGCGGGAGGGGTACTCGCCGGCAGGCGAGTACCCCGGGGGAGGTGGGAGATGACTACTGCACCACGACGTCGTCGTTGGTCTGCGGCAGGATCTCGCGGGCGTTCTTGAAGTAGTTCCCGAAGCCCTTGACCTCCTTGTAGGAGGTTCCGACGGTCACGAAGTTGGTGCCTGCCCAGATGTAGTTGCTCACGTTGACCTTCGAGCCCGACTGCTCGACCGCCACGCCGGTGCCCTCGGCCACGCCGGTGACGTTCTGCACGCGCACGCGGCACGACTCGTACGACTCGGCATCAGCGCCGATCAGTTGGGCTACCGTCACATCGAGCTCGACAGGCGCCGTGCCCGACGACAGCACCGTCACCGTCGCGTCCACAATCTCGGACAGGTCGTAGTAGATGCTGTACTTGCCCTCGATCTTCACGTGATCGCCCGCCTTCACGGTCGGCATCGTGCTGCCCGTGTGCACGTAGATGCAGTGCCACGGCCCGGTCGTCACGTCGGTCAGGTAGAACCCGTTCGAGCTCGTCGACTGCTTGCGCACGCCCGTCACGATCGCTTCGCCGATCACCACCGGGTCGTTGTTCACGCCGCTCTTGCGGATCACGTCGATCGTCGTCGGCTTCGAAGTGCACGCGATCGGCCCGGGATTCGCCTCCGTCGGACACGAGTCGCACGCGTTGCCCTTGCCGTCGCTGTCGTCGTCCGCCTGATCCCCGTTGCCCACCGTCGGGCAGTTGTCCGTGCCGTTCTTGATGCCGTCGCAGTCGACGTCGTTGGCGCTCCAGTTGTACGTGCAGGCGTTGTTGTCCGCGTCGAACGGGCACGCGTCGCACTCGTCACCGATGTTGTCGCCGTCGAAGTCACGCTGCTTCGACTCGTCGATGGGACGAATCGGGTTGAACATGTCGGGGCAGTTGTCCGACGCGTCCGCCACGCCGTCGCCGTCCTTGTCGTCGCTCGCCGCCGGGTACTGGCCGGGACGCATCGGCACGCAGGAGGGCTCCATGTTCGGAGTGCCGCAGAAGTAGAGCGGGTAGTCCGCCCCGATGGCAGCGGCTGCGCTCGCCACCGTGACGCCGTCGGCCACGTTGGGATCGGAGTCGACGCAAGCCTTCTTGGCGACGCCGCACACGCCGGTCGCCCACGCGGCGTTGCTGCTCGCGTCGGCCGCAGTCGGCATGTCCTCGCAGGATCCCTTGCCCAGGTCCGACATGAGCTGCGAGTCGCCGTACATCGGCGCGCCGCCGCGCAAAACGAGCACAGTGTCCGCCAGCTCCGCCTTCACCACCGCCGTGTGCTTCTTGTTCGTCTTGCCGTTGAACACCGCCACGTCGGCCGCGTAGCCCTTCTTCAACATGCCGAGCCCCTTCTGGAAGCCGGTCGCGAACGCGCCGTTCGTCGTCGCCATCCTCCAGAGGTCTTCGTCGGTGAAGTAGTTGTCGAACCGCGTCTCGTTCAGCTCACGCGCACACTGCAGCTCGCGCGACATGTTCATCGAGCCGCTGGCCACCCAGTCGGTGCCCAGGGCGATGATCGCGCCGGCCTTGTGGTACAGGGGCACGCGCGCCGTGTCGCCGTAGAGCGAAACGTTCGTGCGCGGCGACCAGATGAGCTTGGTGTTCTCCCGCGAGAACAGCTTCACGTCGTCGGCGATCAACCCGATGCCGTGGATCCACCCCGACGTGGTGAACAGCAGGTCGTACTGTCCCGTCGACTGGCACACGAACTCGTTGCGAGCTGCCGCGTTGATGCCCTCGGACACGTGCGGCGTGAAGAACGAGTAGCCCTGCGCCTGACTCGATGACGTCGGCCCCGAGTAGTTGCAGCCGCTCGTCAGCGTCTGCCCGCTCGAGTCGCCCAGCGGGAACGTCTCGTACTGCAACGCCGGCATCGTCAGCCCCTCGAGCTTGGCGTCCTTGTCGAGGTTGCGCAGCATGCCAGCAGCACCGTTCGAGCCGTTGATCGCCGTGGCGCCGCTCATCATGAACCGCAGCTCCGCCGCGGTCTGCGTGGCCGCGCTCGCACCGCTCTTGGTCGGGATCGCCGGCTTGCCATCCTGCCCCTTGCGCCACTGATGACGATGGTCGTATCGAACGTCCTTCACCGACGCGTAGTTCGCCGTGCCGTAGGGACGGTTGTTCGCGAACGTCGTGTGATCGTGCGCGTTGATCAGCCCCGGGCTGATCACGCCTTCGGGACAGGTGACCTTGCGCGCCGCCGCGTAGTTCGAATCCGACGAGCAGCTGCACCCCACGCACGCGATGATGCCGTTGCCGTCCACCAGCACCTCGCCTCCCTCGTAGACCGTGTCGGGTCCGAGGACCACGCCGCGATACGCGGTGTAGGCGTTGGTTCCGGCTGTCACCGTGCAGGTGCCGTTGGCAGGAGAATTGCCGAGGGATCCGCACGATTCGACGTTGCTGACGCTGCCCGGGTCGGGCGTGTTGCAGACGCCCGGCGTGCCGCCGGCAGAACCACCCTGGCCGCCACCGGCCGAGCCACCCTGACCGCCGCCCGCGGTGCCGCCCTGGCCACCACCCGCGGTGCCGCC
>CAYMUE010000180.1:0-13028 GCA_964393505.1 uncultured Polyangiaceae bacterium
CAAGAGCGCCAAGAAGATGGTGGAGAAGGAGCGCCCCGAGGTCTGGGACATCCTCGAGGAGGTCATCACCGAGCACCCCGTGATGCTCAACCGCGCCCCCACCTTGCACCGCCTCGGCATCCAGGCCTTCGAGCCCGTGCTGATCGAAGGCAAGGCCATCCAGCTCCACCCCCTCGTGTGCACCGCCTTCAACGCCGACTTCGACGGCGACCAGATGGCCGTCCACGTCCCGCTGAGCGTCGAAGCCCAGATGGAAGCCCGCGTGCTCATGATGAGCACCAACAACATCCTGAGCCCCGCCAGCGGCAGGCCCATCATCAACCCGACGCAGGACATCGTGCTCGGGCTCTACTACGCCACCCGCGCCCGCAAGTTCGCGCGCGGCTGCCACCGCCCCGACTCCCTCAAGACCAAGGGCGTGCTGCGCGGCGTCTTCTCCTCCATCTCCGAAGTCCGCATGGCCTTCGACCACGGCGAGGTCGACTTGCACGCCAACGTCCGCGTGCGAGTGCCCGACCTCGACGTAGACGGCAACCAGCAGATGGCCGCCGACGGCCGCCCCAAGAAGAAGATCGTCGACACCACCGTCGGCCGCGTCCTCATTAGCGAAATCCTCCCCAAGCGCGTCCCCTTCGAGTTCGTCAACAAGACCCTCGACAAGAAGGCGCTCTCCGCACTCATCGACAAGTGCTACCGCGAGCACCGCAACAAGGAGACCGTCCTCCTCGCCGACCGCCTGCGCAACCTCGGCTTCGACTACGCCACCCGCGCAGGCGTCTCCATCTGCATGGACGACATGAAGATCCCCGCCAAAAAGACGGAGATGCTCGACGATGCCAACAAGCGCGTCGAGGAAGTCGTCGAGCAGTACCAGGACGGCCTCATCACCGACGGCGAGCGCTACAACAAGATCGTCGATATCTGGGCGAGCGTGGCCGACGAGGTCACCCGCGAGATGATGAAGGGCATCGCAACCGACAAGGCGCACGATCCCGAAACCACCGCGGTCGAGGACGAGCCCAGCTTCAACCCGATCTACATCATGGCAGACTCGGGCGCGCGAGGCTCCACCCAGCAGATCCGTCAGCTCGCAGCCATGCGAGGCCTGATGGCCAAACCCTCCGGCGAGATCATTGAGACGCCCATCACGGCGAACTTCCGCGAAGGTCTCTCCGTGCTGCAGTACTTCATCTCCACGCACGGCGCACGCAAGGGCCTCGCAGACACCGCCCTCAAGACCGCCAACTCCGGCTACTTGACCCGCCGCCTCGTCGACGTCGGCCAGGACTGCACCATCACGGAGTTCGACTGCGGCACCATCGACGGCATCCGCGTCACCAAGCTCGAGGAAGCCGGCGAGGTCATCCAGCCCCTCGCCGACCGCATCCTCGGCCGCGTGGCCCTTGACGACGTCGCCGACCCGCTCACGGGTGAAGTACTGGTGGAAGCCAACACCGAGCTGGACGAGACCCTCGTCAAGGCGATCGAAGACGCCGGCATCGAGGAAATCGCCATCCGCTCCGTGCTCACTTGCACCGCCCGTCGCGGCGTGTGCGCCAAGTGCTACGGACGCGACTTGGCACGCGGCTACCGAGTGAACATCGGCGAGTCCGTCGGCATCATCGCCGCACAGTCCATCGGCGAGCCCGGCACCCAGCTCACGATGCGCACCTTCCACATCGGCGGCGCCGCTGCCCGTGGCAAGATCGAGCAGAGCTCCCTCGAAGCCAGGACGGAAGGCACCGTCCAGACCCGCGGCGCAGTGCTCGTCACCCGCGCCGACGGCGTCACCGTCGTCATGAACCGTCACGGCGAGCTGGTCGTGCGCGACGACACCGGCCGCGAGCGCGAGCACTATCGCCTCGTGTACGGCGCCATGATGCGCAAGATCGAGGGCGAGCGCGTCAAGCCCGGCGACATCATCGCCGAGTGGGATCCCTTCGCCACCCCGATCCTCACCGAGGTCGGTGGCATCGCCAAGTTCGGCGACCTGGTCGAAGGCGTCAGCGTCCAGGACAAGGTCGACGAAGTCACCGGCCTGTCCCGCAAGGTCGTCATCGAGTCCCGTGACAAGGAGCTGCGTCCCCATATCTCGCTGCTCAATCCCGAGACCGGCGAGATCAAGACCCTGCCCAACACCAACGGACTCGCCGCCACCTACTACCTGCCCGTCGGCGCCAACATCGAGCAGGGCCTCGAGGACGGCAAGCCGATCGAAGCCGGCGCCACCGTCGCCAAGATCCCGCGCGACACCACCAAGGTCCAGGACATCACAGGTGGCTTGCCCCGCGTCGCAGAGCTCTTCGAAGCCCGCAAGCCCAAGGACCACGCAGTCATCAGCGAGATCGACGGCGTCGTCTCCTTCGGCAAGGACATGAAGGGCAAGCGCCGCATCGTCGTCACCCCCATCACCCCCGACGGCAAGGTGCTCGACGAGCAGCAGCGCGAGTACCTCATCCCCAAAGGCAAACACCTGCAGGTCCAGCCGGGCGACCGCATGCGCGCAGGCGACCCGCTGATGGACGGACCCGCGAACCCCCACGACATCCTCAAGGTCAAGGGCGAGAAGGAGCTTGCCGCCTGGTTGGTAAACGAAATCCAGCAGGTCTACCGCCTGCAGGGCGTCACCATCAACGACAAGCACATCGAGACGATCGTGCGCCAGATGCTCCGTCGCGTGAAGATCAAGGACGTTGGCGACACCAACTTCCTGATCGACGAGCAGGTGGAGAAGCACCTGTTCGAGCGCGAGAACGAGCGCGTGCTCTCGCGCGGCCTTCGCCCCGCGATGGCCGAATCGCTCCTGCTCGGCATCACCAAGGCCTCGCTGTCCACGGAGTCCTTCCTGAGCGCATCGTCCTTCCAGGAGACCACCAAGGTCCTCACCGAGGCGGCGATCCAGGGCAAGACCGACGACCTGCGCGGCCTCAAGGAAAACGTCATCATGGGTCGCCTGATCCCTGCCGGCACGGGCCTGCCGCCGTACAAGCGTCTCCAGATGATCGTGGAAGGCGACGAGCCGCGCGAGCAGACGGAGTCCACCCCCGTGGTGCCCACTCCGCCTGCCGCGATGGGCGAGATCGGGTGACGCAGCTTCCCGGTGGATAGGTGAAGGGCCCTCGGAAACGGGGGCCTTTCGCTTTTGTGCGACCGGGACTCCCGCGTGGGACACGAGACACCCCGAGAGCCTCGGGCACCCATCGTAGGGAGCCGGCTCCCCTCGATGGCTACGACGAGTCGCGCCTGGACCATCCCCTCGCCGCGGAATGCGGACGGCCCGCGCTCGCAAGCCTCCTACTTGGTCGCCCTCCTCACGGTCGAGTCGCCGCCGTTCGCCCAATACACACTCGCCCCGTCGATCGCGATCGGCTCCGGCCCCTGCTGGTTGGCGGCAAGGATTGTGACCTCTCCGCCATCCACACTCACCTTGTTCACGGTCCCGGCGAGGTAGTCCGTCCAGTACACGGACTGTTCGTCAGCCGCGATTCCCTTCACATATTGCCCCTTCGCCAGCTCCACGGCCGTGCCCCCTTGGAGTGCCACCTTCATGACCGCCTCGCCCGCCGACCAGTAAACGCCGCCAGTCGTGACGGCGATCGCGCCTCCGGCCGCGCTCTCAGCAAGCTGCGCAGAAGATCCCCCGGCCTTGGGAACCTTCTTGACTCGCCCCTGCAGCTCGGTCCAGTACACGTTGTCGGCGTCGATGGCGATCATCATCGGCCCCGTGAGACCGGACACCAGCACACTCGGAGCGTTCGCGGCCAGATCGTACCGCCCGATCGCTCCCCCGGTGTTGTTGGTGTAGTAGAGAGCGTTCGCATCGACAGCGATACTCCGGATGCCGTTGACACCACTGCCGATGAGGCTCTCCGGCTGCCCGCCACTCGACGAGACTTTCATGAGTGTTCCGTCGGTTGATACCGTGTTCCAGTACACGTGCGTAACGTCGACGGCCAGCCCGGTCGACGGCCATTTCTGATTTCCAGCGAGCTCGACTAGAGTCCCGCCGTTGACTCCGGCCTTCATGATCTTGCCGGTCATCTTGCTGGCCCAGTAGACGTGTATTCCGTCCGACGCGATCGCGAGGGTTTGCCCCTGGTCCTCTGCAATGACGCCCTGCGAAGCAGAGCCGCCGCCGTCTACATCACCTGACGATGAGCATGAAAGGGCGAGAAACGCTGCAACTACGATGCAAGCGAATGAGGTCTTCATTATGGCCTTCTCCACATGTGCAACGGTATCATGAAGGTCCGCTTGGCACAATTCTCTGCGTTTCCCGAAGTGCGGCACCTCGGCCGCTTAGTTTCAGTTGCTACGCCCGAAAACCAATAGGCTCACGTGAGCTGGACCTCGAGAGGTATCTCACCTCCGCTTCGCCGATGCCGTCCGACGGTTGACCTCGCTCGGCACCGATCCCCTCCGCCGATGACCGTCGCGCAGAGCTACCGAGGCTCACCCGAGCCGCACTCGTCACCAGGACTCCGATTGACGTGATGCAAGCACTCCGCCGCAACCCGTTCCGCCAACGCCTCGATCGACAGGGGGGCCGACCCCTCTGCCTTGTTGTTGACCAGCACGAACGCAGAACGTCGAAGTTCAAGGACTTCGCCGAGCAGCCCGAGCACCTGTCCGCGCAACTCCTCGTCGGGCGCCACCAGCCTGTCGAACGGCGCGAATGTCTCCCTGCGTTGCCTGTAGCGCGTACCCGGCCGCAGGAGCAGCCTGACGATTAGGAACGGGTTGTTGGCGACGGGGACGATGGCGCGCTGCGCCCCCGGCATCGGCATCGCCGTCCAGTAGTTGTAGACGTGCGCTGCGCCGCGCGCTGCGAGCGTGGCCGCGTAGGCGGCAGTTAGCAGACGCTCATCGCGCAACTCGACGGCGACCTGGAGCCCCGGCGGCAGCACGGAGAGGAACGCGTCGAGCCTCTCCACGAAGGCGTCGGGCGCGATGCGGTGCGCGCGCGGCAGAGAAGGAAACTCGAGGATGAGCGGGCCCGCGTGATCGCCGAAGACTCCGAGCCACGGAGCGGCAACCTCGTCGGAGAACCGCGCCGCGTCGAGGAACCAGGGATTCGGCCTGCCGCGCACGGAACGCCCACGGCCGAGCTCCACCGGTGTCGTGTACTGCCCCGGTGCCTTGGCGCAACATGGGAATCGAGCGGGCAGCTGCGTCGCGTATCGCTCGAGGTCGACCGGGCGGAGTGGCGCGTAATAGCCCCGATCGATTCCTACGGTGCGCAACAGCGGGTGACGGGCGTAGAGACTCAGCCCGTCGCGCGCGAGGGACGCTTCGTCGTGGCCCGAGGGATACACGATTCCCTCCCAGCCCGGAAAGCTCCAGGAGCTGGTGCCGAAGCGGAGCGCGTCGGGAAGTCTCGAGGCAAGGGAGCCGAAGCTCGCGAGACGTCGGGACAGCTCGTCGGAGGCAGGGATCGGGCGGGGCGCAGGCGGCTCGGGGGACGCGGGAGGATCGGGACGGGAGGGGAACAGCTCGAGCTGGTTCGGTGAGGACCGCTTGCGGGGCATGACGTGACTGGATGCACCGGTGGAATCGACGTGGCAAGGGGAGGCGGGGATCCTGCGGGATGCGTCGTTGATCACGCCTTTTCGCTCGTCATCCCGCCCCATCGCCTGACCCGCTCCAGCGCGCGGATCGATCCCCGCAAGCCGCGTCGCGCTCCCTGGCCCCCGCTGCCCGCTGTGCTACGAGCAGCCTCCCATGATCAGGCTCGACAGCGTTTCGAAGCGCCACGGCAAGCAGATCCTCTTCGTCGAAGCGTCGGCTGCCATATTCCGCGGCGAGAAGGTGGGCCTCACCGGCCCCAACGGCGCAGGCAAGTCCACTGTCTTCCGCATGATCATCGGAGAGGAGCCGCCCGACGAGGGCCAGGTCTCGATCGACCGCGGCACGACGATCGGCTACTTCAGCCAGGACGTCGGCGAGATGAACGGCAGGAGCGTGGTGGCCGAGGCGATGGCCGGGGCGGGCGACGTGTCGATCGCGGCCGCCGAGCTGCAGGAGCTCGAACACGCGATGGCCGACCCTGAGCGGATGGACGAGCTCGAGTCCCTGATCGAGCGCTTCGGTCATGCGCAGGCGAGGTTCGAGGAGCTGGGCGGGTATGCCCTCGAATCGCGGGCCCGCGAGATCCTCGCCGGCCTGGGCTTCTCCCAGGAGGTCATGGACCAGGACGTCGGCAAGCTGTCCGGCGGATGGAAGATGCGCGTCGCGCTCGCCCGCATCCTGCTGATGCACCCGGACGCCTTGCTTCTCGACGAGCCGACGAACCACCTCGATCTGGAGTCGATCATCTGGCTCGAGGGATTCCTCAAGGGATACGAGGGAGCACTCATGATGACCTCGCACGACCGCGAGTTCCTCAACCGCATCGTGAGCAAGGTTGTCGACATCGACGGAGGCGACATCACCACCTACTCGGGCAACTACGACTTCTTCGAGCAGCAGAGGGCGATTGCCGAACAGCAGGCCGAGGCGCAATACGCCCGGCAGCAGGCGATGCTCGCCAAGGAGATGCGCTTCATCGAGCGGTTCAAGACGCACGCTGCCAAGGCCGCACAGGTCCAGTCGCGGGTCAAGAAGCTCGACAAGATCGACAAGGTCGAGCCACCTCGCAAACGCAAGGCCCTGCACTTCGATTTCAGGGCGCCGCCGCGCTCGGGCGACGACGTAGCCAGGCTCGAGGCGGTCTCGAAGTCCTACGGGCGCAAGGTGATCTACGACGGGTTCGACCTGCTGGTGCGCCGGACGGAGCGATGGTGCGTGATGGGGGTCAACGGAGCCGGCAAGTCGACGCTGCTCAAGCTGGTGGCTGGAGAGATCGAGCCGGATGCGGGACGCGTGGTGTGTGGGGGGAGTGTGAAGCTGGGGTACTTCGCCCAGCACGCGATGGAGCTGCTCGACGAATCGGCGACGATCTGGGAGACGCTCGTGGGCGCGTTCCCGCACGCATCCCAGGGCTCGTTGCGCACTCTCGCGGGCGTGTTCGGGTTCCCGGGCGACGACATCGACAAGCCTTGCCGCATCCTGTCCGGTGGTGAGAAGGCGCGCGTGGTGCTCGCCAGGATGCTGTACGACCCGCCGAACTTCCTCGTGCTCGACGAGCCCACGAACCACCTGGACATGGCGACGCGCGAGATGCTCATCGAGTCGCTCTCCAACTACGAGGGCACGATGCTTTTCGTCTCGCACGATCGGCACTTCCTGGCGAAGCTCTCCAATCGAGTGCTCGAGCTCGGTCCCGAAGGCCCGGTCGTGTACGGTGGCGGTTACACCGAATACGTGCAGCGCAGCGGGCACGAAGCGCCGGGACTGCGCAGCTGAACAATCAGCCCGCACCAATCTCTCGTTCGAGCGCCTCCCATTCGTCCATCAGCGCCCCGATCCGCTTCTCCAGAGCGATCTTTTCCGCCTCGAAGCCGGCGAGCTGCTCCTTCGAGGTCCGCTCGAAGAACCCCGGCTCGACGTACATGGCGAGGATAGCGGACTGACGCGCCTCGCTCGACTCCAGCTCGGCGATCACCTTGTCGCGGCGGAGGGGCAGATCCTTGCGTCGGTTGCGCTCGCGCTTCTGCTCCTCCCAGTGCGTCTGCGAGACCGGCGCCTGCTGGGCCGCCCGCTCCTTCTGCTCCGCCTTGGCCTTGAGCACCACCGCGTCGGCATCGAGGTGATCGTCTCCGAGCTGCGCCAGATATTCGGCGTAGGTACCCGGATAGTCGCGCGGTCCCGACGGCGTCAGCTCCAGGATGCGCGTCGCGAGCTCCGACACGAAGTACCTGTCGTGCGAGACGAAGATCACCGTCCCCTCGAACGCGCGCAGGGCCGTCACCAGGGCCCGAATCGACTCGATGTCGAGGTGGTTCGTGGGCTCGTCGAGGATCAGCACGTTGGGCCGCTCGACGGCGAGCTTCGCAAACAGCAGACGCGCCGATTCCCCGCCCGACAGGGCCATGACGTCCTTGTCGACGTCGGTGCCGGAGAGCAGCACCTTGCCCAGGTGGCTCCGAATGAAGTTCGGCGTCTCGAGCGGTGCCACGTCACTCAGGAACTCGAAGGGCGTCCGCTTGGCGCCGTCGAGGACCTCCCGGTGATCCTGCGGGAAGTAACCGGTGCGCACCTCGTGTCCCCACGTCACCACCCCGGCATCGGCCTGCAGATTGTCCGTGAGGATCTTCAACAGCGTGGACTTGCCCAGACCGTTGGGGCCGATGATGGCCAGCTTGTCCCCGCGCCGCAGCTCTGCCGACACGCCCCGAAGCACCTCGTGTGCGCCGTACGACTTGCACAGCCCGCGCACTTCGAGCACGTCGCGCCCGCTCTGACGAAGCTGGTCGAACCGCAGCACCGGGGCCCTGCGCGAGGACTGGGCCAGCTCCACCACCTCGATCTTCTCGAGCTGCTTGAGGCGGCTCTGCGCCTGGCGCGCCTTGGTGGCCTTGTAGCGGAATCGCTCCACGAACGCCTTCTTGTCGGCGATCACCTTCTCCTGCTGCGAACGCTCGGCCTCCTTGCGCTCGAGCGTCGCCTCCTTCTCGATCGCGAACGCCGAGTAGTTGCCCGCGTACAGCGTGAGCGTCCCGTAGTCGACGTCGAGAATGTGCGTGGCGATGTTGTCGAGAAACCGCTGGTCGTGAGAGATGACGATCGCGCAGCCTTTGTAGGCCACCAGGAACTTCTCGAGCCAACGAATCGACAGGATGTCCAGGTGATTGGTCGGCTCGTCGAGCAGCAGCACGTCGGGACCGCCCAGCAGCACCTGCGCAAGCAGCACGCGCAGCTTGAATCCGCCCGACAAGGTCGAGAGCGGCTTGCGGTGGGAAGCGCCGGGGATGCCGAGCCCCTCGAGAATCGCGCTGGCGCGCGCCTCCAATGTGTAGCCGTCGTGAACCCGCAGGATGTCCTCCAGATCGTGCAGCCTGGCCGGGTCGCCTCTGCCTTCCGCAATCTCTCGCTGCTCCGTCAGCGCATCCCAGGTCGGCAGGTCGCCCATCATCGCGAGGTCCAGCACGAGCCGCGATTCGTCCAGGAACCTGTCCTGCCGCAGGAATGCGACCCGCGAGCTGCGCGCGATCGCCACCGTTCCCTCGGTCGGCGGCTCGTCCCCCGCCACGATCCGAAGGAACGTCGTCTTGCCGGAGCCGTTGGCCCCCACGAGCCCGTACCGCGAGCCCGCGTTCAGGCTGAACGATGCGTTTGCGAACAAGGTCCGATCGCCGAAGGCCTGGCCGAGATTGGAGATGCCGATCATCGTGGGGCCGTACGAACTGCGGCATCAACGCCCCGCTGTCAACCGCGGAAACATGACCGGCTCGTGCGACCCCGATACGCGACCCGGGACTTTGATCGTCGGCCCACGCACGACGACGCCGTCACAAATGGGCCATGCACCGCTCCATGCGCTTGACAGCCCCGGAGCTCCCTGGCGCAATGCGCCCCATGTCCAGGGTGCCGGCCTTGATGGCTCTCGGGGTGGCGTTGATCAGCGTCGGTGCGTGTTGTCCTGTGCGCACCGGCCAGCTCACCGGTCGCTGGGTGGCAATCGCCGGCGAGAGCGGTCAGGGGGCGGGTATCGCGACGAGTCCCGCGCTCGCCCAACCCCTCGCGCTGGTTGCGCCGTCCGAAGCGTGCTTCTCGAATCAGCAGCTTCGCGAGCACTTCGGCCCCGGGTGCGAGGAGAACGAGGCCGAGGCAGCGGCGAGTCCGGACCTGACCGACGACCCCACGCTGGGCAACCAGCCGACTCCCGGCGATGTGCGCTGGTATTGCGACCGACGCACCGTAGTGCGCGTCGTGCTCGCGCGATGTCCGGGCACGAACACGTTCCGCATGCGCCAACTCGCGGTCTCGATCGCGGCAGAGGGGCAATGACCACCTTTGATCAGGTGCTCTCGGGGTTTGGAACACTGCTGGCGAGTCATGGGTTCGCCGTCCAACCGACCGGCGTCGCCGCGAAGTTCGCCGGTCCCGTGTTCGACGAACCGATCTTCGCGGTGCCTGACGTGCACCTGTGCGACGGCAAAGGGGGGGACATTTTCCTCGATGGGAAACCGGTCAAGGCTGCGAAGCTCGCAGCAACCCTGCATGCGATCTACGACTATCGAGCGATGCAAGCCTCGCGAGCGGTCCAGCTCGGAGACTGGTTCGACATCTGGCGCGTGTGCGGCAAGGATCCGATGGACATGGCGTACGGCGCCATCGAGAACGCCGCCGCATTTACCTCCATCCTGGATTGGGACTCCGCCCTCGGGCTTCCGCACGTGATTGGAAATCACGACGCGGCGTTCCTCAACGCGATTCCAAATCGGCGTGCCGCGCAGCCCGGCTTCTTCCGACCGGGATTCTGGGTGGGCAGGAACGTCTACGCGCTCCACGGACATCAGACCACGCTCTCCCCGCCTGCCGGCAAGACGTTCGACCAGGTCGTGGTGCACGCCGCGACCGTCCTCGGACAGTTCATCCCGGGGGCGACGTCGATCCAGCAGTTCGTCGACCAGCAGCACATCGCGGCCGACGTCAAGCAGTGGATGAAGGAGATCTTCACGGGACGGCACGAAGACGTGGACGCGAACCATCGGGTCAAGAACCCGATGGCACCGCCCGCCCCGATCCTGAGCGGCGACTTCGTCGTGCGCGAGAACCAGCAAGCGCTGCTGTCGCTGGTGGCCGCTGTGGAAGCATTGCCCGCCTCGGCCTCAAGGACCGCCGACGTCGTGCTCGTCGCGCACAGCCACGTGCCCTGCGTGTCGTGGTCCCAGATCGGCGCGCGTCCGGTCGTGCTCGCAGACGCCGGTGCCTGGACCTACGACAAGGCGCACTTGCTGATCGCGGCCGGGGACACGGTGGCCGTCTTGCACGTGGTGTGAGACCGGAACTCCCTCGGCGTTCCGCCCTCCCGAGCGAGCCTGATGCGTTCAGGCACCCCGCACGCGACGTCCGTGCCCTTGCGCCCCTCGGCCGCCCAGGTAGGATCACTCATGCCCAAGGTTTCGCGTCGGAAGATCCTTATTGGCGCCGGTGCGGGGGTGGTCGGTCTGGCGGGTCTGGCATTGCTGCGCTATCCGCCACTTCTGCGACGCTCCGCGGTCCCCACCGACGCGCGCGTGCGCGATCTGCGCACACGCGGCGATGACCCTTCGCTGCCGGAGCTCGTGGTCTCGCAGCGAGACACGGATCCCGCCGCGTTGACCGAAAACGCTCTCGGTGCCATCGGCGGCATGTCGCGGTTCATCGCCAAGGGCGATGTCGTCGTCGTAAAGCCCAACGCCACCTGGAAGCGCACTCCCCTGCAAGCCGCCAATACCAACCCTGCTGTCGTCGCAGTCGTCGTACGCGAAGCCCTGAAGGCCGGCGCCAGGAGAGTCATCGTCACCGACAACACCGGCATGGACCCTGCCGGCAAGTTCCAGCTCTCGGGCATCGGCAAGGCCGCCTCCGATGCGGGAGCGGAGGTCGAGATCGTCGGGGGCGCGGACGCGTTCGAGGACGTGACCCTCAAGGGGCAGGTGCTCGACTCCTGGCCGATGCTCAAGTCGGTGATGGCCGCGGACAAGGTCATCAACGTTCCGGTGGCCAAAGAGCACGGCATGGTGATTCGATTCAGCTCGTGCCTGAAGAACCTCTTCGGGATCGTGGGCGGGGACCGCGTCCGGTTGCACTGGCAGCTCGATGGCAGCATCGTGGACATCGCGGCGTTCCTGCGTCCCACGCTGCACGTCGTGGATGCCACGCGCGTGCTCGTGCGCAACGGCCCCCAGGGAGGGAACCTCGACGACGTGGTGCAGAAGAACACGGTGATCGCGAGCATCGATCCGGTGGCTGCGGATGCCCTCGCCTCGTCGTTGATTGGCATCCCTCTGCCCAAGATCACCTACCTTGCCCTGGCCGAATCCCGTGGTCTGGGCAGGGTCGATTGGGAGAAGCTCCGAATCAGGAAGGTCTGACTCCGCTGCCCCCGTCCCCGAGCATTTCGGCTCGTTTCGGCCCTGCGCGCCACGATGCTCGACAGAGCCTCAGCCGGGACTCAGGGACAGTCCCCTCGCGCGGTCGGCGTCACCGTCGTGATGAACCGTCACTTCGCGCAGGTCATGCAAATCGAATCGTCTCCTTCACATTCCACCCGGATGGACGCCGGCTGGGAGTGACGTTGTCCGGGGGCGAAGTGGGAGTGTGGGACTGGAGGCAAGCGTGGCATCACCACGCGCGGGCAGGGCACCGACGCCAACCGGATCGTCTTCACCGGACCGGTGGCCTATCTGCTCCTTTCGGGTCATCAGGTGCTCGCCGTCAGCGAGCTCGGAGACCACGTGAGCGCGGACCTGAGTGTGCCGTCCATGGACTACTGCGAGTTGCTGTGGGAAGTCTCGACGGAGGCCCCCGTGGTCAGGTCCGAAGGACGGGTTGTGGAGCACTCGGTGCCCTCGGGGCATCGGTGCGGACCGTTGCGACTCCGAGGTGAACGCACGCTAGGCAGCCAGACGGTCTACGATCCAATCGCGGACCGGAATGCTGCGCTTCGTTCGCTCGGCGGGTCGGCTCCGCAGCGTCTCGATCAGCGCCGGCAACCGGGACGACAGGAATTCGTGGGTGTCCTTCCAGGCGGCCTTGGCTCCCCTTCGCCAGGTCAAAGCGGTGAATGCATGCGGCTCCCCCGCATAGACCCTGACCTCCGCCGTGCTCCCCCTGCGCTCGAGAGCCTCGCCCAACCGGATGCTGTCACTCACGATCGGATCGGCGCCTCCCACCGGCACGAAGAAGGGGGGCAGCGCGCGCGCCGGTCGCTCGTCGGACTCCAACACCAGCAGGGGGTCGGCCAGTGACGGCCGCTCCTCCGGTCCCACGGATCCCTTCGGGTAGTATCCGTCGCGCACCTCGAGAATCCTGTCGAGCACGATCGCTGGCAGGCTCGAGTCCCGGCCGAAACGTTCGGGGTCGCTGACCTGCAGGATCCCGCACCCTGCCACGACGGCATCCGGAACCCGACCTGCCTCGAACACCTCGCGCGCCCAGGG
>CAYMUE010000181.1:0-6814 GCA_964393505.1 uncultured Polyangiaceae bacterium
GCCGCCATGCAGACCGCCACCGACGCCGTGCAGGTCTTCGGCGGCTGCGGCTATGTCAAGGAGTTCCCGGTGGAGAAGCTCTTCCGCGACGCGAAGCTCCTGCAGATCTATGAAGGCACCAGCCAGATCCAGCGCGTCCTCATCGCGCGCCAGTTGGTGAATCGCTGACCTCGACGTCCTATAGTTGCATCATGCCGTTCTGGACCCGCTCCCGCCCCGCCGACGATCGCCCGCAGAACGCCGTCTCGCGCCTGCAGGCTGCGGTTCGCAAGCACCTGCCCCAGGCCGACGACGACACCGTCCGCATCGTGGCCTCCTTCGCCGGCCTGCTCGCTGCCGTCGGCTACGCCGATCAGAGCTTCTGCCAGGAGGAGCAGCGCCATGTCCGCAAGGTCCTCGGCAGAATCCACGGGCTCGACCACCTCGCCGTCGAAGCGCTCCTCGACGTCCTTCGCGCAGAAGCTCCGGAGGCCTCGGCGATCCACATGCACCAGCTCGCGCGCGATCTGCGGGAGCTGACCGATCGCGACACGCGCCTGGAGATGCTCGACGCCTTCGTGGACCTGGCCGCGGCGGACAACGACCTGTCCTACGCCGAAACCCGCTACCTGCGGCAGCTCACGACCTCGCTCGGGCTCGATGCGTCGGACTACAACGCCTCCCAGCACCGGCACCGCGACAAGCTGTCCATCCTGCGCTGACCGGAAGCGCGGCGTCGCCTCGCCCCTCCTTCACCGGCGGCGTCAGCTCGGATGCCTCGACCACCCACTTGCGTCCCGACGCGTCCGAGACGGACACCCTCTGGTCGGCGCTGCTTTCGATCTTCACGATCGGCCAGACGGGTTCGCCGGCGGGGGGACGCAGGCAGGCGTAGGAGCTGCTGGAGGCGTTGAAGGCCTGGGGCGGCTGCGGGAACACCTCCGCCTTGGTGACCCCACGCACGTCCTTCCCCTCCCCGTCCACCTGCACGATCACCTGGCCCTTGCGAACTCGCTGCACCTTCGCGCTCCGGTAGCCTTCGCTCGTCTGCACCAGCACCCGGTCCCCGGGGCGCACGCTCCACCCCTTCGGAACCACGGGCTTGCCAGCGTCCTTCGCCCCGTCGAGAAACGCCCGGCGTTTCGCAGCCTGATCGAACCCCTGGCGAAGGTTCAACTCCGTCACCGACGACGGCTTGAGCAGCGCCGTCGCTTCCAGATCGACCTTCTCCCCTTCCTCGCTTACGACCGACACCCGTCCGCTGTCGCGACGCTCGATCCGGCATCCCAGCCACTTGTGCTCTCCGAAGCGGCAGACGGCGAACGCGCCCTCGGGGAGCGCTGCGGGCTCGTTGCGCAGGGCGTACACGTTCCCGGGGTCCACTTCTTTCGACTCGCCGGCGGACTCGATCGTCATCCGCGACTTGCCCGTGCGCAGCACGACGCCTTCGACGAAGGTGGCGCGAGCGGTTTCGACCACGACGGTGTCGCCCGCGGAGAACTCGCGGGCCGGGGCTCCGGCCTGGGCATCAAGCGGCACAGGAGCGGATGGCTTCTCGCGCGAGCACGCCGACATCTCGACCGCGAGGACGAGGAGCATCAGCGATGTCGCGCGACAGATCATCGCGGCGATTGTACACGCGTCGCGGGTCAACGCACGCACGATCCCAATCGGCGCTCCAGCGCCGTGCGGCGCGATTCCGGAAGCTCCTTGTCCGCACGCCAACGCGCGAAGGCAGCTCGCGCCGTTTCCTCGTCGCGCTCCGCACACGCGACCACGATTCGCAAGCGCAGCACCTCGCGCGAAATGCGCCCAGCCGGAAGCCTCCTGCGCAACGCTTCGTCCAGGTAGTCCGCCGCCTCCCGCCACAACCCGTCGTTCGCCAGGTTCCTCCCGATCAGGTACGCCGGCAGGCCATCGTCAGATACCTCCGCCATCCACTGCCCGAGCAGCGAGTAGGCCAGCTTCGTGTTCGACGGTCGCGACACCGCACCCACGAGCATCTCTCCCACGGCGCGCCCGATCCGCGGCTCTCTCGCAGCCAGAGCCTTGATCGCAAGCGATCGCAGCCGATCCTCGTGGAACGTCGTCGTGAGAAGCTGATCGTATGCGTCGCCCGCGCGCGCCAGTTGCCCGTTCACCAGGTCGATGTCCGCCATCGCCTCCAATGCACGGTCGCGCGCATCCTGCGACACCTTCGGATCGTTCGCCACCGGCGCCCACTGCTGGCGCGCTGCGTCCGGCCCCACCAGCCTCGGCAGACACCCCGACAACCCCAGCCGCGCATGCGTGTCGTTCGGATCCAGCAGGCTCGCCTGACCAAACGACATCGCCGCGCCGATGCAGTCCCCCTCGCCCACCAGCTCCGACCCGCGCTCCACCAGCGCGTCCACCGCGTGCGGACAGCGTCGCCCGAACACCGCCGGACGATCGAAGCGCGACTTCGCGTAGGCGAGCGCAGGCCCTTCCACCGGGATCCCCCGCAGCGAGGCCAGCCACTCCTGCTCCAGCTCCGCAAGCGATCGCCCGGTCGCCTTCTCGATCGTCGTTCCCGCGTACCACTTGCGGATCGCCGTGGCGCTGTGACGCTCCCGCAGCCAGCCCACGAAGGCCCCCGCGACCGTGTACGCCTTCGGCGCGTTCTCGCCGAAGAACCCGAACGCGAAAACCTTCGACAGCGGCGGCAGCAGCTCGAGCTTCAACATCGCCGCCGACCACTGCTGCGCCGTCAGTAGATCGTCGTCCGGAGACGCTGCCTCAGCGATCCCTTCGATGAGCCCCGGATTCGGCCACAGCCCGCCGAACGATCCGGCGATCGCGAAGGGCCCGTTCCCGAACGTGCCTGCGAGCACGTGCGCGATCTCGTGACCGAGCACCCCGTGGGGATAGCCCGCGAGCTGGATGTAGACCTCGTGCCGCCACGGCTTGGCGATCGAGGTGCGCCCCGCCCCCATCAGCTCCCGCTTCTGGCGCCGCGATGCGAAGGCGTACACCTTCACCTGCGGCGGCTTGTCCAGCTCGTAGTACGACGCAACCTCTCGCGCCTGGGCTGCACAGTCCCGAAGCAGCGTCTGCGCATCCTCGTCGCGCATCGACCGCGGATAGAAGACGTCACACCGATCGTTGGTGACTCGCCCACCGAGCTCCGTATGGATCGACTCCGCCGTCTGCCAGTGCCCAAACCTCCTCCCCTCCACCGTCATCACGATGCTGGCCAGCGCCCCCACCACCGCGAGCCACATCACGCCGGGGTGGCGCTGTCGCACGAGGGACAACGTTCCATCGCCCTTGCGCACCACCAGCGAAGCCGCCGCGCCCGCCGCGAACAGCGTCGCGAGCGTCCCCGCCCGGTACGTCACAAGCCGCGGGATCGCGTCGGTCACCACCGTGTCGTACAGCGCGCCGGAGAAGAACCCGAAGAACGGGTCGAACGCAAACACGATCGGGCTCGAGTGAAAGCGGTACAAGCTCACCAGCACGCACGCGGCCGGCGCCGCGAGTGCTGCGATCGCCGCAACGATCCGGCTCGTCCACAGCGCCCGGATGCGCCCCATCAGCCCGCCCACCAGCGCGCCCCAGGCTCCGCCCAGCAGCGCCCCCGGCAACGGCCCAAGGGCCCACATCGCCGTGCCCGATCGCGCGTCGCACATGCCCGTTCGCAGCCCGTGCAGCAGCGTCACCGCATACCCGATGCCCACGAGCAGCGCGCCGGTCTCGAGTCCTCGCACGAACGCGCGGCTGGGGAGCGGCGGGTGGTCGCTCACCTCCACCGCCGTGGCGACCGCCGCGAGCGACGGCAGGATCAATCCGGCAGCCAGGGCGCTCTCGTATCCGGGCCCCGCGAACAGTGGCACGAACCCGGTCGCGGCCGTGCCCACCAGCGTGGCGGCTGCGGCGATCTGCAGCGGGCGCGATCGAACGAGGCTCTGCATGCTGTCCTTCCGCTATCCTTCGCCCCGCCCCTTTGCAAGCGTTCCTTGGACCGCCGCCGAGGAATCCCCCGACGACGCCTCCTCACTGCTGCGAATCGGTTGGAACTCCTCCCACCCGAAGCGATCCGCGTACTCACGCCAGGGTCCCTCGCACTCCCCCCTCACCGCACAGTCGATGCACACCTCTCCGTGCGCCTTGCCCTCCACCGGCCGCCACTGCGAGTAGTCGAACGGCACACCGTCGAGATCGATCACGGTCGTGCGGGGGATGTGATCCTCCACCGCCAACGCTCGCATGTTACGCAAAAAACAGAGCGGAACCGCTTCCGTCACCAGCCTCATGCCGTGCCGCTCCGCGATGGGTACGCACGCCCGGATCGGCTTCACCACCTCCGCGAGCCGCGGCACGACCTCGTCGAACAGCTCGAACGCCGTACCGACCGGGTGCACGAACGCAAGCTGCGCCTGCTGTACCCCAAGCTCCCCCAGCAGCTCCACCAGGGCCGGAAGCTGATGGGTGTTCGCCCGCACGACCACGCTGTTGGTCACCACCGGCATGCCACGACGGCGCACGTTCCTGATCCCCGCCACGGTCTGGTCGAAGCTCCCCTCCGCACGCGTCAACGCTTCGTGTACCTCCGCGGTTGCCCCGTGCAGCGCCGGCGAGAACTCCGTCACCCCCGCCTTCACCAGCTCCTCCACCACCCTGTCATACGCCAGCATGCGCCCGTTGGTCTGAAGCTGGATCACGCGGTATCCCATCGCACGCGCCGCTGCCACCACCCGCACGATGTCCGGCCTCGCGCTCGGCTCTCCTCCCGTGAGCACCACTTCGTCGCAGCTCCTTCGCCCCTCCAACAAGCGCTCGATAAGCGTCTCGAACGGCACCATCGGGCAGCCTTCGCGCTTGTGGCCCTGGGCGCAGAACACGCACCGGTTGTTGCAAGCGAAGCCTACCTTCACATCGGCGCGGGCCATCGGCGCAGTCTGACCTTCTCCTCCGGCCCCTTCAACCCCCGCTCTTCGGTCGATCCCTCCGCACTCCCATGGTACACAACGCCGTCCCCATGCGTGTCCTCCCCCGCCCCTTCCTCCACGGCCCCCTGCTGGCCGCCCTCGTCCTCGCTGCGGCTTGCGGCGAGCAAGGCCCGGGCGATCAACCCTACGTGGAAGACTCCACCACGCTCGCCTCCCTCAACGATCCGGCCAACCCCCGCCCGGCCGAAAACGAGTACGTCGAGGTCAAGGGCGTCGTCATCACCGGCATCGACGCCTACGACGAGACCGGCACCGGCCAGGTCGGCAACCTCTACGTGCAGGATGTCAACATCGTCCCCCAGGCCTACTCCGGGATCACCGTCTACAACCCGGGCTTCATCCCTCCGGACCTGCGCGTCGTCACCGGCGATGTCGTCGACGTCCGCAGCCCCTACCTCGAGTTCAAAGGCCCTGCCAGCGGCCCGTTCGAAGGCGGCGCCACCCTTCCCGAGCTGAGCGGCGCCACCGTCAAGTTCCGCTTCGAATCCCCAGGCGCCACCGTCGCGAAGGAGATCACTCCCGACGACTTGTACGAGTACGAGAGCGGTCGAAAGTGGCTCGGCATGCTCGTCACCCTGAAGGGCGTGCAGCTCATCTCCGATCTCAGCGGCAGCGGAAGGAAGTCGGCGCAACTCAGGATGACGGACATGGCTGGCAAGGATCCCGGAAGGATCCCGCGCATCCAGAACTCGCTCTATGCCATCGACAAGGCCGGCTACGAGCTCAAGGCGGGCGAAACCTACGACCTCACCGGAGTGGTCCAGTACTTCTACTCCTTCAGCGTGAACCCGCGGAGTGCGGATGACATCCAGCCCGCCCAGTGAGCTCCTTCGACGGTGCGCGCGCGTCGCGCTCCTCGCTGCCCCCTGCCTCGTCGCGTGCGCTCCCGCGTCCACCTCCTCTCCACGCTCCGCTGGCTCCCTCCAGCCCGTCTCCTTCGGCGCTCTCCCCACCGGCAGGATCTCCGTCGTCCGCGCCGCGGACCGCCCAGCTTTCACCTCCGTGATCCGCGATGGCGACCCCGCCGCCGCAGTCGCGATCGTCGTCGTCACCGAGGCCGGATCCCAGCCCAATGCCGCGCTCGCCGCGATCCTCGAACAGCGTCTGAAGTCCGCCGGCTTCCACGGGGCCGAGTCCCGCCCCGATCCCGATGGCTTCCGCCTCGCGGCCCTTCTCTCCACCCCCGAGCAAACGGCGTCCTTCGTGACCGCGGCATCCTCCGCCCTCCGCTCGCCCATCACCCAGGCGAGCGACCTGTCGCTGGCCGTCCGAAGGCTCCAGCTCCTGCAAACGCGCCCTCTCGAGTCCGGCGCCGCGGCTCGGATGGCTCGCTGCACCGGTGAGCTCGGCATCGCCCCCGGTGAGAAGCCTCTCGACCTCACGACCCCTGCGAACCTCGCTCCCCTCGAATCCCTCCGCAGCTCGTCCGTCAACGCTTCCCGAGTCGCGTTCTCCTCCGTCGGCCCCGCATCCTTCGTTCAAAGCGCCGCCTCCGCCCTCCAGCGCGCCAACGGCTGGGACCGCGGTACGCCGCCCGCCGATCCCTGGCCCGGCGCCGATGCCATCGACGTCCACGCGCGCACCTCGACCGACGGCGACGCTCCGTCCCTCGCCCTCGCCCTGCGCGTCCGCGATCCCTACGCCGCGACCGCAATCGCCGACCACGCAGGCTCGGGCGCCGGTCCCCTCGTCACACGCATCGGCAACGCCCCCGGCTGGCGCCTCCAGCGCGTCGCAGCAACCGTTCGCCCGCGCGGCGCCTGCCTCTCCTTCCGCCTCGCACGCGACCGCGCGTCCGATCCATCTCCCGTCGAAAGCGATGCCGCTCGCGTCGCCGCCCTCGTCGTTCACGAGGTCGGCATGGA
>CAYMUE010000181.1:6914-12969 GCA_964393505.1 uncultured Polyangiaceae bacterium
GTCGAGCTCGGTCAGGGCGAGTTCTGGACGCTCATCGCCAGCCCTTGCGGCGTCATGGCCGACACCGAACGCGACGCCGGCCTCACCGCCCTGGCCGCCATCGCCGCCGCCTGGTCCCGCGACGACTCCGACGGCGTCACCATCGAGCCGTGGATCACGACCGATGGAGTCGGCATCCTCGCCCACGCCTCCCCTCGCGCGGCCGAAGGCCCCCACGCCCTCGCCCGCAGAGTCACCGACGTCGCGGCCAGGGCCGTGATCAACCGACGCCTCCCCGAACGCTCGATCCTCGCCGCACGCGGCACCATCCTCGGCATGATCGAGCGCCCCAACGCCCCCTTCGGCTGCGCTCTCGGTGCGGTCGCCTCCGCCATCGCTCCCTCGCATCCCGCTTGGATCGCCCCCTTCGGCAACCAGGAGTCCATCGCGCGCGCAGGCTCCGAAGCCGCCGCCCGTTGGTCTGCCCTCGCCGACGGTCCGTTGCGCGTCGCTGTCCTCGCCAACGTCGATCAGGCCCAGGCCGATGCCGCCATCCGCGCCGCAGACCGCTGGATGCTCCGGCGCGTGGATCAGCCTCGCGCCTGCCCGCCCCTTCCACCTGCGTCCCCGCCTCCCGTCATCCCGCGCGAGATCTCGCTGCACCTCGACGACGCTTCTCCGGCCGCCATCATCGCCGTTCCCGTGCAGCAGCCGGATCCCGACACGCTGGCGATGCTCGATCTGCTCGCCGAGGGGCTTGACGGTCCCGACGGTTGGATCGCGAAGTCCCTCGTTTCTCTCCCTGGCGCCTCGGGCAGCGCTCGGGTCGTCGGAGGCTCCCGACTCGCCGCACTCCTCGTCGACGTCTCTGCTCCCGAAGCGCGCATCGACGACACGGTCCGTCAGATCCGAGCCACCCTCGAGAGGCTTGCGCGAGGCGCTGCATCGTCTGCGCACCTCGAGCGCGCCACGCGACGCCTCGCGGAACGTGAGCTGAACGCCCGGCTCGACCCCCGACGCCGCGTCGCCGACCTCTGGTCCGGTCACCGCCAGCGCTCCGGTTCCATCTCCCTGGACCGCTGGAACAAGTGGATGAGCTCCACCCTCGTCGATGCTTCGCTGTCCGTCGTGCGCGTGCTGCCCGGCGGCATCGCCCCCCACCTCGACTGACCGCGTCCCCTCAGCCCTCGCCCTTCTCCTGCGCGGCGTCCGCAACCGCGCGCGCTGCCCGCGCAACCACGGTCTCGTGATCGTGCGCCCCCGGGGGCTCCTGCAGGTAGTACTCGCTGCGCAGATACGAATGGGCCGCGTGGTGCACCAGGATCTTCAGCACCGCGCCGATAGGCACCGCCAGAAGCACCCCCACGAAGCCGAACAGCGTCCCCGCCGCCATCATCGTCAGCAGCACCTCGATCGGCTTCAACCCGACCGCCCCTCCCACCACGCGCGGCGTGATGATGAACGCATCGAGCAACTGCACGGCTCCCATCACCGCGATCACGCCGAGCACTGTGAGGATCCCGGAGCCCTCGAGCACTGCCAGGATCAACGCCACCGAGAAGAAGACCCCGAATCCCACGTAGGGAACGAAGGCGAACAGGCCGGTCAGCACCCCGATCGGAACACCCAGCGGGATCCCCACGAGGTGCAGCCCCACCGAGTACAACGTCGCCAGCACGATGTTCGCGGTCACCTGCCCCCGGATGTAGTGCCCCAGCGTGCGGTGGATGTCCGACGCGATCGCCGACACCTTCGGGTAGAATCGCCGAGGCACCAGCTTCGCCGAGCGCGTCACCACCGCGTCGAAGTCGATCAGCAGGTAGATCGTGAACACCGGCACGATCAACACGCCGACCGACAACGCCAGCGCCCGGAACGTCCCCGTCACAGCCCCGCTCAAACCTCCGAGCACCATCGGTCCCTGCGTGCGCAACGCGTCGAAGGTCCGCAGCGCCACCTCGCCAGGCGTCCGGGGTATCCGGATCTTGAACGTCGCCCACACCCACGGCTCCGTGCGATCCCGCAGCCGCAGCGCCTTCTCCGGCAACGTCGACGCTGCCTCCTGGAACTGCTGCACGAAGACCGGGACCACCAGGACCAGCACCCCGATCACGAGCATCAGCACCGCGCACACCACCGACACTGCCGCGAGCGGCCTCGGTACGCGCCAGCGCACCAGCCGATCCACCACTGGATCGAGCGCGTAGGCGATGAGAAACGCCAGCAGCAGGGGCACCAGGACGCTGCGCAGCGTGTACGTGAGCACTACGCCCACGAGCACGCCCACGACGAGCAACCACCGTCGCGCCCACCCCGAGTTGATCAAGCGTCGCTCTTGATCCATCTCCTCAACCGGCTCCCCAGCCCTCCGATCCCCAACGTGCTCTCGCTCACACCAGCCTCACGAGACCGATCGCGTGCTTCTCGTGCAGTGGAACCAGTGATACCTCCACCACTCGACGGAACCGATCGTATCTCAGCCAACCCGCCGTCGTCGCCAGGTGCTTGTGAACCTCCACCCCCAACCGCGCCAGCATCACCTTCCGCTCGTCGTCCACCTCGAGCACGAACACATCCTCGGAAACGCGCGACAGGTGCGTCATCACCTCGTCTCGCGACGGCATCTCTCCCGCAAAGTGGATCTCGAACTCCTCTCCGAGGCACACAAGGATCGCATTCAGGTTCTCGATCGGGAAGGGAAGCGACGCGAGCCAGTCCACCACGCGTGAGCGCGAACGGCTCAAAGCGATGTTCGCTCCCACGCACGTCAGCAACGGAGCCACCGTCAACACGATCCCGAAAACCATCAGAGCGGGACTGTGAAGGTGCCGCGCCAGCACCCAGACGAACCCCCCAAGCCCCGCGACCACCGAGGCGAACACGACGTCGCACAACACGCCCCAACGCGACGTCGATGCGTTCATCGCCAGGGAAAACACAAGGGAGACAGATTCGTCTGCCCGACGCCTGCGCTCCGCTTCGTCCTGCACGCCCCCCTCACTCATCGCGCAGGAACACACGGAACAGCATCAGCGCCGTCCCCGCCACCACCAGCACGCCCGCAATCCAATTGAGCGGAATCCCGACGACAGCCCACCTTCCCCCTCCGCCACTCGCGTTCACGTAGAACGCCACGACCAGGATCAGCCCCAACGCCATCAGCCCCCCGGGGAGCGCCAGCCTCAACCCTCCACGCGACGGCAAAGGCCTGCCCGGCGGAAGCACCGGCGCCGGAGAGGGACCCGACGGTTGCGAGCCCGACGGCGGAAGCGCGCGGAATTCACCGCTTCGACGAATCACCGACGGGGGCGGCCCCAACGCGTCGAGGGACTGCGATGACACCGCACGCAGGTTCATCTGCGAAGCGCGCCGCACCATCTCCGTCGGCACCGCTAGGTCCAGCCCCGACGTCTTCCCCGGCGGCGCATCCGCAATCGCAACGTCGAGCGCTGTCGGCCCGGGCGGCGGGGTTGGCGGTTGACGCGGCGATTGCGGCGCTCCCTCCGGCTCGCTCACGGCCTTGAGCGCGGAGCTCGATTCCGGGCGACGCGCTGTCGGAGCCGGAACGGGCCGGATGTCGAGCTCGAGTTCGAGCTCCGGAACCTTCGGCACGGCCTCGGCAACGCCCTCCGATGCTCGCACCGCCTTCATTGCCGATGCGCTCTCCGCCCTGCGCCCCGCGGAGGGCTCCGCCGCCGGACCTCGCACCGCCTTCATCGCGGCCGAACTCCCCGCTCTGCGCGTCGCCGACGTCTCGGCCCCAGGCGCATGCATCGCCGCAGCGCGTTGCGACACCCGCTCCCCCAGACGGTCCTCCCGCGGCGGCGGACCTTCGCTCCGCGGATCGCGCAACGGCTGCGGTGTGTACCCGGTCTGCGGTGCCGACGACCTCGGAAGTCCCGCCGCCTCCTCCATCGCGTCCCAGAACTCCCCCACGTCCCGGTACCGATCCCGCGGATCCACTGCCAGCGCCTTGAGGAAGACTCCTTCCACCTCGTCGCTGACCGTGACTCCCTCGGTCCGTGGCGTCGGACGCCGCACATCGTCGATGGCCGTGCCCATCATCGCCCGATGATCCCCGTCGATCACCGCCCGCCCCGCGAGCACCTCCACCGCCGTAAGTGCCAGCCCCCATACGTCCGTCCACGGACCCGTCTGCCCGTAGCGCTTCGGCAACCACTGCTCCGGCGCCGCATAGCCCGGCGTGAACGGCACCGCAGACCCATGCCCGTCCTGCGACAAACGCCCCGCCGTCTGATTCGCCGCGCTGCGCACCTTCGCGATCCCGAAGTCCAGGATCTTGACGACCTCCTCACCGTTGATGGTCGCCACCATGATGTTGTCGGGCTTCAAGTCTCGGTGCACGATTGAGATCGGCCCCGCAGGCCCGGGGAAGTTGTGCGCCCGCGCCAACGCCCGAGCCACAGGCGCCAACAGCCGCACCATCGGCTTGATCCCCATCGGCGGCCGCCCCTCCGCCGCCCGCCGCGCTACGATCACATCCAGCGCCTCGCCGTCCAGCCACTCGAGCGCCATGTACGGAACGAATACGCCGCGCGGCGTCTCGAACGCGTCGACGTGCAGCGGCCTCACCACCGACGAGATGCTCTGCGACAACCGGAAGAGCAGCTCCCCCTCTTCGCGGAATCGCTCGAGGAACTCCCGCTGCGACCCCCGTCCCACCGTCGGAACCTTCAGGCACTTCAACGCCACCGGCGCGTGGAATGCACCGTGGTACGCCCGGTACACAACCGCAAAGCCCCCTTCAGCGACGACTGCCTCGACGTTGAAGGCGCCGCCTACGACGGTTCCGACGATCTCGAATACGTCCTCGGCCATGTCGTTCCGTACTTCACGCGTCAAGGCGCGAGATGACAGGTCGTGTGCCTCGCGGGGACCTGTCCATGCCCGGCTCACGCCGGTACAGTCGTACCGCACACCGTGCGCCTTTGGCAATCGCACTCGACCCCCAACCGCCTGCTACCCCCCGAGTTTCGCCTTCACCCTGCGATCCGCCTCCTCCACTCCCGCCACCTGCCTCTCCCGGAAGTCCCCTAACTGCCGTTCCACCGCCGGATCCGTTGCACTTAGAATCGCCGCCGCAAACAGCCCCGCGTTCCTCGCTCCCCCTATCCCCACCGACGCGATCGGTACCCCCCCTGGCATCTGCACCGCCGACAACAACGCATCCACGCCTCCCAACGTCCCTACCGCGATCGGGACCGCAACCACCGGCACCGTCGTGTGCGCCGCGATCACCCCTGCGAGGTGCGCGGCTCCCCCGGCCCCCGCCAGAATCACCCCATACCCCGCCGTCCTCGCCCCGGTCGCCATCGCAACGACCCGCTCCGGCGATCGGTGCGCCGATGCCACCGCAACCTCATAGCCTACCCCGAGCTCCTCCAACACCTTCCACGCCGGCCGCATCTGCTCCAGGTCCGAGTCCGACCCCATCACGATCAGCACCTTCTTCATCTCTCGCTCCTCCGCCTCCGATGCGCCTCGCGCCCTCGCTCAACCTACCAGCTCTCGCCCCCTCGATCGTTGCCCGTTCCGCCCCGACGTCCTTCTTCCCTTCCCTCCGCCTCATCCCCGACTACAATCCCAGCCGTTGCAGAGACCCAGGTGATCGCCGGCCGAAAGGCGGGAGGAAAGTCCGAGCTCCACAGGGCAGGGTGCCGGGTAACGCCCGGTGAGGGAAACCTCGAGGAAAGTGCCACAGAAAACAAACCGCGCACCTCACGGGATGCGTAAGGGTGAAAAGGCGGGGTAAGAGCCCACCGCGCTGACGGCAACGCCAGCGGCACGGCAAACCCCACCCGGAGCAAGGCCGCGTAGAGGGGCACTGCACCGAAAGGTGCGTAAGGGCTGCCCGCCCGATGCCCCCGGGTTGGCCGCTGATGAGACGTCCCGGCAACGGGCGTCCTAGAGGAATGATCACCAGCACGACGAGGGCGACCTCGCCGCGACACAGAACTCGGCTTATCCGTCCTGCAACCACGAAGCCCCGGTCCCCCGGGGCTTCGCGCTTTTTGTTCGGCTCACGATCCGATCACCAACCTCGTCAGCCGATCCC
>CAYMUE010000182.1:0-10614 GCA_964393505.1 uncultured Polyangiaceae bacterium
GCGAGGGAGCGAGCGGGGTTGCCCTCGCCGTACGCCACTGCCGGGATCCTGCCGTCGCGACGGAGTTGAGAATTCTGGGCCTTGCCCGGGGTCCGGGGCCATGCGTCGAGCTTCACGAAGTCCATGGTCGTTCTCTTTCTGCCAAGCAGCGCGCCTGCTCACGCGAATAGCGAGCTGATCGAGTCGCTGTGATGAATGCGTCGAATGGCCTCCCCAAGGAGGCGGGCGATGGATACCACACGAATTTTGGGACACGCCAGAGCTGCCTCACCGAGAGGGATGGTGTTGGTCACCACCACTTCCGAAAGGGGCGAGGCCTGGATCCTGGAGACAGCGGGACCTGATAGCACCGGATGGGTGGCGCACGCCACCACCTTCCGCGCCCCCTCCGCAACAAGTGCCCTCGCCGTGTTGCACAGGGTGCCCGCGGTGTCGATCATGTCGTCGACGATGATGCAGTCCCGCCCGCGGACTTCGCCGACAATGTGCATGACCTCGGAGACGTTGGCGCGCTCCCGTCGCTTGTCGATGATGGCCAAGGAGGCGTTGAGGCGCTTTCCATAGGCCCGGGCGCGCTCCACTCCCCCGGAATCCGGGGATACCACCACCGCCGTCGAGTCGAAGTACCGCCGCAGGTAATCGTCGAGAAACACCGGCATCGCGAACAGGTGATCCAGCGGGATGTTGAAGAACCCCTGGATCTGGCCCGCGTGCAGGTCCATGCACACCACGCGATCGGCGCCCGCCGAGACGATCAGATCGGCGCAAAGCTTGGAGGTGATGGGCGTGCGGGGGGCGACCTTGCGATCCTGACGCGCGTAGCCGTAGTACGGGATGACGGCGGTGATCGAGCCTGCCGACGCTCTGCGCAGGGCATCGCATACGATCAGCAGCTCCATCAGGTGCTCGTTGACCGGGCTGCAGGTCGGCTGGATCACGTACACGTCGACGCCGCGAACGTTCTCCTGGATCTCACAGAAGGTCTCGCCGTCAGAGAACCGCGACACGCGGCACTGGCCGAGAGGCAGCTCGAGGAACGCAGCTATCTCCTGCGCGAGCGCAGGGTTCGCGTTCCCCGACAGGATGCTGACCTTCCCAAACACGACGACACTCCGGACCCCGAAATGCCGGCCGCGAGGCCGGCAAGAGAAGGGGCGAACCGATAGCAGCCGGGCAGGGCAATGTCAACGCGAGGACGGAACGGAAGTGCAGGGGGGGCGAGAAGAGGGTGACGGTCAGGGACGCAGGACGCGCAGGGCGTTGCCGCGCAGGACCTTCGCCACCTGACGCGGGCTCAGCCCGGAATCGAGCAACGCGTCCGTGAGCAACGGCAGGTGCGCCGCGTCGCGCAGATCGGGCGTCGGGACGATCCACCCGTCCCAGTCGGATCCGAGCGCCGGAGTGTCCTCCCCCGCAACGTCGATGACATGGCGCACGTGCCGAACGACGTGCTCCAGCTTGCGCCCGCCCAAGAACATGGGGACGAAGATGGTCCCGACGACGCCGCCCGTGTCTGCGACGGCGCGGAGCTGGAGATCGTCGATGTTTCGCCAATGCGGAAAGGCCCCGGAAACGCCTGTGTGCGAGACGATCACAGGGCGGCGCGCGATCGCGCAGGCGTCCATGAATCCCGGGCGGTTGACATGAGCGAGGTCGATCAAGACGTCGAGGTCTTCGCAGGCGCGCACGAGATCGCGGCCGAACGGCGACAGCCCGACGGAGTCGTCCCTGCCGGCGCCCCAGCAGGGATTCGCGGCCTCGTTGGCAGAGAAGTGGACGAGCCCGAGGTAGCGCACGCCGCGGGCTGCGAAGTGGGCGAGACGTGCGAGGCTTCCGTGCAGCGCGTGGGCGCCCTCGAGCCCAAGCAGCAGGGCGATCTGGTCCTTCGCAGCGCAGGCTTCGATGTCGGCGCAGGAGCGAGCGAGGGAGAGCTCGGGGGTAGAAGCGACGAGAGCGTGGGCGATGTCGAGCTGCTCATCGACGGCGTCGGCGTACTCGTTCACGAGGGCGAAGACCGACACGAGACCGAGAAAGACGGCGCCGATGCCGCCTTCGCGCAAGCGAGGGAGATCGACGTGGCCGCCCACAGCAGCGAGCGGAAGAGGGGGATCATGCCTGCGGGTGAAGTCGTAGCCGAAGGCGCGAGCCCACATGAGGGAGTCGACGTGCAGGTCGATGGGAGGGTGCTCGCGGTGCAGATCGCGCGCCCGTTCGGAGCCGTGCATGCGGAACTCATACGACGATTCGCGGCTGCATGGAATGTCGTGGGCGCATCGGATCGCGCGCGCCTCGCCACTGGGCAGTCGCGCCGCGCAGGTACGCGGAGTAGGGTTCGAGCGTCCCGGAGACAGGAGAGGGCCCATGGGAAGTCCAGGTGCATGCGACACCACGGAGCAGGCCGTCGCAGAGGCGATCGAGATCGTGGCTCCAGCGAACGGCGCTGCGGTCGCTGAGGTGCCGGTGATGGGGGCGGATCGGGTTCGCGCGACCGTGGAAGGGGCGCGCGCAGCGCAGCGGGAGTGGGCGCGCGAGACGGTGGAGAGCCGGGCAGCGAGCCTGCTCAAGTTCCGCGACGCGCTCGTGGCGCGAGCAGAGCCTCTGGTCGAGCTCATCGTGCGCGAGACCGGGAAGCCGCGGCACGAGGCGCTGCTGCACGAGATCGCGCAGACCGCGGATCTGGTGACGTTCTACACGCGCGTCGGCTCGCGCGTGCTTGCCCCACGCGAGATCACGCTGCGCTTGTTCCGGCACCGCAAGAGCTACGTGCACTGGGCACCGCGCGGGGTCGTAGCGGTGATCGGCTCGTGGAGCCTCCCACTTGCGGGGCCCATGGCAGGCGTGATTCCGGCGCTGCTGGCTGGTTCGACAGTGGTGCTCAAGCCGAGCGAGGCGACGCCGCTGAGCGCGCTCGAGGCCAAGCGGATCTGGGATCGCGCGGGGCTTCCCGAGGGCGTTTTGTCGGTGGTGACGGGGGGCATGGAGACCGGCAGGGCGCTGATCGAAGCCGGGCCGGAGCTGGTGCACTTCACCGGTCGAGCCGACACCGGTCGCGAGGTCGCCGTGGCGTGTGCGCAGCGCTCGATCCCGTCGATCCTCGCGCTGCGGGGCAAGGCTCCGTTGATCGCGTGCGCCGACGCGAGCCTCGAATGGACCGCGCGCTCCGCGGTGTTCGGCGCATTCGCCAACGCAGGGCAGACGTGCCTGAGCGTCGAGAGGATGTACGTGCACCGCGAGCTGCACGACGCCCTGGTGGAGCGGATCGTGGAGCTGACCTCGGAGCTCGAGCAGGGAGACCCCGAGACGGGATGGGTGGACGTCGGGGCGATCACGATCCCTGAGCGGATGTCGCGCATCGAGGAGATCGTCGCGGACGCCGTCGCAAAGGGAGCTGTAGTGCGGACCGGGGGGCGTCGCCTCGAGGGCAAGGGGAGGTTCTATCGTCCGACCGTGCTGACCGGATGCGATCACGCGATGCGGGTCATGCGCGAGGAGGTCTTCGGTCCGGTGCTGCCGATCATGAAGGTGGACAGCGAGGAGCAGGCTGTGGAGTTGGCCAACGACTCGGAGGTCGGGCTGGAGGCGTACGTGTTCTCGGCGGACCGGGAGCGCGGGCGTCGCCTGGCGGAGCGGATACGGGCGGGGAACGTCCTGGTGAACGACGTGCTTTCCAACTACGCGACCCCCGAGGCGCCGTTCTGCGGCGTGGGGGGGAGCGGGTTCGGACAGGTCCACGGGGAAGAGGTGCTGCAGCAGATGAGCTCGCTCCGGCACGTGAGCTACGATCGCATGACGATCGCCCGCAACGCCTTCGGCTATCCCTACAGCGGGGATCGGTTCCGATGGCTGCTCCGCGGCGTGAGGACTCTATTTTCCGGTGGTGATGTGCTCCAGAAGATCAGCGAGCTGCTGTGATCTATCCGTAACGGGATAGCGCAGCAGAGCTTCGATGAGGAGCTTCGCTCAGCGACGGGCTCCCGGGCTTGCCGTCTTGGGGGCGATCCTCGTGAGCGTGCGAGACGTCGGGGGGGGACCCCGGTGGAGCGTGAAGCCAGGCGCCACTTCCCCGGCATCGGCCCCGTCCGGGAGTCTTCGAAGGGCCCAATCGAGGCGGCCGGTGGGTTGCGAGCGCGCATCAGCGGTTGCACGAGCATCGCATGGGGCTCGTCACGGGGCCGACGAGGTGAGTATGCTCGGATCGATGCAGACGCCGCCGAACCCGCCGCACGAAGAGCGTCCCGGTGCCATTCCCCCCGGGTGGGGTCAGGCGCCCGGACCGGTTGCGCCGCAACGACCGGTGCCCACGAGCGGATCGGCCACGACCGCCCTCGTGCTGGCCGCCCTCGGTTGGTTCTGCCTAGGACCGATCGGGGGGATCGCCGCGATCATCCTCGGTCTCGTCGCGCTCAAGGAGATCCGCGACAGCCGTGGGGCGCTCGGGGGGACGGGGCTCGCGGGCTCGGCGATCGCGCTGGGAGCCCTCGCGACGTTGTCGTTCATCGTCGGGATCGGTGCTGCGGTTTGGATGGCGGCGATCACTCCCAAGCCGACGGCTGCTCCTCCGACGGTGATCATTCCCCCCCACCTGACCCCGTTGCCGACGCCCGGCCCCACGGCGACGTCGCCGCGTCCGAGCGCGCCCGCGAAGGAGACGGCTTCGCGGGATACGACGACTGCTGAGCTGAAGATCGGCAGCGTGACCGTGGTGGATGTGGGGGCCGACGTGACGTCGTTGGAAGCGGAGCTTCGGTCACAGCGCGCGAAGGCCGCACGGAGCGGAGAGAAGCTCGTCGTGGAGACGACTTCGCCGGACTGCCGTCCCTGCCTCGGTGTTGCCGCTTCGCTGGTGGATCCGAAGATGCAAAAGGCGCTCGAGGGAGTGCGGCTTGTGCGAGTGGACGTCTACGAGTTCGCCGAGGAGCTGAAGGCCACTGGGATTCCGTACGAAGCGATCCCGGGGTTCTTCCTGCTCGGAGTGGACATGACGCCTGTGGATGGGATCCACGGAGGCGAGTGGGACGACGACACGGCGGGCAACATCGCGCCGGTGCTGAACGCGTTCGTGCGCGGCAAGTACGCGCGGCGTCGCGAAGCGTGGGGCGGTCAGCGACACGAGCCCAGCGGGGGAACGGAGCTGTAGCGCAAGGGGTCAGCGGACCGGGCGCGCCAAAGCAAGGCGAGCGTCGGACCGTGCCGCGGGGGGTGAGCCTGCGCGGTGACGCGTGAGGCGAGCAGGGGGCGCGTCGGATCGTGAAGGTCGCCTCGTCACGGGCTCGCAGGACGCGTCCTCCCCCTTTGGATCGGCGATTCGCACGTGGAGACGATCCTCGCGCACCGGGCCGGTCCTGGGGGCGCCCGCGGAGGCGCCGGCTTGCTGCACGAGCGGGGTCCCGCGGAGCGATGGGGTTCGTGTGGGAGCGGAAGCGACGTCGCGAGAGGCCACTAGCACAGCGGCAACCACCACAATCGCGGAGAGGAGATCTCGGCGCACGACCTGCGGATAGCGGGGAGAGGAGAGAGTGGCCAACTTCTCCGTTCCCCCTTGCCCGAAGCGGCGCAAGGGATCAGGATTCGCCGCACCGGGGGGGGGCGGATCGTCGTCGTGAGAAACCTCGCTCAAGCACTAGGCGCCATCTACTTCCGGGTACCTCGCGGGATTCAATTCGGGCTCGACGACGTGCGAGCCGCTTGCGAGCGCGCGGGCTCTCCGCACCAGGCGGTTCCCGTGATTCACATCGCCGGAACCAACGGCAAGGGGAGCGCGGCGTCGATGTGCGCGAGCGCGTTGGGAGCCGGCGGCTACCGCGTGGGGCTGTTCACCAGCCCGCACTTGTGTCGGTTCTCCGAACGGATCCAGATCGACGGCAAGCCGATCGACGACGGAGCGCTCACCGAGTGTCTCGACGAAGCGATCGACACAGGGCCGAAGCTGTCGTTCTTCGAGACAACGTTCCTCACGGCGATGCTCGGGTTCCGGCGTGCCGGGGTGGATGTGGCGGTGATCGAGGTGGGGCTCGGGGGCAGGCTCGATGCGACGAACGTGATCGAGAAGCCGTTGGTGACGGCGGTTACGCGGATTGCGTTGGAGCACGCGGACAAGCTCGGCCACACGGTGGAAGCGATCGCTCGGGAGAAAGCGAGCATCGCCAAGCCCGGTGTGCCGATGGTGTTGGGACCGATGGGGGCGTCGGTGGACGCGGTGAGTCGGGCGACCGCGCGGGAGCGTGGAGCGAGCGAGATCCTCGGGGTGGGACGGGAAGTCTCGTGCGAGCGAATGGCGGGGGGAACGCGCGTGCGGGCCAACGGGTACCAGTTCGAGCTGGCGCCGCGGCTGCTGGGGGATCATCAGCTCGAGAACGCAGCGGTGGCGGCGATCTCGTGCGCGATTGCATCGCGTAGTCTGCGCGGCGTGGATCGTGCGGCGATCGAGCGCGGCATCGCGGGAGCCGCGTGGCCTGCGCGGCTCGAGCTGGTGCGCGACGACTGTGGCGAGGTGTTGCTCGATGCTGCGCACAACCCCGACGGGATGACCGCGCTCACGGGCTACTTGAGGCAACGAGCGGACCAGAGAATCGCGCTGGTGTTCGGCTCCGTAGCAGACAAGGACTGGGGCACGATGCTCGGCATGATCTCACCGCTCACCGAGCAGCGGTTCTTCGTAGAGCCGGGCGGACGAGCGGCTGCGCCCCTCGAGGAGATGTCGCGCCGATTCGGAGGACGTGTGGAGAGCAGTGTTCCTGACGCGCTGCGGGCTGCTCGCGAAAGCGTTGGTCCCGACGGGCTCGTCGTGGTGGCGGGCTCGATCTTCCTGGTGGGCAACGCGCGGGCTCTGCTGCTCGGATTGGACAGGGACCCACCGGTGGCGCTGTGAACCGGGCCTGCGGGTGGACGGCAGCGATCGTCGCGCTCGTGGTGGCATCCCCTGCAGCCGCGTCCCCTGCCCCATCCTCAGAGAAGTCAGCGACCGAACAGGCCGCAGGCGAGGCAGCAATCACGCCGGGCGACCGAGCGCTCGGGATCGGGGCCGCGATCGTTCCGGGAGCGCTGGTCCACGGATCGGGGCACTGGGTCCTGGGGCGGAAGCGCACGGGCTACAGGCTCTTGGCGGTGCAGGGCGTGGGGCTAGGGACGGCCCTGGCCGGAGTCGTGCCGATCGCGCTGACAGGCGCCTCCCGCTATCTGGTGGGCGTGGGCGCAGGCCTGTCGGTGGCAGGCATGGGGCTGTTCAGCATGAGCGCGCTCGCGGACCTGTACGGCGTGAGTGTCCCCTTGCAGCATCGGGGAGAAGTCCCGCTCACCGTGCCGAGCTTCGAGGCTCAGTTCGGGTACCGATACGTCTACGATCCGGTCTTCGCCTACCGCAACTTCGTCGTCCACGGCATGGACGTGCGGCACCGGGGGTGGAGGCTGTCGCCATCGGCGTGGAACGCGCTCGACGATCGCAACGCGCGCTGGCGGGTGGCGGGCGCATGGCGGTTCTTCGGGCCGCGTCCTGGGGGAGAGGATGCGAAGAGCGCGGGCTATCTCGAGCTCGAGGCGGCGTGGACGCGGCACGCGTTTCTGACCGAGGGATTCCACACGAGGACGCTGGAGCTGACGCTCGCGGGACGATGGGATCTGCGGCAGCTCGATCCGATGCTCGCGGGAGCGTTCTGGGACCTGTCGGCGGGGATCGGATTCCACACGATCGACTTCGGCGTGACAGGCGTCGGCAACGAGACCTCGGAGCTCCTGCTGATGCGATTCGGCTTCGGCGCGTTCATCGGACGGGGGGGCCGAAGGGGCGGTGAGGTCATCGCGTACTACGATCACCGCCACGACGACTACGCGGCTGGGATGAAGATCACGGGGTTGGGGAGCGGAGTGGCGGGGCACATCGGGTTCTGCGGCAAGGTGTACCTGACGAAGAACTGGGGGCTGCTGGCGGACGTGCAGGGGGGATCGGCGTGGTTGGGCGGCGTGTCGCTCGTGTATCGGGGGGACCGATGAGATTGCAAGGCGTCGCGGCGGGGATCGGCGCGGCCGCGCTCATGTTGGCGACGGGGTGCATGCACCCGGCGCAGGATCGGGTCGAAGCCGACGAGGCGGTGGGCAAGGCCGAAGCTGGTGGTTGCCGTTTCGAGGTCGAGGGCGGCCTGGCTGCAGTCCGCCACGCGAGCGCGGGGAGGCTCACGCTCTGGGCGAGCGCGCCGACGATCCGTCTTGTGGCGGAGTGCGCGAGCGGGGCCACGACGGGATGGAGGATCGAGCTGCGCAACGCCATGCCAGGGATCGAGGCGACGGCAGGCGAGAGGGTGCAGGTCGCACAGGCCAGCGAAGGGACCGGTCTGGCGACGGAGTCCGCGTGGGATGTGACGCTCGCGGCGGGAGAGCGGAGCTGGCTCGAGCTCGCGGCGCCCGATGCGCGTGAGGCGAAGCCGTGGCGTTTCGCGTTCCTGAGCGATCTTCAGAGCTCCGACTACGACGAGCAGGAGATCTTCCAGCGGATCAACGACGACACATCGATTCGTTTCGTGCTCGGAGGAGGCGACGTGACGTCGCACGGGCGGCGCGAGGAGTACGCGCAGCTCGAGCAGGATCTGCGTGGGTTGGCGGTGCCGCACTACACGACGTTGGGCAACCACGAGCTCGGCGAGTCTCCCACGCTGTTCCACGAATGGTTCGGTCGCGGCAGCTTCAGCTTCACGTTCCGCAACACGCAGGTCACGCTGGTGGACTCGGCGTCGGCAACGCTCGATCCGGCGGTGTATGAGTGGCTCGAGGAGTGGTTGCGGGAGGGGCAAGGGCGGGCGCACGTGTTCGCCACGCACATTCCGCCGATCGATCCGCGCGGGGAGCGCAACGGATCCTTTGCGAACCGGAACGAGGCGGCGAAGCTGCTGCGGATGTTGGCAGAGGGGCGTGTGGACCTGACGCTGTACGGGCATGTGCACAGCGCCTACTCGTTCGAGAATGCGGGGATTCCTGCCTGGATTTCGGGAGGAGGCGGGGGCGTTCCGGAGCGGATGGACGGTGTCGGTCGGCACTTCCTGGCGATTGACGTCGATCCGGCCGTGGGGGTGACGGCCGTGAGGGTCGTCGAGGTGGACTGAGCGAAGACTTCCCCCGGGGCTGGCGATCCGCTCGTTCGCGTCGGGAGCAATCTCTCGCGAAGGCATTGAGGGACGGGGTATCCTCGCGGTTTCTTCAAGGAGAGAACCCGTGCGCAGCTACCACCTCATCCCCATCGTGCTCCCCTTGTTCGTTGCGACTGCGGGCTGCGAGTCCCTCGGTCTGAAGGCGAACATCGTGTCGTTCAAGTCGATCAACGGCAAGACGGAGGTCAAGCAGCGAGAGGCGAAGAACTGGGACGAGTTCAAGTCGGCGATGAACGAGGTGGGGACGGACTTCAGCGACGTGGCGAAGGCGGCGGGAGCGACGACGGGAGAGCTGATCAAGGTGCTGGTGGAGGCGCCGCCTCCTGGCAAGGTGAAGCTCCGTGATCTCGACAGCGGTCTCGCGAAGTTCGAGGGCAATGAGAAGCTCGACTTCATCGCGGCGGCTTCGAAGAAGAGCGACGCCCCGTACGACTTCACGTACGTGCAGATCGGAGTCCCGTCGTACGACGAGTTCTTCAAGACCGCCGCGGAAGCGTATGGGCTCGCGTTCCAGATGCTGGAGACTTCGCGTCGGCTGAAGCTCACGTCGGCGGCGCTCACGGGGGAAAAGGCCGAAGGGGATGGGAAGCCCGACGCCGCGGCGGAGAAGGCGCGCAAGGTCCAGGCGACCGACGAGAACAAAGAGGTGGCGGACTACTTTGGCGAGCTCGACGGGATGTACCAGCTCGTAGGGGTGCAGGGGGCGAAGCTGGTGGCGAAGACGGCAGAGCTCGTGCAGAAGGGGCAGGCGCTGATCGTCGGAGCGCCTAGCTCGATCACGAACCCCAAGACGGTGCTTCACATCAAGCTGATCATCAAGGGGTTGGATCAGAGCATCGGGCTGATCAAGGACGGATCGAAGCTGGTGGGAGAGCTGGTGGGCGGCTGAGGGGAGTCGGCGGAACGGGCACGACGTCCGCGACTATCCGAGAATGGATAGAGCCTCCGGTCCCGCGGTGTCGCGGGGCCGGAGGGGACTTCGTGAAGGGGAATCGGGGGAGCTAGCGTCGGCGACGCGAGGCGAGGAGAGCCGCAGCGGCGATGGCGAGGAGAGCCGCGGGGCCGTGGTTCGAGCTGCCGGGGACGCTGCAGCCGCAGCCGCCGTCGCCACCGAGATCGAGGTTCTCGGGGGTCTCGGCATCGGCGCCGGCATCGGCCGCGCCGCCCTTGCCAGCGGAGCCGCCCTTGCCAGCGGAGCCCGCAGCACCGGCCGCGCCGCCCTTGCCAGCGGAGCCCGCAGCACCGGCCGCGCCGCCCTTGCCAGCAGAGCCCGCAGATCCTGCTGCGCCACCCTGACCCGCGGAGCCTGCCGCCCCACCCGTGGAAGCGCCAGCCGCACCGGCGTCACCGGCAGCTCCGGCTTCACCTGCGGCACCGGCTTCACCTGCGGCACCGGCTTCACCTGCAGCACCGGCTTCGCCCGCAGCACCGGCTTCACCTGCGGCACCGGCTTCACCTGCGGCACCCGCGGCGCCACCTT
>CAYMUE010000182.1:10714-12924 GCA_964393505.1 uncultured Polyangiaceae bacterium
GCACCGGCTTCACCTGCGGCACCGGCTTCACCTGCGGCACCCGCGGCGCCACCTTCACCGGCTGCTCCGCCTGCGCCGCCATCGGGCACGACGCACTCGCCGGCCGTACACGTTCCGGTGTCGCTCGCGCACAGAGTGCCGTCGGCCTTGTGGGTCTCGACACAGTCTCCGGACGCGGCCTCGCACGCGGAGGTCACGCATTCATTGGAGGGAACGCAGACCTTGGGGGCGACGACGCAAGCGCCTGCCACGCAGGTGTCGACGGTGCACGGATCGCTGTCCGCGGAGCACGCTGTTCCATCGGCCTTTGCGGGATGGGTGCAGGTGCCCGTGCTGGACTCGCACGTGCCGACGTCGTGGCACTGGTCGAGCGCAGTGCACGAGACGGGGTTCGATCCGACGCACGCACCGGCCACGCAGGTATCGGTCTGCGAGCATGCGTTGCCATCATTGCAGCCGGTTCCATCGGCTGCGGGCGCGTAGTCGCACGTGCCGTTGGACGTGTTGCAGACGCCGGCAAGATGGCAGGCGTCGGGAGCGGCGCAGACGACGGGCGCTCCGGCGCAGGCGCCTGCATTGCAGGCATCGGCAGTCGTGCAGGGGTTGCCGTCGTCGCAGGGGTCGCCGTTGGCCTTCGGCAGCTCGCCGCAGGTGCCGGTGAGTGCGTCGCAAACGGAGTTCATGCAGGGGGTGGAGGGCACGCAGACGACGGGGTTGGCGCCCGTGCAGGTGCCGCTCACGCAGCTGTCGGTCTGGGTGCAAAGGTTCGCATCGCTGCAGGTGGTGCCGTCGGGAGCCAAAGGATCGGAACACTGCCCGGTCGTCTTGTCGCAAGTGCCCGCGACATGGCAGGCATCGAGCGCGGAGCAGACGACCGGATCTTCGCCCGTACAGTTGCCGGCCTGACACGCGTCCGTCTTCGTGCACAGGTCCTTGTCGTCGCACGGCGTGTCGTCGGGTTTGGCAGGATTGGAGCAGAGGCCGTCGGCCGGGTTGCAGGTTCCGGCGTTGTGGCACTGATCGAGGGCGCCGCACACCACGGGATCGGCACCGGCGCAGTTGCCGGCCTTGCACTGGTCGGTCAGCGTGCAGGCGTTCTTGTCATCGCAGTCCGTTCCATCGGCGAGCGCGGCGTGGCCGCAGGTCCCCGTGATGGTGTCGCAGGTGTCGGTGGTGCAGGTGTTGTTGTCCGAGCAGTTCTTGGGGGCGCCGGGAACGCACGCGCCCTTGGCATCACACTTCTCGGCCGGGGTGCCGGTGCACGCGTTACCATCGGAGCACGAAGTGTCCTGGGCCAGCGGGACCTTCACGCAGGTGGAGACCTTGCGGGGATCACAGGTGAAGAAGATGCAGTTGTCGGTGCCGGGAGGGGTGCGCCCGTAGTCGCACGGGGTGGGGTTGGTGATGCACGAGCCGTTCTGGCAGAACTGCCCGCAGGTATTCTGGTTGCCTGGGTTGATCCCGGACATGCACGCGGTCCCGTCGACCGCCTTCTGGCTCACGCACGAGCCGCTCTGGCAGCGCTTGCTGCACATCTGACTGCCGGTGTTCCCTTGGCACGGCTTGCCCTCGTTGTCCTTGAGCTCCGGAGGCAGGGACGGTTCGGTGAGCGCCACGCAGGCAGCGTTGCCCTGAGTGTTGACCCAGCACACGCCGCCGCAGTCGTTGAAGCCGGGGGCGGGCAGGTCGCACGGCATGCCGACCGTGTTCATGGAGCAGGAGAGAATGGCCTGCTCGGCCGATCCCGTGGGTTCGGAGTCGAGGGGCTGCGCTTCCTTCGCACAGGCGAGCCCGCCAATTCCCGTCATGGCGACCAAAGCGATCCACTTGAAGCTTTCAAAAGTACGCATGCGAAACCTCCCAGCACAGCGCGACGATGAAGACGCCGCGGTCCGTCCGATCGGACGTCGGATCATGATACCGGGCATCGCATGCGTGCGAAATGGGTCTCGTGCGCGTCAGCGTGATGCGAGGGCCGCCGCGATGGTCACCGCAGCGACCAGCACCCACAGGGGCCAGGTGCGGCGCAGGAACTCGAGGAAGTCGCCGCCCACGGCGCGCGCAGCCCGACGCGCCGACTCGGACTTGCCCACCATCCGTCCCTGCTCCTCGGCGATCTGCTCGAGCTCGCGTTCGTCCTCGGGATCGTGTCCAGCCAGATACCCGAGGTGGTGTTGCAGCTCATGCTCCAACGTCTCCTCGATCTCGCC
>CAYMUE010000183.1:0-12775 GCA_964393505.1 uncultured Polyangiaceae bacterium
TGCTGCGGGCACCGGGGGAGCCGCGGGCGCGAGCGGTGCTGCGGGCACCGGGGGTGCGGCAGGAACCGGCGGCTCCGGTGGATCGGCCGGCATCCAACGCGTGACCGCCAACCTCGTCGCCCTCTACGACTTCGAGGAGAACACCGGCACCGTCGCCCACGATACCTCGGGGGTCCAGCCCGCCCTCGATCTCTCCTGGACCCTCCCCGACGCCACGCCCCCCGTGCATTGGGTAGGCGGCGGCCTCGCCTTCGGCGGCACCGCCCAGGTCGCGACCGCAGGACCCGCCACCAAGATCATCGACGCGTGCAAGGCGTCCGACGAGATCACCATCGAGGCATGGCTCATCCCGGCCAACGTCACCCAGGACGGGCCCGCGCGCATCGTCACCCTCTCGGGCGACACGCTGCTCCGCAACTTCACCCTCGGGCAGATCGACAGCACCTTCGAAGTCCGGCTCCGCAGCTCCGACGCCACGCTCAACGGCCTCCCGGCCACCACGACCAACAACAACGTCGTCGACGCCAACAAGCTGCAGCACGTGGTGTTCACGCGCAGCAACGTCACCGAAGAGGTCACCATCTACGTGGACGGGGCCATCAAGACCCCGAACTCCGCGAAGACCACCGGCACGTTCGACAACTGGGACGGGGCCTACAAGTTCGGAATCGGCAACGAGTTCGGGGATCCTCGTCCGTGGGCCGGTGAGGTCCACTTGGTGGCGATCTATTCGCGCGCGCTCACCGGTGACGAGGTCAAGCAGAACCGCTTCGCCGGCGTCCATTGAGCCCAGCCGGAGCCCCGCGGCCCGCGCTCTTTCTCACGCGACATCGCCCTCCCAGCCCATCACGCATCTGCTAGCCTCCGCCGGCATGCGAACCGGCTTGCTTGCTGCTGCGACCGCGTCCCTCGTCGCCTGCGGAGGGATGACCTCCCTCTACGACGAGCCTCCCTTCCTGGAAGAGGCGCCCCAGGCTGTCCCAAATGATTCGGGTGCCGATGGGATCGCGGATTCGAGCGGCCCCGACGGCAGCACGCAGGACGGTCCTGTCCCGGACGTCGCCGAGACCGGCCCGCTTCCGGACGGTGGCGTCGCGTGGAGCGTGTGCTCGCTGTACGAGGGCGAGTACGACCAGCGTGCCGAGTGCGCGTACGTGCCGATGCCTCTCGACCCGCAACTTCCCGGGGGAGAGCACATCGGCGTGTTCGTCAAGCGCCTCCGCGCATCCGTGCAGCCCGCTCGAGGTCAGATGTGGTTCGTACAAGGCGGGCCTGGTGGAGCGGCCACCTACGACTTCCCTCCCTGGATGGACCTGACGGCCCAGGCCCATCCTGACCTCGACATGTACGCCGCCGATCACCGCGGAACCGGTCGCTCGGAACGTCTGACCTGTCCCCAGGAAGTCGACGGCCTCGACACACCCGAGCGCGTCGAGGGGTGCGGCAACAACATCGAGCAGGTCTGGGGCAGCCGCCTTGCGTTCTTCTCGACGACCGAGGCCGCGCGCGATCTCGGGCGCCTCGCGGATCTCACACGTCTGCCCGGCCAGCAGCTCTTCATCTACGGCGGCTCCTACGGCGCCTATCACGTGAGCCGCTACCTGCAGCTCTACCCGTCGCAGGCTGACGGCGTCATGCTCGACGGCATCGCGCCGCCGGGGTTCACGTTCGTGGACTTCGACGACCACATGAACGCGGTGAGCAAGACGCTGTTCGACGCCTGTCGCGACGATGCATTCTGCAGCTCGAAGCTCGGGCCGGATCCCTGGGCCGAGTTGGGGAAGCTCGAGCTCGCGCTCGACCAGGGGCACTGTTCCAACCTCGGCTTCTCCGGCGCAATGCTCAAGGCCGTCTTCGGCTCGATGATGTACTCGCGTCCGCTCCTCGACTACCTGCCCGCGATCACCTATCGCCTGCGTCGTTGCAGCGCCGCTGACCAGCAGGCCCTGACCGCCTTCTACAGTGCGCTCTCCGAGATGTGGGGCGGCGGAGACCCTGCGGCCTTCTCCGACGGGCTCTACTACCACGTCGCCACCTCCGAGCTCTGGACCTTCCCGTCGCCCTCCCCGCAAGAGCTGCAGGCCAAGTTCGATTCCGCCTTCGTCGCCGGCAACGTCTCGCTCCTGGCATCTGCCGCGATGAGCTGGCCTCGCTACGATCCCCAGCCGTACGACGAGGTGTGGCCGCAGCCGACGATGCCGATGCTGATGACGAACGGCGCGCTCGACCCGGCGACTCCCATCGCCAAGGCGGTCGCGGTGGAGGCGCACTTCGTGGCTCCGTACCAGGTGTTCCTGCCCTTCGATCATGCGGGCCACTGCGTGTATCAGCAGACCTGGACCGACCCGGACTTCCAGGTCGACTGCGCCACGATGATCCGCGATCAGTTCCTGCAGAAGCCGAATGCTCCCCTCGACTTGTCGTGCATCAATGACGTTTTGCCGCCCAGGTTCGAGGGCTACGAGCCGTACAACCCGTATCTGTTCGGCCAGCCCGATGCGTGGGAGAACCCCAGCGGATACCCGCTTCCCGATCCGAGCGCGTACCAGGCTGCGAAGGACGGGTGGATGAAGTGGCGGAGACTCCGCGCACCATTCCGCTCGGGGCTTCGCCCGGCCCTCTGAGCTCCGTTGCGATTCGGGCCCGCACGCCGCGTTGTCCCCTCGTCCCCCCTTTGCTACCGTCCCGTCCTCGCTCTTCCACGAGAGGTCTTCCCGTGAACGCACGCTTCCTGCTCCCCCTTGCTTCTCTCCTCGCGGTGCTCCCCGCCTGCAGCGACGACTCCGACCGCTCGTCGCCCGAAACCCAGGTTCCCGCGCAGGATGCGGCCGCGGATGTCGTTACCCCTCTCGATGGCGCTCCGGACGCAGCTCCGGAGGATGCAGTCGCGGACACCGCGGAGACCGGACCGGACGCCGCTGCTGACGTCTCGGGCGACACAGCGATCGAAGCCGCCACCGAGGCGGGGCCCGAGGCGGGGTCCGACGCTGCGGCGTGCGTGGTCGATCCCCAGACGCCTCCCGATGGTGCGCGCACCGTCCTGGTGGCCCACCCCTACGGGCCCGACGGCGCCACGTGCGGCAGGCTGGTGCGCGTCGTGCGCATGGATGCCGACGGTGCTCTCACCGACACCGGCGAGACTCTCGACGTCGGCGATTGTCCCACGCGTGTGCGCTTCGCCCCCGATGGACGCCTGGCGTTCGTGATCGTCTCCAACTCACACAACCCCGGCGCGGGGATGCAGCGTGTGGTGGTGCTCCGCAACGACGCTGCAGGCAACGTGTCCATCGTCACCGAGCTGGCGGAGTTCTCCGGCACCAATCCGATCGAGGTCTCCTTCTCGCTCGACGGCACGAAGGCCTACGTGCCCGACTTCGACATGAGCACGGGCGGCGTGCACGTGATCGACGTGATTCCGGGCTGCACCGCCACGTACAAGAAGAAGATCGACATGCCGCTGCCTCACAACGTGCAGCCTCTGCCCGGCGGCAAGTACGCCTTCGTCATGGGCAACAAGGATCCTCTCGACTCGGCGCTGATCGATCTCGAGACGGAGACGGTCGTGGACGACTACGACCTGTTCTCGGACTGGACCGATTCCTACACGGTGTCGCTCAGCCCCGACGGCAAGTACCTCGCGGTCCCGAACTCGTCGCCCTTCTCTTCGCTCGCGGAGACGGTAGCCACGATCGAGCTCGACACTTCCGGGGCCAAGCCGGTGCCGACCCTCGCCTTCACACTGCCCAACGTCACCGAGCCGACCGGTGTGCTCTGGTCTCCGGATGGCACCAAGCTGCTCGTCTCGACGTTCTCGGGCAACAAGGTCCACTGGATGAACGCCGGCGCCGGAGGCGAGCTCTCGGTCGGCGGGACCCTCACGGGCATCGGGCTCGCGAGCTACGTCAGCATGGTCGAGCGCGGGAAGAACAAGGGCCTCGTGCTCGTCACCTCCGTCACGTCCATCCATGCGCTTCGGTTCACTGCGTCAGGGATCGAGAAGTCGACCGAGCTGTCCTTCGGCAGCGGCAACGGCGCCATCCCCAACGACGTCGCCGTCGAGCCGTAGGCTCGACACTCCGTTTTCCGCGGCCGCTCGGACTCCCTGTCCGTTGCCCCTCTCCCCTTGTCCGTTACCCATCAACCCTGATTCCTGGTCCCCCACTCCCATGCACACCGACTACAACGTGCTTCTTGCTCCCCTGACGACGCTCGGCGTCGGCGGTCCTGCTGCGCGAGTGATCGAAGCGACGGCCGAGAGCGAGGTGGTCGAGATCGTCGCCGATGTCTCGGCCCATGGCGAGCCGTTGCTCGTGCTCGGCGGCGGAAGCAATCTGCTGGTGCCCGACGAAGGGTGGCCTGGCACGGTGCTGCGCGTGGCGATTGCCGGTGTGCACGTGACGCGGCAAGACGGGCGCGTCCGGCTGAAGGTGGGGGCAGGGGAGGAGTGGGACCGCGTGGTGGAGAGGTGTGCGGAGGAGGGGTGGAGCGGCGTCGAGTGTCTCGCCGGGATCCCGGGCCACGCAGGCTCGACCCCCATCCAGAACGTCGGCGCCTACGGCCGCGAGGTCGGCGACGTGCTCGTGTCGGTGCGGGCCTTCGACCGCGAGGCCGGCGCCTTCGTCGTGCTCCCGCGCGAGGCGTGCGAGCTGTCGTATCGCAGCAGCATGTTCAAGCGCTCTCACGGGCGGTACGTGGTCACGTCGATCGAGCTCGAGCTCGGCCTGGACGGGCGATCGGCGCCGGTTCGCTACGCCGAGCTCGCGCGCGCGCTGGAGCTGGAGCCCGGCGCCGCGGCTCCCGTGCGCCGCGTGAGAGACACCGTGGTCGCGCTGCGGCGGAGCAAGGGGATGGTCTACGATGCTTCGGAACCCGAATCACGGTGTGCGGGCTCCTGGTTCACCAACCCGGTGCTCGACGAGTCGCAGTGGGAGGAGCTGCAGGGGAAGCTCCAGGGCATGCCCGAGCTGCCAGGAGCTCCGCCCGTGTTCCCGGCGGGAGACGGGAAGCGGAAGGTCGCCGCGGCGTGGCTGATCGAGCGCGCGGGATTCGCGAAGGGCTACACGCGCGACGGCGCGGGCATCTCGACGAAGCACGCGCTGGCGCTCGTCAATCGAGGAGCGACCGCCCGCGCTCTGCTCGCGCTCGAGGCGGAGATCGTCGAAGGCGTGCGTTCGAAGTTCGGCGTGACCCTTGCCCGAGAGCCCGTGCTCGCCGTCCCCTGAGCGCTGCAGATTCCTTCGCTCGGTCAGAGGGACAGGACCCAACGGGTCCAGTCGTGATTCGCCTCCTCGGGCGAACGCCCGACCGCGCGCGCAAAAGCCTGCTCGCCGGTCCTGTCGTCGGCGTGTCCGTCGCGCCACTCCTGGTAGAACTCCCAGAGCTTTCCGTGATCGTCGAGCCATTGGCATGCGTAGCGTGCCATCGCGTAGTGCAGGTCCTCCTTGGGGCCGCGGAACGCCTCGTCCGACAGACCGAACAGATTGTGCAGCGCTGCCTCCTCTCGCTCGGACTGTGACGACAGGGCGGCAACGAGCCGCGGATGCCGCCAGTTCTTGCGTCCGTGGATCTCGCCGCGGCGGGGCAGGACCGGGGCCTCGTACAGCGATGCGATTCCCTCGTTGATCCAGGTGGGGGCTTGCGGGAAGTCGGCTGCCAGGATCGGGTGGACCAGCTCGTGGGACAGCGTGCCGATGCCGAGCCCGATGTTCATGACGAGGGCCCCCTCCGCCGGGCTGAAGAACCCGAATCGCGACATGCAGGGGCCTGCAAACCGCGCGCGACAGAATGCCTCGTAGGAGCCCGCCTCGGGGAACAGGTACACCGCGAGCGCACGCGGTGGCCGCGCTCGAAAGCGACCGTTGTGCAACGCAGCCAGCACCGAGTCCATGAACGGGGCAGCGGCCTCCACGGCCCCCGCTCCCGCCGGCGCCCCGACCACGTACTGCTCGGCCACCAACACCACTCGACTGCGCGCTCCCAGGTCTCGCGCCACCTTCTCCCGAATGCGCTCCCGGTCCGCAGCGAGATCGTAGTCTGCGGGGCGATCCGACGGCGCATCGACGCGCGCCGGATCGGTTGTCGCCGATGCCGCCATGGGCATCGGGGCCTGCGAAGTCATCGCAGCCGTGGGCTGCCTTCGATGGGGCGTGCGGGTCTTGCGACTCTCCTGCGGTGCCGACGTGCAGCCGCCGATGAGGGCCGCGAGCACGATCCACGTCCAGGTGCGGTAACGGGGGGTCACATCGACTTCATCGTCGTCCCCCCGCGGAGTGTGACGCAAGCCCTGTCGATCGTCTTTCTACGGTTTCGCTCCGCCCCTCCGACGCGGCTCGCGCTCCGGCTGCTGCAGCTCCCGGGGGATCACGCCTCGACCGAAGCCCAGGGTCAGTCCTCCGTAGAACGCCTCTGCGGGCCCGATCACGGTCCTGACACCGCTGTGCGACTGCTCGCCGTGGAAGTAGCTGCCGTCGAGGCACAGCGCGAGCATCGCCACTTGACCGCAGAGCGACCCCTGCACGATATCCACTGCGCCACCGGGGCTGGACGCGAAGACGCGGGCCCAGGCGATCTCGACGTGAGCCGGCTCGACGTGCACGGCAGCATGGCCCCCCAGCTCGAACGAGTCCCCGAGCTTGCGCATGGCATCGTGTCCGGTGTTGTACCTGCCGGCGAGCACGGGTCCGGTGCGTGCGGCGAGCTCGACGACCTTGCCGCTGTGAAGCCACTGCCAACCGAGCTGCACCTGCGGCACCTCGAGCAGCGAGCTGTAGAGCCAGTCGTTGCCGAACAGCCATCCCTTCGCGCCCAATCGGACGAACGCCGCAAGGCCGTCGTCGATTCGAGTCCTCATCCCCGCGGCGACGTCCGCGCCGATTCCTCCCTCGAAGCCGGCTCTTCCGCCGCCGATCCAGACGAAGCTCTGGGTCCGGTAGTCGTAGTAGCCCCACGCTCCGTAGGCCTGGTTCTGTCCGGCGAGCTGGACCCCGAAAGGGGTCCCTTCGGTATCGGCATCCGAGCCTCGCACGCGAACACCGGAGAGCCGCAGGCCGCCGATGCCGGTGTCCACCTGCGACGGGCTCCAGGAACGTCGCCAGGTTCCGACGTGCACGTGGGGGCAGCCCGGCTCGCACGTCGTGTCTTCGGGCCGCGTGGCCAGCACCATCACGCTTCCGGGCGGCTCGGAACCCGGCGGGTTCGGGGAAGGGGTGGCCCGTGCATCCGCGCACGTCGTGCTCACGATCGCCGCGGCAAGGATGGAGGATCGCATGGCTGCGTGAAGATTCGATGCGGCGACGGGCTCCCTCATTCCGGGCTCTTGTGGCGGACGGGTTTCGTGCTACGACATCGGCGGCCATGGAAAGCGAACCTCAAGTCGCCGCTCTCAACCGTGAGCAGATGATCGCGGCCGTCCGCAGGATGGTCGAGGACTTCGAACTGCTCGATCCCGACGAGAAGCTCACCGCGGTCAACGCGGTCCTGCGCCTCGCCCTCGCCGACCGCTCCGATGTCTCGGTGGTCGTGCCGCCGCTCTCGCGTAAGCGACGCCGTCGGCGCTAGCCACCCGCCTCCGGGCATCTCACCCGCCGTCCCCGGCGCGTTCCGGCTTCATCCACAACACGCGACTTCCCTCGACGCAGGCCGCTACGGTCATGTTGTCCGCCACCGTGCAGTCGCGTAGCTTCGCCGACGCGCCCTGCAAACGCTCGTGCGTCCACAGCGCTCCCTTGCCGTTCGGGCCCGCAAACGCGAGCCCGAAGCCGACCGGCACTACGATCCATCTGCCGTCCTGGGAGCGCGCCGCCCCGCTCGCCACCGGCCCCATGGCGGAGGTCGGGGTCAGCGATGCCTTGGGTGGCTCCGCAGTGATGCGCACGCTGCTGCCTGCGATCAGGGCTTCGAGGCCCCGTTCGGTCCACCCCAGCGGGATCACCGGGACCGGGCTTCTGCCGTTGCCACAGAAGCTCCGCGGCTCCGACGCGATGGGCAGCGGAACTTCCGCCGTCGTCCCCTCCGAGGAGTGCATCCTCGCGCGCAATGGCGCCCCGTCGCATCCGTCCACCACCGCTTCCAGCATCCACTTGCCCGCAGGCGCCGCGAGTGGAACGAGCCATGGGCCGCCGGAGGGACCCGTTTGCGACGGTTTCCCCGCGAGGCTCTCGGCCTCCACGCTCATCGTTCCGGCGTTCTCGCGCACGAACAACGTGCCGTCAGCGAGGAAGGTCAGCGCGCCCCACGAGGGCGTCGTGGCAGGACCCAGCATCGGGACCCCCGGTGCCTCGCGCACCGCGACGCGCACCGTGCCGAACGCCTTTTCGTATCGGCTTCTGGCGTCGGCGAGGCGCTTGGGATCGAAGGCCGCCCCCGGACGTTCCATTCTCAAGAGCACCGCGATCGCTCGCGCGGCCTCGGGGATCTTCAAGGCCGCGTCGAGCTCCGCCAGCTCCGCCTCCTGTAGCGCCTGCGAGCTGCTGCACGACAGGTCCTCTCCCTTGATCTCGACCCGCTTCCCCTCGTCGCACAGCAGCGCCTGCAGCCGCCGGAGTCGTCGCGCCGAGGACGCGACCTCGTCGAGCGCACCCTTCTTGCGCGAAACCTTCGAGATGCGCGCGGCTTGCGCGCGCAGCGAGGCCTCGGGCTCGTGCGGGTCGCGCGACAGCCCGGCGGGTCGATCGAACCAACGCAGCTCGGCGGCGACCGGCTGTCCGATGGCTTCGAGCGGTGAAGGCTCCCCGGCCAGGCTCATGGTCAGCGCGACGTCATCCACACCATCGCCGTCGCGATCGGATGCATCGGCGTTCAACGTCAGGTCTTCGCCGACGAGTCCCGGCTTGATCGAGACCTCGACGCGAACGGCCGGCTGTCTTGCCGGTGCGATCACGGCGGCCCACTGGGGGCGTGATTGGGGCGGGCCCGCGTCGGCGCAGGCGACCGAGAGCCTCAACCATGCGGTCCGCAGTCCGATGCGCCACAGCTCCGCCTCGGTGCGGCATCCGTCTGCGGGCGCCCACGTCGCGGGTGGGACCAGGAGCGTCGCGGCAGGGCCGAAGCCCTTCTCCTGCCGCGCGTACCATACGAGGGCGCCCTGCGCGCCCTGGGGATCTTGCGTCCAGGCAACGACGTCGTCCTTGCCGTCGGCGTTCCAGTCCGCGCGGGAGTAGGCGTGCAGCACCTTGCCCTGCGGTGCCGCGAGAGTCGCTCCGTCGAGCGTGAGGACCGTCGCAGCCTGAGCGCGCTCCGCAGGCACGGCCGCGAACGACGCGGCGGGCGGCGCGGCCGACGAGTCGGCGGACGGTTGGGCCGTCGCGGGCGCTGCGGGGGAGGCTGCGTCGATGCCGTAGGGCACGTAGGGGCGATCCTCCTTGCAGGACTTCGCGCAGCCGGAGAGCACGATGCACGAGACGGGGATCGAGCAACGGAACGCGGCGCTCGCGGCGCGAAGGATGAGGTGACCCCTGGTCATGATGGTGAGGTATGCTCCTGCCCATGCGGTGGTTGTCAATAGTGCTGATCGCGATGCTCGCATGGCTGTCGTGGATGGCGACAGCCCACGCCGCGCCGGCGGACCCGGCAGCGAGGGCGCGAGCCGACCAGGCGTTCGAGAGAGCACGCGCTGCGGAGTCGGAGATGCGTTTCGCCGAGGCCATGAAGCTGTACCGTGAATCCGCGGAAGCCGACCCTTCGGCGCCCTCTTCCCCGGGTGCGATGGTGCGGGCGCGATGGTTCGAGCGACGCTCCGAGGGGGACTTCGCTCCGCTCGCGGTCTTCGAGCGATACCGCAGGGATCCGGCCGCCGCGAGCGATGCGGCGCGAGTGCGCGACCTGCTGGTCGCGTCGGAAGGATTCCCCCCCGGACTGGTGCGTGCCGAGGCCCGTCTCGCGGTCGGAGATGCGGCTTCGCGCAACCTGCGCGACGTCGCCCTCGCGGTCGATGCGTACCGGCGCGTGGTCGAAGACGAGTCCTCGCCCAAAGGGGAGCGAGTGATGGCGATTCGTGCTACGATCGATCTGCACGTCGAGCGCGGCGAGTGGTCGGCGGCGAAGGCGGCTGCGCTGCGTTGGGGTGAACACGCGCCAGTCGTGCGCGACAAGACCTTGAAGCTGTACCGACGCATGACCCTGACGCGCGTGTCGTTCACGCTGCTGGTGGCTCTCGCGTCGCTGGGCGCGTACGCTTTCGTGCGGCTCGCTTCGTCGCGCGGTCGATCCGGACTGCGCAAGGCTTTCCCGGTGCTCCGCCTGCTGGCGTGGCCGCTGCTGGTGGGCGTGGGGGGCGCGACCTTCGCCTGGTTCAACGAGAAGCACGGCATGCAGCCATTCCTCATCCTCGGACCCGGGTTGATCCCGCTCCTGATCCTCGTGCGCGCGTGCCGCCTCGCGTTCCCCGCGCGCCTCGCCCAGGCGGGCGTCGCGCTGCTCGGCGCTGCGGCCGTGATCGCGCTGGCCTGGCTCAGCATGACAGGCAGCCCCGGTTTGATGGAGGGCTTCGGTCTATGAACCCCACCCGCGAACCCCGCGAAGTTCCGTGGCCCGACGGCGTCCTCGCCGTCCGCGTCGGCCCCGGCGCCAACTGCTCTTCCATGGGCAGCGCGATCCAGCTCATGTGGGTCGCTGCGGTGCTCGGGAGCGTGCTCGCCGCCGTCGCCGCGGCCCTCATCCCCCCGAGCAAGACGAAGCCCCCGCCCGAAAACACATGACCCCGTCCTGGTTCGCGATCACCGGCCCGGTTCACGGCAGCCTCGGGGCCGCTCTGCTCGCGCTGCTCGCCCTCGCGGTCTGGCTCGACTGCCGCGGCGAACGGGAGTCCTGTGGTTCTGCCCTCGCGTTCGCCGCCCTGCTCCAGATCGCTGCAATCGCTGTCGGGGGGCTGCAGCGCCACGGCTACCTGCGCTACCTTGAGACGGTCGTCCTGGCTCATTCGCCCGGCATCGATCGATGGCTCGTCGCAAAGCAGTTGCTCGCCTTGCTCTGCGTCGCCCTTACCTGGGTCGCTCTCGCCTCCCATCGGCACGCACATCGCGTCTCCGATGCCCTTCGCTGCGCCCGCCTCGAGTCCATCTCGCGAGCCGCCGCGCGCCTGGCGCTCGCCTCGGCCGTCGCGGTCTTCCTCGCAGGCGCCGTCTGCGGCGCCGCGCTCGATCACCTGTCCGCTGTCCACTGAGGCCGTCTGCGGGTTTGACCCCATGCGGCCTCTGGGCCTAACCTGAAGAAGCCCACGCTTGTCCAGGAGACGGTGCCATGCGCTTCCCTTCGTCGTTGCATCACGGGGTTCTGGTCTGCTTGACCCTCGCATCGGGCGCGATCGCGATCGTCGCGTGCGGCGGTGACGACGGCGGCGAGGTGGCCGGTCCCGTTCCCGGAACGGGAGGGCACACGCTCGATGCCGCTTCCGAAGGCGGCTCCGGCGGCACGGCGGGATCGGATGCGTCCGCGGGCGGTGCCGGAAAGGCCGGCGCGTCGGGAGCGGCGGGCAATGACGCGGCGAGCGATGTCGTCCAGGGTTCGACCCAGTGCGGAATCTGCACGAAGGACACCGACTGCGCCTCGGGCTACAAGTGCGTGACCTCCCCGCTGGGCGATCAGTTCTGCGCGCTGGACTGCGCGTCGGCCGCTTGTCCTTCGGCTGAGTACGAGTGCGTGGTGTTGTCCTCCTGGGGCCAGGACGCAGGCACCGCCGGCGCTGCCGGTGCGGCGCCGGATCCCGACGCCTCCGACGATGCTTCGGCATCCGACGCATCCTTCGCGGGGGCGGGAGGTTCCGCCTCGAAGTCGGGCAAGGCATGCGTCCCCACGGGCGGTGGTACCTGCCCTTGCACCGCGGCGCGCGAAGGCGTCGTGCGCACCTGCTTCGACTCCAACCAGTACGGTACGTGCGCCGGCACCGAGACGTGCAAGTCGGGCAGCTGGCAGGGATGCGATGCGGTCCAGGCGCAGAAGGAGATCTGCGACCAGAAGGACAACAACTGCAACGGCTTCGTCGACATGGACGAGCCCGGCATCACCGGCAACCAGCTCTGTGCGGGCGGCCTCGCTCCTCCGCACTCCGGCTTCTCGTGCGTCATGGGAAGCTGCGAGCTGAGCGGCTGCGAGCCGGGCTGGACCAAGTATCCTCCGAGCACGCCGCAGACCGATGGGTGCAACTGCCCGATCGACGCCGACGACCAGAAGGTCGCGAAGAACGACTCCTGCGCGACGGCGACGGACCAGGGGAGCATCGTGGATGTCGGCAGCCAGCCGAAGGTGATCCAGGGCACGCTGTCCTCCGATGCCGATGTCGACTGGTACGCGATCACCGCCACGGACCAGAACGAGACGCCCGTGAACAACTCGTTCTGGGTGAAGGTCGAGTTCCAGTCGCCCGACGGCAACCCTGCAGACGAGTACCAGTTCGAGCTGATCCGCAGTGCTGGCACTGAGGATTCGTGCGATCTCACCAAGGCGAAGTCGGAGCTCACCTCGTATGACTGGTGCGCGAACAGCAACACCTCCACCGGCGCGGCCAACGCCGACTCGACGGCGAAGTACCGGCTCAAGGTCTTCCGAAAGACCGGGGCCACGCCCACCTGCAAGCCGTACAAGCTGAAGGTGTCGAACGGCGGCGCGTCCACCGGTTGCCCGGCCGACGACGGATGCGGGACCTGACACGGCCTTTCCTGGTTCACGAGCGTGAGCCGTCCTTGACACCGGGGGATGGCTCGCGTCATACCGTTCGGCGCGCAAGATGCGCATGCGCCCGTAGCTCAGTCGGATAGAGCAGCGGCCTTCTAAGCCGCGGGTC
>CAYMUE010000184.1:0-12743 GCA_964393505.1 uncultured Polyangiaceae bacterium
CCGATGTCGCAGCCCTCATGGCTCGGTCCGCAGTACGAAAGCAGGTTGGACCAGGTGTCCGCCTGCTCGGCTGCAGCCACGTTCACCCGTTCGTCTTTGGTGTTGTACGCGCGAAAGAACTGGTACTCGAACGAGGTCGCGATGCTCTGGCGCGCCGCCCAGACGAAGCGCATGGCGGCCACGTGCTCCTGGTGGTCCGAGCCGTAGACCCACGCATTCGGGTCTTGCGTATGCATTCGATTGGGTGCGAAGCCGGATATCAACGTCGCAAGGGTGCTCAGCAACTGAGCCCGGCTGTACGCGACTCCAGACAGGGTGTGGCTCGTGGGGGAGACGACAGGCACGCTCGTCGCCGCGCCCGACCAGAGGTCGGTGAGCTTCGGGGCGCAGTCCTGCAGACGCATGAACACGAGGTCCACGTCGGGATTCGCAATCAGGGTGCAGTGCTGCAGGGCCTTGCTCCCGATGACGACGTCGTTCGCACAGGACCACGCGGCGGCGTCGCCGTCCACGCCCGTGGCGATTCTCGCGTAAGCTGCCTTGATGCCTGTCTCGCGGTCCGCCGGCAACCGCGCAAGGCACGCGTCACCGCCGGTCACGAAGACAGTCCGGACCCGATTTCCCGCGCGAATGCTGTCGGCCAGATCCTGGGCGAAGAACAGGAGGTCGTCGTCCTCGTGCGTCGAGACGAACAGGTGTCGAGGGGGCCCCACGAGGAGCTCGGACGACGAGGTGTCCTCGTCCGACGCTGGCAGCGCGCACCCTGCCAGGAAGCAGCATGCGGCGGCGACCGGGTAGAAGCCGAGCGTCGTGGTGGAGACAAGAGCACGATAGGACATTGAGCAATCCTTTCATCAAAGAGAGAGCTGGCAGCAGCGGGAGTAACGTCGTCGACGGATCCGGACAGAGGCCCGGTCGCGCATTGAAACGGCCTCCCCCTAGCACAGAGCTCCTGAGAGGTCGAGCCATGGATTGGGGCGGGCTACGGGGCGAGGAGAACGAGGAACTAGGAGCAGGAATGCAGAACACGGATTGTAGAAGGGCCGGAGCCGGGTTTGTTGTAGACTCCGCGCGTTTTGCCGATGACCAGCCTGCCCAGCCTCGAGGAGATCGACCCCGCCGCGTCCGGTGGCTCGGTGCGCCTCACGCCGGCTCTCTTCGGGAGTCGACCGTGTCCGAGGTGACCCCCGTGGAGGTCCGTGCCGTGCGGGCCGTGGTGGTCGCGGGCGGAGCGTTGGTCCTCGCGAAGGCCGTCTGCTGGAGCGCGCTGCACGCAACCGGTGCCAGCCTTCCCTCGGGCTGGGCGCTGCTGTTCGCGGCGCGCGACGAGGCTGCGATGCTGACGATCCTGCTCGGGTGCCTGTGGGCGGTGTCCCTGCTGCGCTTGCGGCCTGCGGCCGTGCCGGTGACCTGGGTTGCCCACGCAACGGCGCTTGTGACCCTTCTGCTCGCCGCCACGTGCGTGGCCCGCGGGGCGCTGCTGCGCTGGGAGCTGCTCGCGTTCCTGGACTGGGAGGTGATGCGCGCGAGCATCACCTCGTTTGCGCTCGGTCCGCTCGGCCTCGGACTCGCCGCGGCGCTGATTGCTTATCTCGTGGTCGCCGCAAAGCTGCCTGTCGGCTGGCTCCGGGGAACCGGTCGGCAAGCCGCGTTTGCGGCCGTGCTCGGAATCTACACGATGGCAGGAACGATCGTGCCGCAGGGCTCCGTGGCCAGAGACCTCACATGGGCGCCCCTGGTCACGTTCCTCCGACCCGCGCCCCTCGCAACGAGCTGGGGGTCGTCGGCGTACGTGCCCCCCTCGTGCCCGGTGGACCTTCAGGGCGTCCCGGCGGCCAGGTACGGGAACGTGATCGCCCGGTCCAGGGCAATGCGCCTGAACGTGGTCGTGTTCTTCTGGGAGTCGGTGCGAGCGGGCAACCTGTCCCTGTATGGCTATCAACGCCCGACCACACCCTTCCTCGACTCTGTTGCGTCGCGCAGCCTCGTGCTCGATGCGTTCTACGCGCACGACCCGCGCACCATCCGCGCGCTCACGTCGTTTCTCCTGGGTGTGTACCCCGAAACCACGTGGGAGGCGGTGTCCTGGAAGCACGCGGACGTGCCGGGCCCCGACCTGGCGAGCCGCTTCCGCGACGCGGGGTATGCCACCTTGCTCGTCTACAACTCGAGCCTGAAGTTCGACAACCAAGGGGCGTTTCTCGAGCACAGGGGATTCGATTCCATCGTGGCGCCGGAGGAGGAGGCGACCCCGGACGACCGGCTCATCGTCCCGAAGCTCGCGTCGTTCCTGGACGAGCGCTCGCCGGAGGGCCGGCCCTTCTTCGCCGTGCTCTGGGGGATCTGGTCGCACCATCCGTATCGGTTGCCCGAGGGGGAGGCGCGTGCGTTCGACGAGCGCGGGGACCTGGACCGCTACGACAACACCATTGCCGCCAACGACCGCCTGGCCCGGGAGGTGGTGCAGGCGCTCGCGGCGCGAAGCCTGGAGGAGCGAACGGTGGTTGTCGTGGTGGGGGACCACGGCGAAGCGCTCGGCGAGCATCACGGGGACCAGGGCGGGCACGGCAACTATCTGTACGAGGAGTCCCTCCGTGTGCCCCTCGTGTTTCTCCACCCCACGCTGTTCTCAGGGCTCGGAAGGGACGCGCGGCCCTTCCAGACCAAGGACCTCGGGGCATCGCTGCTCGAGCTCGCGGGCGTGCCTGCCGAGATTGGACAATCGCGTAGCATCTTTCGCGAGTACGGGCGCTACCCCCTGTTCTTCAACAACCGCTTTGGGCACCACTGGGTGGGCGTGCGCGACGGCGGCTGGAAGCTGGTCATCGATCGAAGTGACGAATCGGGCGAGGCGCGCTCGCTGTTCGCGCTCGGCGCGGACCCGGACGAGCGGGTCAATCGCGTGAAGGAGGAGCCGGGGAGGGCTGCGGCCTTGGAGATGCTGCTGCGCCAGTGGTACCTGTGGAACGAGAAGCAGGCGGCGCAGCGGGTGGGGCCTTGACGGCAATGCGGGCGGGGGGACTCAGTCGTTCGCCGGAATCCTCCCGACACAGAAGTCGGTGCCGTGCTCGGTCTCGAGGTGATGCACCGGCACCTGCCGGAACGCCACGGGGAACGGACCGTCGATGACCGTCGCCTCGCCACCGGAGGTTCCAGTCCTCGGCGTCCACTCGATCATCATCATGGCGTGGCCATTGTCCGACGTGGTCGAGGTCGAGCGCCGGTCGAGGTAGTCGCCAGGCTGGGGGTTCGCATAGGTCACGTAGTTGCCCCGGGCGTCCGTGACCCAGTTGTAGTTGCGGTCGCGCAACACCCACGTCGCCTGCCCCGAGTGGTAACAGTAGAGGCGTCCGGAGTTCTTGAAGGCGTCGTGGAGCGACTCGTGCCCGGTGACGTCCTCGAAGTCGTACACCGCAGCCGTGCGCGAGTCGACGAGTCGAACGCCGTATTCGTGGTAGTACCAGGACACGGTCTCGCTGCACAAGGCGTCCTGTTCCAGGCCGTACTTCGGGTTGCCTCCTGAAGGGAAGTCGCTGTCGCTTCCCCCCTTGCCGAGATCGTAGATGAAGTATCGGAGCGCGCTTGGAGCCGCCATGAACTGGGTCGTCGACCACCCCAGGTGATCTTCGGCGAACATGCGACGACCCGTGAGCCCGGACACGGCGAAGGAGTCAGTCCCCGCCGCCAGGTCCTTGTTGGCGGCGTAGCCGATCATCATGTCCGGCTCCCACTGGCCGGCATGGCCGGCGTACTCGATCCAGATCTCCATCGTGGCGATGTCCAGGGCCGTGGTGCCACCCCGGTTCTCGAACTTCATGCTGTCCCAGTGAGAGCGGTTGTTCTGCACGACCAGGCTCTGCAACGCGGTCAGCCCGGCCGGCGTGACCGTGCCGGCGTAGTGAAGAGCGGACGAGCGCGTGAAGGCGACCTCGACGGGCACCTCGTGCCCCACATGGTCGGTGAAGGTGACGTAGCGGTTGAAGTTGTTGTGAATGGGCGCTGTCGCTGTGACCAGGCTGATGGTCAGACTGGTCGGCGTCATTCCTGTGTCGGTGGTGTACTCGGATGAGATCTCACCGATCGATTCGTCTTCTTCCCCTCCAGTCTCCGCGGTGCAGGCAGTCGTGGCAAGGGCTAGCAGGGGCAATAGGCGGAGCAGGGCTGATCGATAGGACATCTTGCATTCTCCTCGTCGCATTCGGCGCGTTCACTAGGGGTATTCGCGCCGGTTGCGCCGTCTCTGACGCGGCCGATCTTTTTTTGTGACGTGGTGTCCGCCGTTCCGCTCGAGACGGCCGCGGAGCAGGGACATGGGTGCAGTCCTTCACTTCCTCGCCACGCCGTGCCGCTTGAGGAGCCGGTACAAAGTCGCCCGGGAAATGCCAAGCTCGGGAAGCGCCCGCGTCACGTTCCACCGGTGCGCACGCAGCACCTCCACGATGTGCTGCACCTGCTCTTGCTCGAATCCACGGCGGCCGGCGCGCATGTCGGGCGGCGCCTCGGCTGGCTGCAGGTCGAGGTCGTCGGCCTCGATGCGCTCCCCGTCGCTCATGACGACCGCGTTGACCAGCACGTTCTCGAGCTGCCTGACGTTGCCTGGCCAGGTGTGCGCTGCGAGCTTCTTCAGCGCAGCCCGCGACAGCTTGGCCGCAGGCTTTCCCACGGACTCGCACGCCCGGTTGAGGAGGTGGTCCGACAGGACAGGCAGGTCCTCGAGGCGCTCGCGCAGGGAAGGGACGCGCAGCAGGACCGTGCTGATTCGATAGTAGAGGTCTTCTCTGAATGCCCCCCTCCGCACCTCCTCCTGCAACTTGCGGTTGGTGGCGCTCACCAGGCGGAAGTCGACTGGCACGTTGGCCGAGGACCCCAGCGGCCGCACCTCTCGCTCCTGCAGCACGCGCAGCAGCTTGACCTGCATCGAGGCGGGCATCTCCCCGATCTCGTCGAGGAAGAGCGTTCCCCCCCGGCACATCACCATCAGGCCCTCGCGAGCGCGATCGGCGCCGGTGAACGCACCGCGCTCGTGGCCGAACAGCTCGGATTCCAGCAGCAGCTCGGGCATGGCCCCGCAGTTGATGGCCACGAACGGCCGATCCCGCCTGGCGCCGTGCTCGTGCAGCGCGCGCGCGAACAGCTCCTTGCCCGTCCCGCTCTCGCCTTCGATGAGCACCGGTACGGGGGTGTCCACCACGCGGTCCAGCACCTCCAGCGCACGCTGCATCGCCGCGCTCGTCCCGAGGATCTGACCGAACTCGTGGCGCCGACCCAGGCCGCGCCGTGTCTGCCGCACCTCCTCCTGCAACCGATCGATCTGCACGGACTGCCCCGCAGCGAGCGCCTCCACACGCTTGCGCTCCTCCTCGAGCTGCTGGTTGCGGCGCTCCAGCTCGGCGTGCAGCCTCGCGTTCGTCAGCGCAATCGCCACCTGGTCCGCGAAGGCCAGCAGCAACCCCGCATCGTCGCTGTGGAAGCGCCCGCGGCTGAAGCGGTTATCGAGGTACAGCGCGCCGAGCACGCCCGACGGGCTCTCCACGGGCACGCAGAGGACCGATTGCAGGCTCATGGCGTGGACCGACTCCTCGCCCCGGAACCGCTCGTCGGATTGCGCGTCCGTGGTGACCACGGGCTCACGCGTCTCGATCACCCGCGCCGCGATGGATCGGCTGAACTTGAGGTGGGAGCGCGCAATCTGCTCCTGGTCCACGTTGCGCGCCACGGCGACCCTGAGGTCCCCGGACTCCGAGCGAAGCACCAGGAAGCCGCGCTCGGCGCCGGTCAGATCGATCGCCGCATCCATGGCGCGCCGCAATACCTCCTCGGACTGAAGGGAAGAGTTGAGCCGCTTGTTGATCTGCAGAAGGAGGCGGAGGCGCGACTCGGCCGTGGACTCCCCGCGGTGTGGCTCCACGGTCGTGTCCTGCGACGTGCTCGCACGGCGGGGATGCCGCCAGAAGGCCTCGCGGTCGGAAGGAGGAAACGCCGCGGCCAGGCGCTCCCAGATCTCCCTGGCCCGGTCGCGACTCCCGCGGGCGAGGGCAGGCGCCCCCCGCAATTGCCACGCAGTCGCCAGCAGGGAATGCACCTCGGCCTCCGCGTCACGGAGGCCGACGTCGCGCGCGGTCCCTAGCGCGGACTCGAGATCAACCGAGGCATCCTCCGGGCGTCCGTCGGCGAGCTGCAGCCGCGCCTCCACGATCGCGAATCGGACGCGAAGGTCGGGCGACGCGGAGTCATCGTGCGCCATGAGCGCGGTTGCGGCCGCGACCCGCTGGGCTGCCTCTTGCGGATTGCCCAACACGAGGCGCACCTCGGCCAGCTGAAGCTCGAGCTCGAGCTGCTCCCACCTGCTGTCTTGCGCGGCATACAGATCCCGCGCCCGGGCCAGCCTCTCGAGCCCGCGCTGCGGATTGCCCTGCAGGCTGTCGAGCTCACCGAGGACGGCGTCGGCCGCGGCCGCAGCCACCTCGTTGTGGATACGGGATGCAACTGCCGCACAGCGTTCTGCGGTATGCCGGGCCCGATCGAGCTGACCCACGTCAGCCTGGAGCTTGGCGAGGTCGTAGAGCAGCCACGCTTGGGTGCCGTGCTGCGCGAGGGCGACGGCAAGGTGCAGGCCCTGCTGATAGGCCTCCGAGGCTTCGAGGAAGGCGCCTTGCTGGTGCAACACGGTGCCGAGGTTCAGGGCTGCCGTGGCGATGGAGGCGTGCAGCGCGTACTCGCGCGCAACAGCGAGGGCCTGGCGGTGGCACTGCGCGGCGTCGGACAGGGAGCCCGCGCGGTAGGCGTGGACGCCCATGCTGCCGAGGATTCGCACGCGCTCCGCTGGTGTGGTGTCCGGGCCGAGGCGGTCGGCTGCTGCGCGCAGGTGCTGCTCTGCGGCGCGCTCGTCACCGAGGTAGCTGAAGGCGATTCCGGCCGAGCACAGCAGGGCCGCTTCGAGCGAGGCGCCGGGACCGAGCGCGAGCCCCTGGGCCGCCCACTCCGCGGCCTCCTTGCAGCGCCCCAGCCGGACGCACGAGCGCGCCATGGCGTCGCAGGCGCGGGCGCGCAGGGCGGCGTCGGGGACGTCGGCCAGCACCTCGGCGAAGCGCTCGATGGCCAGCGTGTGCTCCGCCGCGCGTGCATGCCCGAGCCCGGCCTCCAGGTTGGCCTCGGACCTCATGCGGCCCTTGCTGCGGCGCGCAAGCTCCTCGAGCCTCTCGATGCCCTGCCGGGTCTGCCCTGCCTCGAGCTCGCAGCGCGCCGCTTGCATGCTGATGGCCGGGTCCCCCCCGTCGGCGAGCAATCCCAGCGCCTTGGCCCAGTCCGCCGGGGCGAGGGCATGCCACGCCTCGTGCTGCATCGCTTCGGCGGCCGCGCGAGCCTGGTCGCCCGAGCGCGCGAATTGACGCACCGCGAGCGCGCAGGTCCTGGACGCCTGCGAAGGCTCCTCCTCCGCCCTGCGGCGCGCCTGCACCATCAGATACGAGGCCACCTGGGCGCGACTGGCACCTAGCGCCTCGGCCCCCGCGGCCGCTTCGACCTCGCCGGCGCCGCCGTGCCCTCCGAGCTTCCAGAGGAATCCGTCGCGCGCGATGAGCCCCTGCGCCGCAAGGGATTGCAGGGACTCGCGCTCGAGAGACAGCCCCTCGACATCGGTGTCCGCAACCACGCCGTCCATCGCCTCGAGCACGGCGAGCGCGCGCGCCAGCTCGGGCGCCAGGGCCGTCGGGCGCTCCGCCAACGAGGGGTGCAGACTCGCACGCATCCCCAGGACCGCGGCTACCCGGCTCGGAAATCCCAGGGTGCGCGCGTGCAGGTCGTGAATCGCAGAGTCGTCGAGCCGCGGAGACAACCACGCAACGAGGTCTCCCTCCGCAAGAGGCAGCAGAGCAATGCCCTCCACGCCGTCGTCCGCCACGGGCGCTCCCGTGCACTCCGCGGAGAGAATACCGAGACGGCTCGACGCCGGCAGCGAGCGCGCGAGTCCGGTCAGAACCTCTCGCTCCTGGGCGGTGAACCCGTCGAAGTCGTCGAGCACCAGGAGGGTCGAGGCCATGTCGTGCTTCTCGAGGCGGTCGGCCGCGTCGAGCACGGAGGGAAGATCGATGGTGAGCTGATCGTCGTGCAAGGCGAGGCGCAGGGCGCGGGGCAAGGAGCCCGGGGCCATGGGGTGCGCCTCCACCACGGTGAGCAACTGCTCCGCATCCCACTTGATCTCTTGCAGGAAGCGGGTGCGTCCCACGCCGCGGGGGCCGGTGACATGCAGGAATCTGGGCGCGCTCGTACGGGCGGCGAGGTGACGGACCCAGGCGCGGGCCTGGGCGACCTCGCGATCGCGGCCGGCCAGGCGTCCCAGGCAATCGAGCGCTGGGGAGAGTCGCGCGGGCTCGGAGCCGAGCGCCTCGAGGACCTCGTCGACGCCCGAGGGGCGGTCGGCGGGATCCGGTGCGCGGAGCCTGGTGATCAGGCGGCGAACGGCAACGGGCGGCGGGGAGGCGAGGACCTCGACCGTGCGGGCGAGCGTGACGCCCAGGGCGAAAAGATCGGCGCGCTGATCGGAGGCATGCCCGGCGAGCAGCTCCGGGGCGAGGAACCCGTGGGTGCCGGAGACGTGCGTTTGCGCGGGTTGGACCAAGGGACCCGCGCAGCCAAAGTCCAGGAGCACGGCGTGTCCGTCGCCTGGAACGAGGACATGGGAGGGCTTGATGTCGCCGTGGCGGATGCCGGCGCGGTGAAGGACGCGGACGGCTTCCAGGCACGGGAGCACGGCGGAGCGGAGAAAGGGCCAGCGCTGGCCGCGGGCGGCCTGGAGCAGGGGGACGCCGTCGATGAAGTCGGCGGTGTAGAACCACAGAGGCGCGGAGGCCTGGGGCCAGGGGCAGCCGAGGTCGTGGACGCGAAGCAGGGAGGGGTGGGCGAGGGAGGCGAGGACGGCGAACTCGCGTCGGAGGGCGTGGGCGTGGGAGCCGGAGCGAATGGTCTTGAGGGAGAGCTGGGTGCGCCACAGCAGGTCGGTGACGAGCCAGGCGTTGCCCATGGCGCCGCTGCCGAGGGCGCGAACGACCTGGTAGCGACCGACGAGGGTGGTGCCTGGGACGATGTCCACGGGACGAGTGTCCCACCGAACGAGATGAAGAGCAACACCGTGAGACATATTGAGATAGTCTCCCTGGCACACTGGGACAAGGCGTGAGCATGGCTGCTGAAATCGACCATCGTCAGGACCTGCCCTCCCTGGCACCCGAGTTGCTAAGCTCTCTTGTTACGATGAAGACGCCCCGCTGGATCCGCTCGCTCTGCCCCGCTGCCCTGGCCCTCGCTGCCCTGGTCACCGCGGGTTGCGCGCTGCGTCCCCAGCCCGAGCCGCCCGCCGATGCGCGCCTCGACACCGGCAAGCTGTTCGCTGACCCCAGCGAGCAAGCGGGGCTCCAGGAGGCGCCGGGCCTCATCCACGGCACCGCCGGCGCGGTCGATCCCCCCGGCGCCGTCGTGCGCGTCTACAACCTCGACCGAGCCGACGACCCGGTCGACGCTGTCGTGCGCGAGGACGGAAGCTTCGATGTGGAGCTCGAGATCGTGCAGGGCGAGGAAGTCCGCCTTCAGGTTCACCACGGGTCCGTGCGCTCCACCCCGGTGGACCTCGTGATCGGCGATAGGGGGCAGACGCCCGCGCTGTCGGTTCGCCCGCTGTCGGCCTGCCTGCTGCTCACACCCGCCCTCGAGGCCGAGCTGGGGGACCCGGACCCCGCGGCCGCGCTGGAGACGACCGTGAGCGTGACCAATCGTTGTGATCACGCCGTGTCGTTCGAGGAGCCGCGGCTGCGCAGACCGGCGGCCGGGTTGGACCTCCCGGGCCTCGCCGACTGGCCCGCAACGCTCGGGCCCGGCGCACAGACGACCCTGCGCGTTCGATACCAAGGCGAGGGCGTCGAAGAGATCCTGTTCGTCGAGGCTTCGGCTCCCGTTCGCGACCGCCGTCCCGTCACCTTGCGGGCCGGCGCGGTCCCCTGAGCCTGAGCTGCTCTCGCGCGTAAACAAGCCGCTCCGCGGCATAGCTAGGATTGCGTCGCACGCGACGCTCGGAAGGAGTCTACCATGTCACCTCGTACTTCCATCTTCGTGCTGGTCCTGTCCCTCGCAGCCGCGGCCTGCAGCGGCAACGTCGACGATCCGAACGGCTCGAGCTCGTCTCCTTCCACAGGCAACGACGCGTGTGCGGAGCGCGGCGCCTACGGTGATGGGGTCTGCGATCGGGACTGTGCCGAGCCGGACCCCGACTGCACAGCCCCTGAGTGCCCGGACCCGAGCGACCCCGAGGCGCACTACCTGGCAGGCAGTGACACGAACCCCGCGATCTGCACGCGCATCACGTTCGCGTGCCCCGAGGGACAGACGAGCTTCAGCGACGTCTGCGGCTGCGGCTGCCTTGGTGGGGAGCCCGAGCCCCCGGCGTGCCCGGACCCCTCGGACCCTCGTGTCCACTACATGGATGACAGCAACGAGAACCCGAACGTGTGCCTGGCGATGATGTTCGCGTGCGAGGAGGGACAGACGGCGTTCAGCAACGAGTGCGGCTGCGGGTGCATCGACGGCGAGAATCCCGCGTGTCCGGACCCCTCGGATCCGCTTGTGCACTACGTGGGGGGCAGCGACGAGAACCCCAACGTGTGCTTGGCGATCCTCTTCGCCTGCGAGGAGGGGCAGGCGCTGTTCAGCAATGAGTGCGGCTGCGGTTGCATTGATGAAGGCAGCGACCCTCCCGGGCCGGAGGGGGACTTCTGCGGGGGAATCGGCGGGCTGCCCTGCCCGGACGGGTACGAGTGCATCTACGAGGGTGACTGGCCGGACGCGAGCGGGACGTGCCACGGCGTGAAGCAGTGTGGGGGCGAGGAAGGAATTCCTTGTCCCGACGGCTACACGTGTGTGTACGAGAACGGTCAGAACGACGACACGTTCGGGCGGTGTGAGCCGACACCCGAGGGGCAATTCTGCGGGGGAATCGGCGGGCTGCTCTGCCCGGACGGGTACACGTGCATCTACGAGGGAGACTGGCCCGACGCGGGCGGGACCTGCCGCGTTGTGGAGCAGTGCGGCGGCATCGCGGGAATCCCCTGTGCCGACGGCTACACGTGTGTGCACCAGAACGGTCAGAACGACGACTCGTTCGGGTGGTGCGAGCCCACGCCCGAGGCTCAGTTCTGCGGCGGAATCGGCGGGTTCTACTGTCCGGAAGGGTTCGAGTGCGTGCTCGAGGGCGACGGGCCCGATGCGGGAGGGCTCTGTGTGAAGCACTGTGGGGGGGCCGTGGGCGCCCAGTGCCCCGAAGGGTTCACCTGCGTCTACCCCAACGGCGCCGACTTCGGGCTGTGCACGTCCGCGCCCGAGGGGGAGTTCTGCGGGGGATTCGGCAACCTGCCCTGCCCGGACGGGTACGAGTGCGTGCTCGAGGGCGACTGGCCCGACGCCGGTGGGATCTGCCACGCTTCGGGTGACTGAGCTTCTGCCATGCTCCGCCCGTGACGCCACCTGGTCTGCTGCGCCCTTGTGGGTCGCGTCTCACGCTCCTCCGGGAGGAGACCCCCGGCATCGTAGCTGATAGGCACCCATCTCGACGACGGGTGGGTTGGCCCCAGATGTCGCAGAGGCCGCAGACAAGGACCTGGGGCGCGCCCGTTTCGGCGCGCGTCCCTGAGCTACTGACCCCACAGTCGCACTGAATCACCTCATGGACACGTGCCGGGCGCGATACTCCTGCTCGACGAGGTCGGCGACCGCTGCCGCGTCGGGGCCGGCCTCCTCGGAGACCATGAGCTCGACGCCGGGGCACAGGGTCCGCTTCTCCCAGCGAGCCGAGCGGTTGGCCGTGGTCGAAGAGCAGGCGGCGCTGGCGGAGCCGAGCGCGACCAGAACGAACAGGCGGAGGGCCAGACGAGCGAGAGAATGATTGGCAATCATGGGAGCCTCCTTGCGAACCAGAGAAGATGGACACCGGCAGCGATCCGGTTTCGTGGGAGTCAGGAGCATGGGCTGTGCCAGCGCGCCGCGGAGCCCGCAATACGCACGAATGGAAGGGTTATCGCTCGCAAGTCTACGTGCCAGTGTGGCGTCTCACCGGGGCGCAAGGCCCCCCGGTCGCGTCTTCTTCGCAAGCCGTCGCATCCAGTCGCATGAAGTCGCATCGGCCGGGCGACGCGCCGTTTGCAGCACCCGCGCTCGCCCCGAAGAAGATCGAGATCCTCAATGTGCGCGAGAACGGCACGCGTGTTGCCTAGCCACCGAGCCTACAGAGCGTGCGCGCTCGAAGAGCCGGAGCTGTTCGAGCTCGAAGGTCGCGCGGTCGCGAGTGCGCAGTGGTCCTCGAGCGCGGGGCGAGGGCACGTCGTGGCGACGCACGCGAGGCTCGAGGAGCTCTCGGCGGCGCTGGCGAGTGCAGGGCCCGTCGTGGCGCGTGTGGCTGACTCCTCGGCCGTGGCCCTCGAGCTGTTCGCCGTGGCCGATCACGAGCCGAGCGCGGAGGAGACCGGGCAGGCGATGCAGAACGCGCTGCGCGTGGCGTCGTACTGGCGACCGCTTGCGCGCATCTCGCTGGCGGTGGTGCGTCCGGAGCATTTGGCGGGTCGATGAACTGCCACACGCACCTGCACGTCATCGTCATCGACGGCGTGTACTCGAGGCAGGAGGGAGGAGCGACGAGGTTTCACTTCGCCGAGCCGCCGTCGGCGCAGGAGCTGGCGAGCCTGGTCGTGACGATCTGCGAGCGT
>CAYMUE010000185.1:0-4957 GCA_964393505.1 uncultured Polyangiaceae bacterium
CCGTTCTACGACGGCGGTCTGCGCTACGGCCAGCAGGCCGAGCGCGCGGCGGCGGCCGAGCAGGCGAAGTCCCAGCTCGATTGGGCGTTGAGACAGGCCAAGGCCGAGGTGCGCACCGCCTTCGAAACCATGCGTCGAGCCGATCAAGCCCTCGAGTCCGCGCGCAGGTCGGCGCAGCTCTCCGGGCAGGCGTTGGAGCTCGCCAACATCGCATACAAGGCCGGTTCGACGACGAACCTGGAGGTCATCGACGCGGAGCGTCGCGCCCGGGACGCCGAGACCGCCGCGGTGGTCTCGGAGGATGCAGCGCGACAGGCTCGGCTCGATCTGCTGGCTGCCAGCGGCCGGTTCCCGTGATGCGCGGTCTTTCGCGTGCGTGACGTCAGCGGAGGGTCGAGCTGCGCGAAATGGCGCGCGCGGCCCGCAGCTCGTTGCGGAAGTCGCGCGGCGACTGGGGGCGATCCTCGGGAGCCTTCGCCAGCGCGCGGAGCGTGAGAGCCTCGAGGCGAGGGTCGATCGTCGGGTCGATCGACCGCGGGCGGGGCGGCGGCTCGTGCAGCTGCATCTTGAGCAGTCGCAGGATCGAGGAGCTTTCGAACGGAAGACGTCCGGTGAGCATCTCGAACATGAGCACGCCGCACGAGTACAGGTCGGAGCGGATGTCGGTCTTTTCGCCGAGGATCTGCTCGGGCGACATGTACTCCGGGGTGCCCGCGACCCAACTGATGGCGGAGGCGGTGGAGCGGATATCGGTGCCGCCGGTCTTGCGAGGCTTCACGGTGGCGAGGCCGAAGTCGCAGACCTTGACGAAGTCGACGAGGTCGCCCTCCTCGTTTTCGGCAGCCAGAACGATGATGTTTTCGGGCTTGATGTCCCTGTGGACGATGCCGTGATCGTTGGCGGCGGTGAGGGCGCCGAGCACGTTCATCAGGATCTCGAGCCTCCGCGCGCGCCCCGGTCCCCCCTCGTGGAGCAGCTCGCGCAGGCCGCTGCCTCGCAGCAGCTCCATCACGATGTACATCAGGCCGTCGGGCTCCTCCCCGAAGTCCTGGACCCTCGTGACGTTCGGGTGATCGAGCCTGCTGGCCGCGCGCGCTTCCGCGTGGAAGCGCTTCGAGAAGGTGGCATCGGCCCGGAAGCGCGGGTGCAGGACCTTGATCGCCAAGGGCTTGTCCAGGGCGACGTGGCGGCTTCGGTACACCGCCCCAGCGGAGCCCTCACCGAGGAGCTCCTCCACGACGTACTTGCCCCCCGCGAGCGTCCTGCCGATCAACGGATCGGGCGCACACACGATCGTCGGCGACTCTGCCGCCAGGGCGCCTGCTTCGCTTTCCCAATCCTGGACGGTCGAGATCCGCGGCACGCCGCCGTCGCGGATCGGCTCGCGGGTCCAACGCGTCACCGGCTGCGTTTCGCTCTGCCGCTGGCCGCATACGAACGCCAGAAGCTGGCCGTAGTGCTCGTCGTCGAACGGCATCAGCCGCACGGGGAGCATCCCCTCCGTCGCTTCCCCGGCAGCCTCGCCGAGCAACAGGACCGGGCGCGATCCGGGGGCGTTGAGCTCCACGACGAACTGCTGCTCCGCGGGGGCGGAAGGGAGCATCAGCAGCGCGATGGACTCCTCGAGGGCGGTCTCGACGACCCCGTAGAGCTCCTGCAGGTCGATGAGGCGGCACACGACGACATGCTGCTGATCGACGTTCATGGGAGCGGGCCATGGGCGCACCGGGTGGGGGCGCGAAGGAGGTGACGCGTGCAACGGGAGACGGGGAGAGAAGACGATCCGCGCATGGGAGGTCGGGTGGGGACACGCAGCGAGCGCGGGGCACACCATACGCCAGACTCCCGGAGGGCGCACGCGCGGCGACGGTCACTTGCCGTGCGAACGACTGGCCTTGTCTGCAGGTCGCGTCTTGGGAGCCGCTTTCGAGGAAGTTCTGGAGGCCCGCGCGGAGCGACGTTTCGTCGTGGGATCGCCGACGCCGGCGTGGGCAGGGAGGTGCTGCAACGCGTGCAGCGCCTCGAGCCTCTGCACGAACACGCGCAGGTAGGCGGGCGACAGATCGGCCAGTGCCTGGAGCGTGCGCGCGGACAGCACGATGCCGTTGTAGGGGCCGACGGGTTCGGGGACGTTTTCGGCGGCGCGCGCTGCGGTCACCAGGGCCCGCATGGCGGCGGCGGACTGACGGAACAGTGCGGCGGACAGGGCGGCGGACAGCTCCGGGGGAGGGGACGAGGGGCGTCCCTCCTCAAGCGCGCGCAGGTCGCGTGCGAGGTCGGGCGGGAGGCGTGCCCCACGCGAGTGAGCCTCTCGGGTCATCCTCCCGATCCACGCCCTGGCGTGCGGGTCGCGCGCGCGATCCGCCTCGAGCAGCGCGCCCCGGGCCATGCGCGCCGCCTGCTTCGCCCGTCCGCCATCCAGCTCGTCCAGAGCCGACGCCGCATCGCCCCCGCGTCGTTCCACCTCGCGGGCCAGCATGGCCGCTCGCTCGGTCGCCTCGCGCGCCGCTGCCTCGAGCGCGTCCATCCGCACTCCTGCCTTCCGCAGCAGACAGTCCCGGGAGGCTTGCGAAAGCGCCATCGCACGCCGCACCAAGCCCGCGATCATCGCCCAGGCGGGAGGGTCGAACGCGGGGAGACAGGTAGCGCCGAGGCGCTCGAAGCGCTCCACGACGCCGGCCTGCGGCTCGTCGGCGTGGGGCATCGGTCAGTTCCTCGCGGCCTTCGCGCGGGGCATCGGGGAGATCTCGACGCGACGGTTGAGGGCGCGGTTTTCCATGCTGTCGTTGGGGACGACGGGGTGCTGCTCGCCGAAGCCCGCGGCGAAGACGTCGGAAGCCGCGAGGCCGGAGCCTATCAACGCGCGCGTCACGGTCAGGGCCCGTTGGGCGGACAGGTCCCAGTTGTCCTTGAAGCCCTGCGCCGGGACCTGCACGCGCAAGTCATCGGTGAAGCCGCTGACCATGATCACCTCCCCGCGCTCCACAGCGTACGCGCGGAGCGGTCCGGCCAGATCCGCGATGAGCTTCGCGCCCTCCGGCTGCAGCTCCGCGGAGTTCAGCTCGAAGAGCACGCTCCCTCGAATCCCGATGCGCCCGTCGGTCAGCGTGATCCTCCCCTGCGACAGCGGCCCGGCCAGCGCAGACTCGAGCGCGTGGAGTCGGTGGGTTTCCGCTTCGCGCGCCGCGCGCTCCTGCTCGAGGTGGCGCGTGAGGTCCACCTGGAAGGCGATGGCGAACACGAAAAACAGCACGAACAGGCCGAAGAGGCACGCCATCAGGTCGCCGAAGACCGGCCAGACCACCGAGGACTCGAGCGGCGTCTCCTCTGGCGGGGCCATCGTTCAGCGCCTCCCCTCACGCATCGGCCTGGCTCCCGGCGCGCAGGGCGCGCAGCTCGGCGAACAGCTCGCGCTGGAAGCGCAGCGACGAGTCGAACACCTCGCGCGTCTGGTCGAGGTAGGCGCCCAGCAGATCTGCGGTGTCTCGCTGCCCCATGCGATCGATCGCCACCTCGATCGGTCCCAGACCGTCGAGCAGACGATCGCTTGCCGCCCGATACTGGTCCACCGCCGCGGTGAACATCTCCGCCACGGCGCTCATCTCGGCGCCTCCCGCGCGGACCAGGTCTCCGGCCTCCCGAACGACACCGGCGGTCGTGCCGAGGTTGTCCCCCAGCACCCGGGCGTGCTCCGCGATTCGTTCGGAGAGCAGGAGCGCCCCTTCGCCTCTCGTGGTCTCGAGCCGCTGCTCGAAGAGCGCGAGACGCTCGCTCTGCAGGTCGAGGCCCTCCTGCACGCGATCGAGCAGCTCACCCAACCGGCGAGAGGCCCCCTGCTCCGCGGTCACGCTGCGCTGCTCGGCGGCCTGGAGGAACGCCTGCTGGCGCAGCTCCGAGGCCTCCAGGAGCGCACGCGTGCGCTCCTCTGCGCTGCGCACGAACGCGTCGAGTCGCTCGTCGGAGCGGGCCTCCGCCGCCTCGATCCGATCCATCGACGTCTGCGTCCAGGCCGCGGACGCCTGGCCAGTTGCCCGCGCGAGAGCTTCGAGCCGCTCGGCCTGGCTCGTCGCGGCGACTGAGACCGCGTCTGCAGCGCCGGTCAGCCGGGAGATCAGCTCGTCCGCCCGCTTCTCGCGAGCCTGCTCGAGCTGGCGTTGGCGATCCAGGGATTCGTTCGTAGCACGAACGATGCGGAGGGCGGCTTCGGGCGCCTGCCGCGCCGACTCGATCACCTGCTCCAACGGAGCGGTGAGCCCCTGTGCCAGCGCGGCGATCTGCTCGGCCACGCGGGCCTCTAGCTGATCGAGGCTCCGGCGCGCCTCGACCATGCGCTCCTCGTGCAAGGCCTCGAGCCGCTCGAGCTGCGAAGCCGCCGATTGATGCAGACGTTCCGCGCCGAGACGAGCCGCCTCGGCCCGCTCCTCGTGGCCCCGCTCCAGCCGTTCCACCTGGGAGGCCATCCCCTCGAAGAGACGATCGACCCGGGAGTCCATGCGTTCGGTGGAGCGTGCCTCGAGTGCATCGAGGGAAACGGCGAGGCTCGCGACGGCGCGGGTCACCGCATCGACGTGCTCGCGCTCCAGCAGCGCGGTGCTCGACAGGTCCGCCTGCATGCGCTCGGCTACCTCGCGCAGCGCCGCGAGACGTCCCGCGTCACCGTCGGCGATCGAACGGGCCGCCGCGTCCACGGACTTCACCGTCTGCTCGAGGCGATCCCGCAGCAGCGACGCGCGATCCTGCTCGGACCGGGCGAGGGTGTCGAGGCGCGATTGCAGCAGGCTCATCAGCTCGCCCAGGCCGGCGGCCAGCGACGCCGAGCGCGCGCGATCGGACTCGCTGGACTTTTCGAGCAGCTCCACGAGCCGCTGGTCGAGCGCATCGACGACGGCGCCATGGCCGCTCTCGAGCTTCGCGAGGCGTTCGGCGGATTCGGTGGCGAGGAGCTCGAGCCTGCGGG
>CAYMUE010000185.1:5057-12567 GCA_964393505.1 uncultured Polyangiaceae bacterium
ACGACCCACCTGATCGAGGTGATCGCGCTGCATCTGCTCGCGCGCCGCCGACTCCTGCTCGAGACGCGCCGTCCAGCGCACGAGGTGGGCATCGGCGACGGCCCCTGCCCGATCGGCGAGGCGATCGACCATCGGCTCCATGGCCTTGCCCGTTGCCTCCGCTGCGCGGTCCACCCCCCTCTGGATGTCGGAGCGCACCTCGGCCGCGGTCGCTCTCACGGCCTCCGTCATGCGGTCGGCGCCGAGGCGATGGGTCTCGACAAGCTCGTGTCGCAGCGTGTCGAGCTGGCGCACCGCGTCCTGGAGCGCGGCCGCCGAGGCCGCGAGGTCGGGCCCGTGACGGGCGATCGACTCGAGTGCGGCGGTCTGGCGGCCGGCGGTCGTCCAAGCGGACAAGGGGCCCGCGGTAGTGGCGGCCACGGCGCTGGCGAGGGCTGCCTCGGCTCTTCGGGCGAACACGGCGGCGAGGCCGAGGGCGGCGGAGGTCGACACGCCCGCGGCGGAGGAGCCGAACGCGCGCCACAAGCCTTGCAGGGGCGAGGCGAGGGCAGCACGGAGCGCGTCGACATCGCCGCTGGAGGTCAAGGCCTCGCGTGCGCCGCGGAGGGACTCGAACAGTCCGAGGAACGTGCCGAGCATGCCGAGCATGACCAGCAGTCCGACGAGATAGGTGGAGAACCAGGCCGTGGGCTGCGCCTGTGCTCCGGCGAGCCGTCGGCGCAGCAGGGTTGCCAGCTCGGCGCTGTACCCTTCGAGAGACGCGGGGCCCTGCGGAGGGCGCTTCGACAGCTCGTTCTGGAGCCGGTGCGCCCTGGAAGAGCGCAGCAGCAGCTCGCCGATGCCGGCGGTGAACCCAACGCCGATCAGCAGGACGAGGGCGAACGAGAGCAGATCGACCGATCGGTAGAACGCGGCGGCGCGCGCCACCACGGCGACGCCGATCCCCCCACAGACGAGTACAGCGATTCGAGTCATGTTGCAGCGGGCGCGCTTCCACGCGAGCCGGCGGCCTTACCTTCGACGCCTTCGCGCATCAACTGTCGATCGACCCGAGGCAGCCTTCCGCCAACGCGAGCAGGCGATCGGCCTCGAGCTCCAGGAGGACGGAGACCACCTCGCGTCCGGCCCGGAAGTGCTTCGCGACGCATCCGTCGCGACGACACCATGGCTCGAGCTGTTCCCTGCGCGGAAAGTCGGGTAGCGCGCTCGATGCCGCGGTGACATCGCGGGTGAACGCCGCGTGCATGGCGGGCACGATGCGTGCGCACAGCTTCTGCGTGGCACCGTGCATCGCCTCGTGCAGCACGGCGTCGAGCGCCTCGAGGTGTGTCGCGGACGGGTCGAGCCGCAGCTCGTGGGCGATCTCGTGTCGGATCTCCGAGGTGGTCGAACGCACGGCGTCGATCCGCGAGCCGATCACCTCACCGAGCGGCGCCCACAGAGTCTCCGCGGCGAGCTGCGGGTTCCCCCACGCTCCTGCGTCTTCGAGCGCGTTCCACAAGGAGACCGCCCGGGGGCGCACCGATTCGAACGCGCGATCGACACGGGTGCGGAGCAGCTCGAGCTCACGATCGATGCGGGCTTCGAGCGGGCGACTGCCGGGGCGCGGGGTGGAACGAGGGGCTCGCGGTGGCGGCTCGGCAAGTCGCTCCGCGACCCGCATGCTTCCGCCGAACTCGAGGAGCGAGGCCATGACCGAGGCGACCTCGATCTCGGCGTCCACGCCGGTTGCCGTCAGGTAGGGAGCCAACGCACCGAAGAGCGGACCCGGGATACGGGAGGGGAGGGACGCCATCTCGTGAGCGCCCTATTGGAGCGATTCCTCGACGGCCAGGAGCAGCTCGTCGAGGCTGAAGGGCTTCTGGAGGAAGCGGGCGCCGCCGAGGTTCGCGATGCGAGACATGACGTACTGCTCGGCGTGTCCACTCGTGAGGATGACCCGAAGCCGCGGCGCTTCGGCGCGAATCCTGGCGAGCACGACGCTGCCGTCGGTGTTGGGCATGGTGAGGTCGAGCAGCACGAGCCGAAGGTCCTCGCCGGCAGCGCGAAAAGCCTCGATCCCCGATTCCCCGTCGGCCGCGCACAACACGCGGAAGCCCGCGGCCTCGAGCCCCGCGGCGCACACCTCGCGAATCGCAGCCTCGTCGTCCACCACCAGGATCGTCCCCTGCTGCTCCGCGGGGATCGACGAGAACCGCCTCGATTCGGCGGGGGGCTCGATCGCCATCTCCTCTTCGGCGGGAAGCAGGATCGTGAACATCGAGCCGCGACCCGGAGCCGTCCTGACACCGATCGCTCCGCCGTGGCTTCGTATGGTCCCCAGGACGGACGACAGGCCGAGCCCACGACCGGTGAACTTGGTCGTGTAGAACGGGTCGAAGATGCGGGTCACCATCTCCGGTGTCATGCCGCTTCCGTCGTCGCTCACCTCGATGAAGACGTAGCGCCCCGCGACGGCATTCTCGGCAGCGAAGTAGCACGAACGCAGCCAGGTCTCGTCGCAGTCGCGCACGCCTGCGTGGACGCGCACTTCGCCGCCCGCGTCGCCGTAGGACTCGGCCGCGTTCAGGATGAGGTTCATCACGACCTGACGGAGCTGGGTGGCATCGGCGCAGACAGCGGGGAGGTTGCGCGGCAGGTCGAGCACCAGCACGCAGTTGCGGCCGACGCTGACCCGCATGAGCTCGGCCATCTCGTCGGCGAGGTCGGCGACGTGGACCGACTGGCCCTGGACCGTGCGGCGTCCGGCATAGGCGAGGAGCTGGCGGGTGAGCTCCGCTGCGCGGCGCGCGGCCACCTGCACCCGATCGAGCAGCTCCCGGGCCGGGCTGTCCTCCGGCAGCGATCGGGCAGCGAAGCTCGCGTTGCCGAGGACCGAGGTCAGCAGGTTGTTGAAGTCGTGGGCCACTCCGCCAGCCAGGACTCCAAGGCTCTCCAGCTTCTGTGCTTGCAGGACGCGAGCCTCCATCTGCCGTCGCTCGGTCGTGTCGCGCACGACGACCACGATCCCCTCGATCGCTGGGTTGTCCAGCATGCTGGTCGCCAATCCCTCCATGTGAAGGACGGTCCCGTCCGGCTTCAGGGCGCGAAACGCCGTCGCCACCCCGGTGTTCGTCTTGGTCATCACCTCGTCGCGGAGCTCCCGGATGATCTCCCCACGATCGTCCGCGTGGATGTAGGAGAAGGCATTGGTGCCCACGAGCGCGTCGGGCTCGTAGCCGAGCACGCGCGAGACCGACGGGGTCGCGTACTTGATGGTCCCGTCGGCGGCGAGCACGAAGACGACGTCGAAGGAGTTGTGGACCAGGGAGCGGAATCGGTCGCCCTCGAGCCGCAGCGCGTCTTCGACCCGCCTGCGATCCGTGACGTCGCGCAGCGTACCGGCCAGTCGTATCGGTGCGCCGTCCGGCGCCGATTCGACGATGCGGCCCGAGGCATGGACCCAGATCCAGGAGCCGGCGTGGGTGATGACCCGGAACTGCTCGGACCACGCTGCAACCGAACCCTCGAGGTGCTCTCGCAGGCCGCGGATCGCCGCGTCGACGTCGTCGGGGTGGATCAACGCACGAAGCTGGCTCAGTCCGGGCCCCAGGCTCCCTTCCGGATACCCGAGCATCGACTCGTAGTGAGCGATCGCGAAGTCCGCGTCGTCGGGGAGCATCCACTCCCACAACGCCGTCGACGACGCCTCGAGCGCGAGCTTGAGCCGTTGCTCGCTGATCGCCAGGGCGTGCTCCGTGTCGCGCAGTTCGTGGACGTCATCGACCAGCGTGACGATGAAGGCTTCGTGGCCGTGTCGGAAGACCGATGCCGAGAACAGGCAGTCGGCCGGGCGTCCGTCGGCCGCGAGCAGTCGAACCGGGAGGTTGACGATCGAGCCCCGCGTCGTCAGCGCCTCGTAGACGACCTCCCGATCCGCCGGGTTCTGGAAGAGGCCGACCTCGAGCGGGGTGCGGCCCACGAGCTGATCGCGCCTGTAGCCGGTCGTGGCCGTCATGGCCCGGTTGGCCTCGGCGATCCTGCTGTCCTTGATCCGCGAGACAATCAGCGGGTGCGGGCAAGCGTCGAAAGCACCGGCGAGGGTTGCCGCCCGATCCGGCAGCCCCAGGTCGTCCCCCGCGTCCGAGGTCTCGCTCCGCGGAACCCGAGCGCTCATCGGAACCCCTCGGCAGCTTCTTTCGCGGGCGAGCGAACCACTTCGAAGAAGTGACGATCCGGGAGCATGAACACGGTGAGCTCGCGGTTCTGGCCCTCGAGGGGAGCTGGGCGCACGAAGACGTTCGCGCCGGCGGAGCGGGCGCGCTCGGCGATGGGCGGGAGAGGCTGGTCGGTGACCACGCCGATGCCGACGTCGCCGGGGTGGGTGCCGCGCATGTCGGCCTGATAGAGTGCGAGCTTGACTCCGCCGAGCTCGAAGACGACGGGGCCTGCGGCGGCGAAAGGGTGCGGCGAGAGGCAGTCGGGGTCGTCCTCGCATGGGGGGACGCCGAAGATGGCCTCGTAGCGGGCGCGGGCGGCGTCGAGGTCGGGGACGAACAGGCTCAGGAAGCGGACGGAGGGCATGGGGTGGATCCGAGTGGGGGAGGGGCAGATGATGACCGAAGGGCGGAGTGTGGGGCAATAGGGTGAGCGGGGCGTGGTTTCAACCCTGCTTCACGGGAGTGGAGCCCGCGACGGTTATTGATACGCATTCGGGAAAAAATCACCGAATGCGAGCATCCTTTCGCGGCGCGTTGTGTTAGACAGTTCGCGCCTTCGTGCGACCCTCGCGGCGCACGCTTCCGCCAACCCAAGCACAGGGTGCAACGATGTCCAATCGATCCGAGCTCGATCCCGTCTTCAACCCCACATCCATCGCCGTCATCGGCGCGAGCCGCAAGCCTGGCACGATCGGAAACAAGGTCGTCGAGAACCTCATCGAGGGCGGCTACAAGGGCAAGATCTACCCGGTCAATCCCAGTGCCGACGAGATCCTCGGGCAGAAGGCGTACCCCAAGGTCACCGACATCCCGGGCGAAGTCGATGCCGCGGTGTTCTGCGTCCCGGCCAAGTTCGTGCTCGATGCCGCCCGTGACTGCGCCGCCAAGAAGGTCAAGGGGCTGATCATCATCAGCTCCGGCTTCAGCGAGACGGGGAACAAGAAGGACGAGGAAGAGCTGCTGCGGATCGCGAAGACCGGCGGCTGCCGCATCATCGGACCCAACATCGTAGGCATCCTGAGCAACACCACCAAGGCCAACGCGTCCTTCGCGCCGTGCCTCCCCTTCCCGGGACACACGGCCTTCATCACCCAGTCCGGCGCCCTGCTCATCGCCATCGACATGCTCACGTTCGTGCGTCGCGTCGGCATGAGCGCGATGATCTCGAACGGCAACATGTCCGACGTGAACTTCGCGGACGCGATCGAGTACTACGCGAAGGATCCCGACACGAAGAACATCACGTTGTACATCGAGGGGCTGAAGGACGGCCGGCGCTTCATCGAGGCAGGGCGCAAGGCGAACAAGCCCATCGTGGCGATCAAGAGCGGCGTGTCGGCGCGTGGCGCCGCGGCTGCCGCTTCCCACACCGGCTCCCTCGCGGGCGCTGCGAAGGTCTACGACGCGGCGTTCCGCCAGGCGCACGTCGTGCCCGCCTACAACCTCGACGAGCTGATGGATCGCACCCAGGCGCTGTCGATGCAGCCGCCGCTCAAGGGCGAGAACATCCTGGTGATCACCAACGGCGGAGGCATCGGCGTGCTCGCGACCGACGCCGCCGAGAAGCACGGCGTGCCGCTGAGCGCGGCGCCCGCGGATCTGCAGGCCGAGCTGCGCAAGTGCATGCCCGACTTCGGCAGCGCCAAGAACCCCGTCGACATCACCGGCGGCGCCGGCCTCGAAGGCTACGAGATGGCCATCGAGTGCGCTCTCAAGCACGACTGGGTCGACGGACTCGCCGTGCTCTGCTGCGAAACCGCGGTGACCGACCCTATCGCCATCGCCAAGGGCACCATCCTCGCCATCGAGAAGACCGGCGTCCGCAACAAGCCCGTCATCGCCGCGTTCGTCGGTGGCGAGCGTTGCGACCAGGCCGCCGCGACTTTCTCCGAGGCCGGCATCCCGATGTTCGGTGACCCCGCCCGCGCCATGTCCTGCTTCGCCGCCCTGCGTATGCACGCCAAGTTCATCGAGGAAGGCGACCAGAGCGACTTCAAGCCCTTCAAGGACGCGGACAAGAAGGCCGGCCAGGCCATCATCGACGCCGTCCGCAAGAGCGGCCGCACCGCCCTCACCGAGCCCGAAGCCAAGAAGCTCTTCGCCGCCTACGGCCTCCCCGTCGGCCGCGCCGTCGTCGCCAAGACCGAGGAAGAGGCCGTCCGCCTCGCCACCGAAATCGGCTTCCCCCTCGTCATGAAAATCGTCTCCCCCGACATCCTCCACAAGAGCGATGCCGGCGGCGTCAAGATCAACATCCAGGACGTCGAGACCGTGCGCACGACCTTCCGCACGATCCTGGACAACGCCAAGAAGTACAAGGCCGATGCCGACATCCACGGCATCCTCATCCAGGACATGGCCCCCAAGGGCACTGAGGTCATCTGCGGCTCGATCAACGACACCCAGTTCGGACCCACCGTCATGTTCGGCCTCGGCGGCATCTTCGTCGAGGTCCTCAAGGACGTCATCTTCCGCGTCGCCCCGATCTCCCAGAACGAAGCCATGGACATGCTCCCCGGCATCAAGGCCTACGGCATCCTCCAGGGCGCTCGCGGTGAGAAGCGTCGCGACCAGGAAGCCCTCTCCGAGGTCATCAGCCGCATCAGCCAGCTCGTCAACGACTTCGGCGACGAGATCGCCGAGACCGACGCCAACCCGATCCTCCTGTACGAAGAGGGCAAGGGCGTGAAGGTCGTCGACGCGCGCGTCATCCTCAAGAAGAAGTAGTCCCTCCCGTGCTCCGGGGCGCGCGCCCTCGCGAGCGCCCCCCATGCACCTCAACTCCATACGTCTGACGACATCGGCCGGGCGCACGCCCGTGCGTCTCGGTACGCCCGCCTCTCGCTACAACTCGTCCTCAGGCCGACGGCCACACGCCCGGAACCGCGTTGAGCTCCTTCAGCCGATACCCGCCCTTGTGCTCGATGACGTTCAGGCACGCGGTGTCCTGGCCGATCCGCCAGTAGGCGTGGCTCCCGATGCCAAGCACCGCGCAGACCCGCACGCGGGTGACGACCTGGTGCGTGACGACTGCAACCTCAGCGCCCGCGTGCGAATGGGCAATCTGCTCCAGCGCGGCGAACGCACGGACACGCAGCTCCTCCATGCTCTCGCCGCCCGGGAACCGGACCGTCTCGATGGCCTCGAGGAACCGCGCGTACGGGGGGGCTCGCTTCCTGGGCGGTTGGGGGTCGGACTCAGAACCGGGAGGTGGCTGCTGCGCCGGGGGCTCGGCACCGACCCGTGCTGACGAGCGGGCCTCCGCATCGCCTTGATCCGGCTCCGGACCGGCTGGATCGGACGGAGCCGCG
>CAYMUE010000186.1:0-5393 GCA_964393505.1 uncultured Polyangiaceae bacterium
ATGGGGGCGAGCGATGGGGGGCGAGCGATGGGGGCGAGCGATGGGGGCGAGCGATGGGGGGCGAGGGAAACGCCAGGGTTCAGCTCTTGCGCTGGGCTTCTTCCACGGCGACGGCGACAGCGACGGAGGCTCCCACCATGGGGTTGTTTCCCATGCCGATGAGTCCCATCATCTCGACGTGCGCCGGCACGGACGACGATCCCGCGAACTGGGCGTCGGAGTGCATGCGACCCATCGTGTCGGTCATGCCGTAGGAGGCCGGTCCTGCGCCCATGTTGTCGGGGTGCAGGGTGCGGCCGGTGCCGCCGCCGGAGGCGACCGAGAAGTAGCGCTTGTTCTGCTCCACGCACTCCTTCTTGTAGGTGCCCGCGACCGGGTGCTGGAAGCGCGTCGGATTCGTGGAGTTGCCCGTGATGGAGACGTCCACGCCCTCGGCGTGCATGATCGCCACGCCCTCGCGGACGTCGTCGGCGCCATAGCAGCGAACCTTGGCCCGCTCGCCCTTCGAGTACGCCTTCTCCCAGACGACCTCGAGCTTGCCCGTGAAGTAGTCGAAGCGCGTCTGCACGTGCGTGAAGCCGTTGATGCGGCTGATGATGTGCGCGGCGTCCTTACCAAGACCGTTTAGGATCACCCGCAGCGGCTGCTTGCGCGCCCGGTTCGCGCTCTGCGCCAGTCCGATAGCGCCTTCCGCTGCCGCGAACGACTCGTGCCCCGCCAGGAACGCGAAGCACTGCGTCTGCTCCATCAGCAGCATGCTCGCGAGGTTCCCGTGGCCAATCCCCACCTTGCGATCATCCGCGACCGAGCCCGGGATGCAGAAGGCCTGCAGCCCTTCGCCCAGCGACTTCGCGATCTCCGCCGCCCGCTTCTGGTCCTTCTTGAACGCGATCGCCGCGCCGAGCGTGTAGGCCCAGCAGGCGTTCTCGAAGCAGATGGGCTGCACGCCCTTGACGATCGCGTGCACGTCGACCCCCCGGCTCTTGCAGAGCTCGTAGGCGTCTTCGATCTTGTCCATTCCGTGCTGCGACAGGACCGGGAGGATCTGCGGCATGCGCCGCTCGTAGCCTTCGAACAGTGCCATGGCGTGCTACTCCTTCCTCGGGTTGATGACGCGCACGGCATCGGCAAACCTGCCGTAGGTCCCCGTGCACTTCTTCAAGGCCTCCGCCGGATCCTTGCCCGCCGTGATGAGATCCATCATCGGCCCCAGCTTCACGAACTCGTAGCCGATGATCTCGTCGTCGGCGTCGAGCGCGAGCCTCGTCACGTAACCCTCCGCCATCTCCATGTACCGCGGCCCCTTCTGGGTCGTGCCGTACATGGTCGCCGTTACGCTGCGCAGCCCCTTGCCCAGATCCTCCATCGCCGCGCCGATCGGCAGGCCGTTCTCCGAGAACGCCGTCTGCGTGCGACCGTACGCGATCTGAAGGAACAGCTCCCTCATCGCGACGTTGATCGCGTCGCACACGAGGTCCACGTTGAGCGCCTCGAGCAGGGTCTTGCCCGGGAGGATCTCCGACGCCATTGCGGCCGAGTGGGTCATGCCGGTGCAGCCGATGGTCTCGACCAGGGCCTCCTCGATGATGCCCTGCTTGACGTTCAGGGTGAGCTTGCAGGCGCCCTGCTGGGGCGCGCACCAACCCACGCCGTGGGTGAGCCCCGAGATGTCTTTGATCTCACGAGCCTGCACCCACCGCCCTTCCTCTGGGATGGGCGCCGGACCGTTGTTCGGCCCTCGATGGATGCACACCATCCGTTGCACTTCGTGGGATACGTCCATTGCTGTTCCCTCCGGGTCGTCACCTTCTCAAGCCGCACGCCTGGCTGCGGGCAGCCCCTCCAGATAGAGCCTCGTCGTCCAAGAGGCCAGGAAAAAAGCCTCGAGCTCCGTCCGGACACCCCGGTCCCCCTTTCGTGATGTTCCCGTTCACCACCTTGCCCGGCCCAACGATTCGTAGTACGACACGTCCGCTTCAACGCCTCTCCGTCCCCGAGTCCCCCACACATGGACGACAACGGTACCCGCTCCTCCCCCGTGTTCGAGCACATCGCCACCGATCTCGTCCGCGTGCTCGAGTCCTACCGTGACCCCGAAGCGCGCGAAATGCTCTCCCACGCCCGACGCCTCGTCGCTGTCTTCCAACGCTGGGCCAACCAGCGTCCGCAGGCCGATGAGCGAATCAGCGTGATCAACGAGCTCCTGTCCCTTCACAGGACCGCGATGGAGTTCCACACGAGCCACCCGCCTCCCAGCGTCTCGGCCCCCTGAGCTCCCTGCTTCTTCCGGGATCTTCTCCGCGTTCTTCACCGACTCGTCGCCCCTTCGCGCTCGCCTCAATCCCCGCGTGCGCTCCTCCCGGTCATCCGGTACCATCAACGCAATCGGTCCTCGTCTGCCTGGAGGTTCCCATGCGACCCATCGTCCGTCGGTGCCTGCTCTCCCTGTCGGTGCTGGCAGTGCTCGCTTCCGGCTGTTCGGATTCCGAATCGTCTTCCCCTCCGGCCGACATCCCCCCGGTCGTGGCCGACAACGCCTTCGTCGTCTCGACCACCCAGTCCGATGTCGTCGCCGTCGAGACCGATCAGCTCGTATTTCCCGCCGCCGGCAACGAAGACCTCCTCGACCGCAAGGCCGGTGACGTGATCGTCGGACGACGCTCGACTGCCGCCGACTCCAAGAACCCCTACGGCTTCCTGCGCAAGGTGAAGACCGTCGCGAAGTCCGGCGACTCCATCGTCGTCACCACCGAGGCCGCTTCCCTCTCCGAGGCGATCGTCCAGGGCAAGACCGCGACCGTCGTGACCCAGAGCGTGTCGCCCCAAGGCACGGGAGGGCTGCTCGGCGGCGAGGTCAGCCTCAGCGGCAAGGTGCTCGACAGCCCGACCTTCGGGGTCAAGGCCAAGGTCTCTCAGGGACACCTGAAGTTCTCGCCGAAGTTCGACATTGGCATGCAGTTCGGCTTCCTGTCCGTCAAGGAGTTCCACGCGATCGCCACGGGCACTCTCGACGTCGCCCTCGCCCTCGAGATCAGCTCCTCCATGGCCGTGAGCGAGAAGTTCGTTGATCTCACCGTGTTCGAAGCGCCGCCCTACGTGCTCCCCCCGCAGTTCATCGGCCCCATCCCCATCGAGGAGACCGTCAAGTTCTCCGTCAAGCTCACCTGCGACCTGACCGACAAGGCGCAGTTCTCCATCGAAGCCGGCGCCTCTGCGACGAGCACCACCTCGATCGGCGCGCGCTACCAGAACAAGGACTGGTCCAAGGTCGCCACCCAGAGCTTCAGTTGGCAGCCGATCGGACCGAACTTCGACGGCAAGGTGAGCGGGCGCGTCCGGTGCATCCTCAAGCCGGAGCTCGCGTTGATGTTCTACGACGTCGCCGGCCCCTTCATCAACGTCGGCCCCTACGTCTCGGCCGGTGTCGAGGTGCCCCCGTGCAAGTGGGACATCAAAGCCGGCATTGAAGGCAACTTCGGCGGCAAGGTCGAGATCCTCGACAAGACCCTCGCGAGCGCCAGCCTCAAGCTCTTCGATCAGTCCTGGGAGCTCGCGAGCGGAAGCTGCGACGCTGCCGACGCCGGCGCCGAAGGCGGCTGCTCCCTCAGCGTCCCGGCACCCTCGGGCTGGACCTGCGAAGCCGCGAAGTACGGCGACTGCAAGTGCGACTGCGGTTGCGGCGTCGAGGACTACGACTGCCAGGGCGTCACCGGCGCCTGCTCCGGGTGCACGCACGACGTCTGCACGTCGGGTGAGCCCCTGAAGCCTTCGTGCAACGAGTGCACCGCCAAGGTTTGCGCGAACGACTCGTACTGCTGCAATACCCAGTGGTCCGGCAGCTGCGTCATGGGTGCCCAGGACCTGTGCGGACTGTGCAAGTAAGCTTCCTCCGCTGGCTCCAACGCCTCCACGACCGTCCCCGAAGCCCCGCCTGACTCGTGCTATCCTCCGTCCAGCGGACATGCCTGCCGAAGACGAAATCCGGCAGCGCGCGACGGCGCGCGTCGGAACTCCCATCGACAAGCATCCCCGGCGCTTCGGCTCCCCACGGAGAACACTCCCATGCAACGCGTCCTTGTAGCCCTGTCCTTGATCCTTTGTACGAGCTGCGGCGGAACGGTCAGCGCCGGCGACGACCAGACTCCGGCGGACGGCCACGACGCCGGTCCGGCTTCCGATGCCTCCGAGGCCAGCGTCGTCGGCGATGCCGGCGGCGGCTACGATGCCGTCGTTCCTCCTGCCGGCCAGAAGATCCTCTTCGAGAGCAGCTACGTGAACTACGCGTGGCAGCCCTCGGTGAGCGGGTTCTACGTGACCGCCGACGGCACGGTCTACAAGTACGACTACTACGCATCGGCGCCGCCGGACGCCGGATACCCGTACACCGAGTACGGGCCCTCCATGACCGAGGCGCAGGTCACCGGCAAGTATGGAACCGCGGCGACCGTGTTCGGGAAGCTGGACGCAAACGAGCTCCACGAGAGACTCGGGGCCCTTGGCGCCGCGCGCGGTGGAACCCTGCTCACCCAGGGAACGTGCGCTGACTTCGGCGTCGTTCGATACGCAGGGTACATCTATGATTCGGCCACGGCGACCTACACCCCGGTGCTGCTGGGAGCCCACGGCGACATGGCCGTGAAGAACACCGCGCCCGAGGCCCAGGCGCTGCTCGAGTGGTTCCGAGACGAGATAGGCGACGCTCAGCAGCAGGGATTCTGCGAGTTCCAGGAGCTCAATTGCGCGCTGCCCGCGTGTCCCGACGCGGACGCCTGCAAGCAGGGGTGGGTCCCCGTGAGCCACGACGAGACCGGCTGTGCCCAGAGCTGCGGCAGCCCCTCGATGTGCGAGCAGGTGTCGAGCTGTGACGTGTGCGGCGCTGCCAATGAGGCCTGTCTGCGCGACCAGGGGGGCAACGCCCACTGCGTTCGATGGGTCGAGGGATGCAGCTACGGGGAGGTCGACTGCGCTTGCGGCGGCGACTCATTGTGCGCGGGCGGAGAAGCGTACTGCCACGGAGATCCCCACGGCGGGATGTCGTGTGTCGCTCCCTGAGCGCCAGACGCCTCTCGAATCCATCGCTCGAGGCGATGGGGGGCCCCCTCCGCGGCTGACCGTCGAGAGCGCCGGCACTGGCCCGTTGCCGGCGCCTTGGGACACTACAGCGGCTCGGCGCGGCAGAGCCGCTTCGGCGAGTTGGCCGCGCGACCGCACTTGCGGCAGACGTGGGTCGGTTCACGAACGAGCTCTTTGAAGTCCACGAGCTGTTCCTTCAGGTGTCTCTCGAGGTGGCAAAGGGACTTGCGCTTCGGAAGCGCGTTCTCCCGCGTTGCCTTGCGCGTCTCGTCGTCCCGTTGCTCGTCCTTGTGCTTGTCCTTGGGCTTGTCCTTGTGCTT
>CAYMUE010000186.1:5493-12443 GCA_964393505.1 uncultured Polyangiaceae bacterium
GTCCTTGTGCTTGTCCTTGGGCTTGTCCTTGTGCTTTCCCACGCGAGGTCTCCTTGCCGCCAGACCCTGCCCTGGGGCCGGTCTGCTGTCCGGTCAAGCGGGGCAGTGCTTGGGGGAGTCCGATGCGTCCGCCTCATTGTCGGTGGCTTCCGAATTCCGGATGCCGGTCTGGCCCCGAATTCGATCGAGGTGCGGCGAGGGCCGTCATGTCTGCCCGGTGTTCGACCGGGCTGACGTCACGGGGTCACGACGCGTGGATCGCCACGCGTGGGTCACGACGCGTGGATCGCCATGCGTGGGTCACGACGCGTGGATCGCACGAGTGGGGGGTGTCCCGAGCGCTTCTCCGCGAAGGGCGGCGGGGGGGAGAGCACCGAACACCTGATTCCACACCGAGCGCAGAGCCCGCCGCTGGCGGGCTTGCTCGTGCCATCGAACCATGCAGTCACTCTGTGCTATCCCAAGAATCCTCCGGTTGTTCCCAATGCCCCGCACCTCGGTGCGGGGTACTTCAAGGGAGTCGCTCCCAAGCCCCTCCTGCAGACAGACAGGTCCCTCGAGGCCAGCCGCTGGCACAGGTGGCACACGCGGCCGAGGACTGGGTTCTCGCGTGGAGCCTGTTCTGGCCTGATTCTGCATCGGAGGCACGGGCACGAGGCATGCAGCCGCACGACGCGGGGGGCTACCACCATGCGCACCATCACTCTCGCTCTCCTGCTCGCCCTCCCGTCCTGCGGAGGCAAAGCCGTCGCCCCCCCGCCAACGGATGCTACGGTCATCGTGCCCGCCGAGGGCCAGCACATCCTCTTCGAGGAGACCCGCGTGTCAGGCGGCTGGGGCGGCAGCTCCACCACGTTGAAGGGCCTGTTCATCACATCCGACGGCCAGGTCTTCGCTTACCAGGACAGCTACAACACCATGGTGGGCGATCAGCTCCCGGTCACGATGGTGTTCGCAGGCATGACCGAGGCCCAGCTCACCGCGAAGCACGGCTCCCACGCGCAGCTCGTCACCACGGTCGACAGCTCCACGCTCCTGCAGAAGTTCTCGCTGCTCGCGGGCGCGAGCCGAGGCACGCTCCTGTCGAAGTCGGCATGTGCGGACTTCGGCGACGACCGCTTCTTCGGCTACTTCTTCGACCCTGAGACGAGCACGTACACGCCTGTGCCCTTGGGCACCAACGGCGATCTCGCCGTGCGCAACACCGCGCCCGAGGGCAGCCAGTTGATATCGTGGATTCGTTCGCTTGTCGGTGAGTCCGGCGAGATGTCCTGCGATTACCGGGTCGAAGACTGCGGCAAACCTGTCTGCGCCGACGTTGGCGCATGCGGCGAGAACCTGGTGCCCGTAGCCAACCATGGCGAGCCGTGCGCCTCGTACTGCGGCGCTCCCTCGAGCTGCGGCGAAGTGGCCTCATGCTCCGAGTGCAACTCGTACGCACCCGCGTGCGTGCTCGATCAGTTCGGCAAGCACCACTGCTTGTCCTGGTATGTCGGCTGCGAATCGCTCGAAACGCTCAGTTGCGCCTGCGCAGGCGAATACCTGTGCGCGGGCGGAGCCGACCTCTGCCGGGGAGACGTCGCCTCCGGCTTCTCCTGCGCGAGCCCGTGACTGTCAGCGCGGAGATCGTAGCTGCGTGGTCGTCCTGGTCGACCCTGCCGTGGGCTTGGGCGTTGACGTGGAGGTTGACGGCAACTGCGACGTGGACCGGGACGGCACATCGCTGACGGTCACACCATCTCCGCAATGCTTCGCACGACCGACTCCGCCCCCCTCAACCCGCCTCGACCCGCCGGATCTCCTCCTCCGTGAGCCCGTAGAGCGCGTACACGAAGGCGTTCAGGGCGCGCTCGGCAGCGTCGATGTCGCGGTCGAGTCCGGCGATGTCGGCGTCGAGCTGGACGACCTGTTCCCGCAGCGCCTGGTTGTCGGTGCGGCGGAGTTGGAGGAGCTTGCGGACGAGCTTCTTGCCGTCGAAGGACTCGGTGACGTGGGTGTCGCGCACGGCGTGGCGCCATTGGGCGCTGAGGAAGCCCGTGTCGGCGTCGCGCATGAACACACCGTCGATCGCGGGCACCCCGTTGACCAGGAGCCGAAGCTCGCCGTCGGCGCAGCCGACCGAGAGCGTGCTGCCGGCTTGGAGCATGGTGTCGAGGCCGTCGAGGTGGGCGCGCAGGCGGCGCTCGCGCTCGGCCCTGGCCCAGGCGGTCTTGTCGCGACCTTCGAGCCCCGCGGGCGCGTCGGAGGCGAGGACCTTGGCGGGCTTTGCGTCGGCCCAGAGCCAGGCTTCGTCGCGCGTGTCGTCCTCGCACTGGGTGCTGGCGAGGCGCTTGTCGAGGCGCGTGATGAGATCGCGCCGACGGGTGTGGAGGTCCTGGAGCAGCTCGGCGCGGCTCGCGACCTCGGCCTTCTGCTCGGGCGTGGCGCGCGGCACGGGCAGGGGCGCGATGAACTGCTTGTTCGCGGCGCGGTAGTCGTTGGCGAAGGGTTTCGAGGTGCGCCTCCAGACCCAGTTCGCAACCGGAGCGTTGACGATGCCAAGAAGCCAGAGCGCATCACGCGGGTCGTCGAGGAGGATGCCGTTCACATCGACGTTGTCGAGGCAGTGGGTGCCCTGCGCATCGAGCGCCGCGAACAGACGCAGGACCAGACGCGGCACCATGATCTTCGGCAAGTGCTGCTTGTCGATGTTCTGGTTGCGGCCGAACCGATACCACTGTTCGTCGTCGAACTTCCCTCCCTCCCTGGCGCGCAGGAGGGGCTCGAACGATTGGAGGTAGGACCAGGCCTTCGGCGTTCGCGCACGCAAGTCGTCTGCGGCGCGCAGGTCGGTGCGCTCGGCGGTGGTCAGGTAGGGGAAGAGCAGGAAGGTGTCCGTCGCCGGGCGCTGGAAACGTCGAGCCTCCGCTCCCGAGACCAACGGCCGCATGATCTCGTCCTCGAGCTCCACCTCGACCGGGTCCGAGCCAGCTCCGGGCCAACGCAGGTACTTGCCGGGACCGACCCGGGTGAGGTGGTAGATCGAGTCCGCGCTGGTGATTACGCCCTGGAAGATCCTGCCAGCGACGTCCTCGAGCGTCGGACAGTCCGCTCGCAGTCTCCGGATGAGCGACGCATCATGGTCGCTCACGAGCTCCCACGCGACGGCCGGATCGAGCGCGCCGACGTCGATGCGCGCCTGCGGCTTGTCCCAAAGGGCCGCGCGCAGATCCTGGGCGCCGCGCGGCGCGAAGACGCAGCGGGCTTCGCGCGAGACCGAGCCCGAGTAGAACTGCAGCGCCGTGTAGGTCATCGCCTCGTCGAACACCTGGTGGGCCTTGAAGTCGACCCAGCGGTCGAGCGACCGGGTCCGTTTCACGTACCTGCGCAGCCCCTCGCCGTACTCGTTCACGAGCCAGAGGCTCGGCGCGATGTAGCCGAGCTTGCCCTCGGGACCGAGCAGCTCGACGCCTCGCTCGATGAAGGGGAGATAGAGGTCGAAGTTGCCAGTCTGGGTGCTCTCGTAGCGTGCGCTGCCGTCGGCCTTCTTCGCCTGGACGAGGTAGAGGGCGACGTCTTCGAGCACGCGGCGGAAGTTCTGCAGCTTCACGTAGGGAGGGTTGCCGACGACGCAGTCGAAGCCGCCCTCGGGCCGGTCGAAGACTTCGGGGAAGGCGGTGCGCCAGTCGAACGGGTTCGCGCGCTCGAGGCGATCGGCCGACACCGATGCAGGGTCGAGGCCGAGCTGCGCGGCGAAGTCGGGCTCGACGAGGCTGTTGCCGCAGCGGATGTTGTGGTCGAGGGAGGTGAGGGGGCGGTCGGGCAGCGCGGTGTGTAGCCAAAGCGCGAGGCGCGTGAGCTCGACCGACTCGGCGTTGATGTCGACGCCGTAGAGGTTGTGGGCGAGCACCGCGCGCATGGTCTCGTGGGTGTCGAAGAGGCTGCGCGTACCGGTCACGCGCTCGAGCTCGGCGGCGACCCACTGGCGTTGCGCGTAGAGGTACTGGAAGACCTGGATGAGGAAGGCGCCGGAGCCGCAGGCCGGGTCGATGACCTTGAGCAGATCGAGGCGCTCGCCGTAGGCGTGGAGCGCCTTGACGTACTCCTTCACCGCGGGCGCGCGCCTCGCGTCCTTGCGGCTCTCGGCCACCTGGGCGTCGGTGATTGTGCCGAGGCGATCGAAGCCGAGCTCGGTGCGGATCCCGGCGAGGCGCTCGCCCACGGTCTCTTCGACGATGCACTTCGTGACCCATTCGGGCGTGTAGTAGACGCCGTCGCGCTTGCGCCTGGTGAGCTCGGTGAGCGACTCGCGCCCGGACGCACGGGCCTCCATGAGCTCGAGATCGGTGATGCTCTGCTCGAAGATGCGCCCCATCGCGGCGAGCGTGAGTGTCTTGCCGGTGCCGTCGTCGGCCGCGCCGAAGTTGTACTTGGACGCGAGGAAGAGGAGCGTCAGGGGTGCGCCGAGCAGGCGCTCGGGGCTCTCGCCCTGGTCCTTCGCGCAGAAGACCTCGTTGGGCACGCGCAATGTGTCGAGCTCGGGCTCCTCGGCGAACAGCCCGCCGTTGAACTTGTGGATGCGGTCGGCACCGAAGGGACCACCGTCGCGCATCGCGGAGAACAGAGCGCGGAGCTGGTCCCAAGCCTGGGTGCCGCCCGGGTTGTAGAAGCGGCTGCCGGCGACTTCGATGAGCAGGTCGCGCAGCACGTTGGGCGGGAAGCTGAGCTGCCGCCCCATGTCTTCGCAGTAGAGTACGAAGATGAACCGATCGAGCAGCCGCTGGGTAAGGCCGACGAGCCGGCGCAGGCGGCCCTGCTCGGCGAACCGGGGGTTGTGGTCGCGCAGCACGGCGAAGAGCCGCTCGCGGTAGGCGTGAAACTCCTTGTAGAAGTCAGCCTCGGCTTGCTGGACGGTGGACGTGGTCATGTCGAATCGGGGATGGCGTTCGGATGATCCACGCGATGGCGCCGCGGTTCAACGCACTCGGCCCTGATCGGTCCCCGCCTTCACGGCCATCCCCTCAGCAGGGATCGATTCCGTGGTGTTCGTTGCCATGCCACGCCCGAACATCCGCGTCATGATCCCCCACGATGGGGCGCGTGACCTTCCGTTTCTACGAGGAGCTGAACGACTTCCTCGCGCCTTCCCTCCGCAGGCGCGAGCTCGAGTACCCCTGCGCCCCAGGCGAGAACGTCAAGCACGCCATCGAAGCCCTCGGCGTGCCCCACACCGAAGTCGAGGTGATCCTCGTCAACGGCGAATCCGTCGGCTTCGAATGCCCTCTGTACGGCGGGGAGCGCGTCGCCGTCTACCCCGTCTTCGAGGCCTTCGACGTCACGCCGCTGCTGCGTCTTCGCGATCGCCCGCTGCGCACCACGCGGTTCATCGCCGATGTCCACCTCGGCCGGCTCGCCGCATGGCTGCGCATGGCGGGGTTCGACACGCTGTTCGAGTCGGACTTCGAGGACGCGCGGATCGCCGAGATCGCAGCGAGCGAGGGGCGGATCGTGCTCACGCGCGATCGCAAGCTGCTGGAGCGCCGGGCCATCACCCACGGCTGCTACCTGCACGCGACCACGCCGGAGCAGCAACTCCGGGAGCTGTTCGGGCGGCTCGATCTCGCGCGCAGCGTCAAGCCGTTCACGCGATGCACGGCATGCAACGCCCCCTTGCGCGCCGCGGACAAGGACGCCGTCGCCGCGCGGGTGCCGCATCGAGTCCTTTCGCTGCACGACCGGTTTTCCGAGTGCAGCGGCTGCGGACGCGTGTACTGGGAGGGCTCGCACTGGCGGCGTGTGCGTGACCTGCTCGAGCAACTGTGTCGCGTCGCTGCGGACCGATAGCTCGAGGCGAGCCGGACGTTTCGCCCCGGGGGCGATGAGGCGCAGGGGCGACGCCTTCTCGTCACGGCCGCAACCATCGGATCGAGGGAGCCCGCGGAGCGGGCTTGAAGCGGGTGCGAATCGGAGACTGTCCAGGCGTCGGCCTGGGCCGGCGTCTCCCCCATCATCGCCTCGACGTGTTCAGAGGCGCGGGCTCGTCAGCGCCTGACAATCCCCCACGGCTCCTGCGAGCTCGACGTCCTCAAGAATCCAATACGCCCGTTCGGAATCGGGGTGTGCCGGATCCCGAATGACGCTGTCGATGATCACGGTGGTTTCCTGTCCGGGCTCGACGCGCACGGGGCGACGCTGGTACTTTGGCATGGGTTTGCCCGGGCCGCCTTCGTAGTGGAGCAGCAGCTCCAGGTTCCACACCGAGCCGGTGGGATTGTGCACGGTGGCCGACGCGGGCACGTGGGGAACCGGCCCTTGCCAATGCTCTTTGCGGCGGTTCTCGAGCGTGGGATTCGAGACCTGCAGCACGGGGAACGGCTCGATGGAGCTTGCGCGGAGGTACGGAACGGTCTGGAGCCTGGCTCGAGTGGTCACGTATCCCCCTTCATCGGCCATCCAGTCGGCCCTGAATTGCAGGGAGGCGGAGTCTTCGGCGGGACAGGGGCCCTTCAGAGTGAGGGCATCGGCGAGAGAGGAGCCAACCGTGCCACGCACGAGCACCAGCTTGCCGTCGAGCGAGTCAGCGCCGCCTCCGACCCCGAACACGTTGCGCCGGCCGATTCGATGCGAGGCGCCCTCCCACAGCTTCTTGTCCTCGAGGCAGTGCTGGGCAGGGAGGCTGTCGTCGAAGGAACGATTCCTGCGCAACACCCCAACCCAGCACGATCCCGCGTCGGCCGTCGGGGCCGACGGGCTGCTCTGCGAGGAAGCCTGCGGGGGAAGATCGGCCGCGGGAGAAGCGGCCCGGCAGTTGGACATGAGCATGACCATCGCCCAGAGTTCGAGGGAGGAGCCTTTGCGCATCGATGGCAGCATACGCTGTTGGGCGGGCTCGTGGGAATGGCCGCTCAGGAGTCTCCAGGGCGAGCGCACCATCCCACCGATCGCACTTTGTGGTTCCGTGTGCGTTTGTT
>CAYMUE010000187.1:0-12424 GCA_964393505.1 uncultured Polyangiaceae bacterium
CTCCGCACCGGGGGCGAACAGGATCATCGTGGGAGATCCGTCCACCTCCTCCACCAGGCGGATCTTGCTTCCCGACGAGTCGATGAGGTCCACGCCGCGGAACGTCTCGAGGTCGCCGGACACGCATTGGGCGGGGGCCCAGGCGTGCCCGTCGACGACCATGTTCGACTGGAACGTGCCGCCGGACAGGGCCTGCAGCAGCTCGCCGCACGAGGGGAGCGCGAAGAGCGCAAGCGCGATCGCCGGGACGTGAGCCGCGCAACGGGTTCGCATCGCGTCAGCGTAGCACGTCGGCGCCGGATCCCGCGGTTGCCGCGCGACGGCCTCTGCGGCAACATGAGAGTCCCCCGCAAGGAGATGCCATGAGACTCCGCAACCTCGTTCCCACCGCCTTCCTCGGTTTCGGCTGCGTCGCGATCGCCTGCGGCGGAGACGACTTCGCGGCCACACCGGGATCGGGAGGCGGCGGCTTCCAAACCGATGCGGGCGCGGACACGTCGCTGCCATCGGACGGCTCGGCAGCGGGGAGCTTCTTCGACGTCGCGACCTCGGACACGACGAGCTCACCGGACGGGCAGGTGTTGACGATCGAGCCGGAGGCGCCGACGGTGACGGTGGAGACGGGCAAGCCGGTGCCGACGCTGACGTTCGAGGCGAAGGTCAACGGGGCGACGGTGGCCGCGAAGTGGCTGATCGATCGGGGGGAGATCGGGACGATCGGGTTGCAGACCGGGCTGTTCACGCCGTCGGGGGGCGTGGGGGGCGTGGCGAAGGTGACGGCGGCGATCGGAGCCGGTGAGGTCTCGACGCCGGTGACGGTGAACCTCGTGATGGAGCAGAACGGTGCGGCCGCGGGGGATGCGGGGAGCGGGTTCGGGGGATGGGGAGGCGTGGGAGGGGAAGGTCCCGGGGTGTCGATCGACGATCCGTTGAAGGCGATTCTGACGGGGCCGCCGAGCGCGGATGCGTCGCTGAAGTGGCTGTATCCCTATGACAAGACGACCTGGCCCCTGGGGACGCTGGCGCCGCTGCTGCAGTGGACTCCGACGGCCGCGCCGATCGACGCGATCTACATCCACCTGACCGGGAAGAGCTACGAGTACAAGGGGTACTTCGGGCGTCCGCCGGCGCTGCCCGCGGGGGCGCCGTTCGTGCACCACCCGATTCCCCAGGACGTGTGGAAGGCGGCGTTGACGTCGTGCGCGGGGGGCACGCTGACCGCATCGGTGGTGGTGGCCTCGGGCGGCGCCGCGTGGGGGCCGATCACGCAGACCTGGAACGTCGCGAGCGGCCCGCTCAAGGGGACGGTCTATTACCAGTCCTACGGGACCTCGCTGGCGAAGAACTACGAAGGGGGGATGGGAGGCGACGGGCTGTTCGGCGGGGCGACGCTGGCGATCAAGGGCGGGTCATCGGATCCGACGTTGGTGGCTGGGAGCAACGGTGGCCACGACGCATGCCGGGTCTGCCACACGGTGTCGCTCGACGGCAGCCGGATGATCGTGCAGCAGGGGCTCGACTACGGTGCGAGCTCGTCGTACGCGCTCAATGGCGCCTACGCGGAGACTCCCTATGGCGCGGGGGACATAGGCAAGTTCGGGTGGATTGGAATGTATCCCGACGGCTCGATTGGGTTGTCGAACGGCGCTCCGCTGCACGCCAAGGAGCTGCCGGCCTCGCAGTTGTACGACATGGCAACAGCGGCGGTGGTGCCGTCGGTGGGGCTCGCAGCGTTCGTGACCAAGGCGGGATTCCCCGCGTTCTCGCCCGACGGCAAGCACGTGGCCTTCAGCTTGTACACGGGAGCGGGCACGGCGGAGACGGGGCCTGGAGACGGCAGCCAGTTGGTGGCGATGGACTTCGATCGAACGACGAACACGTTCTCGAACCCGAAGCTGCTGTACAAGGCGCCTGCGGACAAGGCGCCCGGGTGGGTGTCGTTCCTGCCCACCAACGATGCGGTGGTGTTTGCGGTGCAGTCGCGCGCGAACCTGAAGAACGAGTTCATGATGACGCGGTACGGGGCGCGCGGGGAGCTGTACTGGTCGGATCTGGCCACCGGCACGGCGCACTCCCTCGACATGGCAAACGGCAAGGAAGCGGGCGTGAGCTACCTTCCGTCGGGGGCCAACGCGCACGACGACGACACGACGCTGCAATACGAGCCCACGATCAACCCGGTCGTATCGGGAGGATATGCCTGGGTGGTCTTCATGAGCCGGAGGATGTACGGCAACGTGGCGACGATCGATCCGTGGTGGAGCGATCCGCGGGAGCATGATCTGACGGTGGCGCCCACGCCGAAGAAGCTGTGGGTGGCGGCGATCGACTTGAATGCACCTCCCGGCACGGACCCGAGCCATCCGGCGTTCTACCTGCCTGCCCAGGAGCTGTACGCGGGCAACACGCGCGGGTTCTGGGTGGTGGATCCGTGCAAGTCCGACGGCAACGCCTGCGAGTCGGGCGACGAGTGCTGCGGCGGGTATTGCCAGTACGACGCCGACGCCGGGGGGCTGATCTGCTCCAACCACAAGACCGAGTGCTCGAACGAGTACGAGAAGTGCGAGGTCGCGTCGGACTGCTGCGACGCCCTGAACGGGATGCTGTGCATCAACGGCCGCTGCGCGAAGCCTGCCCCGCCGAAGTAGGCGCGTTGTCCTCCGCGCCCGCCGCGGATATCCTCCGCCCGATGTCCCCCACCCCGCCCGCATCGCCCACCATCGCCCTCGTAGGTCCCGAAGTCGAAGAGAACCTGAGCCTGCGCTACCTCGCTTCGGCGGTGGAGCGCGACGGCTGGCGTGCCGAGATCTTCCCCTTCAACTGCCCCTGCGATCTGCCGGTGTTGGTGGACCTGCTGACTGCGGAGCCCTTGCCCGACGTGATCGCGCTGTCGCTGTCCTTCCAGTGGCGCGCCTCGGACGTCCTCGCCCTGGCGGTGGCGCTGCGCGAGCGCGGCTACGCGGGGCACATCACGGCGGGAGGGCACTTCGGCTCGTTCGAGTGGAGTCACGTGCTCACGGACTTTCCGGAGCTCGACTCGCTGTGCCGGTTCGAGGCCGACGAGACGCTGCCGGCCCTGTGCGGGGCCCTGCGCCTGGGAGAACCCCTCGAGTCGGTGTCCGGCCTGGTCGTTCGTGACCCGAACGGCACGCCGCACCTCACCGCCGCGCGCGAGTCTCCCGACCTCGACACGCTCCCCTGGCCCGACCGCAGGGGCCCGTCGGCACGATGCGTGGGGCACCCCATCGCCGCGATGATCGGCAGCCGCGGCTGCTACGGCAACTGCTCCTTCTGCTGCATCGCCACGCTGCACCGGCACGCGTCGCCGTCGAAGCGGCACCGGCTGCGCCCGGTGGAGGACGTCGCCGACGAGATGGCGCACCTGAGCGCGACGAAGGGCACGGAGATCTTCATCTTCCACGACGACGACTTCTTCCTTCCGCACAAGGAGGACAGCCTGCGGCGGATCGAGGCGCTGGGAGAAGCGCTGCGGGTGCGGCGTCTGCCGCGCATCGCCACCGTGGTCAAGGCGCGCCCCAACGACATCTCGCGGGAGGTCTGCGCGGCGATGAAGGAGCAGCTCGGCCTGGTGCGGCTGTTCCTCGGCGTCGAGTCCTCCACCACCCAGGGGGTCAGGACCCTCGGGCGCGGCGTGGCCGCCTCGCGCGGCTCCGAGGCCATCGCCCTCCTCGAGGAGCTCGAGCTGTACGTGTGCTTCAACATGCTCGTGTTCGATCCCGATGCCGGGATCGACGCCCTGCTCGAGAACATGGACTTCATCGAGCGGCACGGCGATCACCCGTCGAACTTCGGACGGGTCGAGCTGTACGCGGGCACGCCGCTGCTCGAGCGGCTGCAGCGCGAGGGGCGGGCGGAAGGCGATTACCTCGCCTGGTCGTACGACCAGGCCACGCCGGAGATGCAGCGCGTCTTCGAGCTCACGATGACCGCCTTCCACGAGCGCAACTTCTCGGGCCGCGCCCTGGCGAACCGGCTGCAGAGCACGCGCTTCGACGTCGAGGTGGCGCGGCACTTCCACCCCGCGCAGTGTCGCCCCGATTGGATCGCACGGGCGCGCGGGTTGAGCCGCAGGCTGGCCGCGAGCTCGGCGCGGGGCGTGCGCGCCATCGTTCACCACGTGCGCGGCAGTGGCGTTGAGTCCGACGAGACCTTCATCGCGTCGATCGCCGAGGGGCTGCGTCGCGACGAGGACGGGATCGAGTCGGACGCGGTGCGGCTCGAGCAGGAGGTGTATCAAACGATCGGTGCAGGCTGCGATCATGCTCCGGCGAAGGGCATTCCGATCCCGAGGGAGGCATCCGAAACGCCCCGATTCCAGGCGACCGTGGTAGGATGCAACGTGGCGACGTGAGGAGGAACCGATGGCCAGCGACGACGATCGGGGAGAGAAGACAGGCAAGGCGTCCGAGCCGAGCGAGGTGCGCAATCGGGTGAAGCGACACCTGCGCAAGCTGCTCATTCCGGGCGTGATCGGCCTGGGAGCCTGCAAGAGCTCGGATCCGGGCGTGGTGTGCGATCCGATGCCGCCCCCGGCCACGGCGGATCCCACGGCGCCTCCCGGCGGCGATCAGGACGCATCGATTCCGCAGCCGCCCGACACCAACTCGCCGCCGCCCGTGGTGTGCGATCCGATGCCGCCGCCGGCGCCGAGACCCCCGAAGAAGTGACCCTTCACTCCTTGGCTGCGTCGAGCACCTCTCGCACCATCGACGCGAGCGCCCTCGGCGCGAAGGGCTTCTGCAGCAGCCTCGCCCCCTGGCTCAACATCCCCTCCAGCGTCAACAGGTTGTCCGTGTAGCCCGACATGAACAGCACGCGCGTCGAAGGCGCCTGCTCCAGCACCGCCTTCGCCAGCTCTCGCCCGTTCATGTCACGCATGATCACGTCGGTCAGCAGCAGGTCGATTCTTTCCTTGGACGAGCGCGCCAGCTCGAGGGCCTCGCGGGGGAGGGTGGTCTGCAGGACGCGATAGCCGAGGGGCTCGAGGGTGCGCGTGACGATGTCCACGATGAGCGCGTCGTCATCGACGACGAGCACGGTCTCGGTGCCGGTGCGGATCAGGTCGGAGGAGGCGCGCCCCTCTGCGGCGGGCAGGGCAGTGGAGGGGAAGTAGACGCGGATCGTGGTGCCGAGTCCGGGCTCGCTGTAAACGTTGATGAGGCCGTTGTGCTGCTTGACGATGCCGTAGACGGTGGCGAGGCCGAGGCCGGTGCCCTTGCCGACCTCCTTGGTCGTGAAGAACGGCTCGAAGACATGCTCCCGAACCTCGGGCGTCATGCCCTTGCCGGTGTCGCTCACCGCGAGCATGGCGTACGTTCCCGGCTCCACACCGTGGGGTGCGACCGAGCCCGGATCGAGCTCCACTTGCGAGGTCTCGATCACGAGCTTGCCGCCGTCGGGCATGGCGTCGCGCGCGTTGACAACCAGGTTCATCACGACCTGCTCGACCTGTGTCGGGTCCGCGAGGATTCGTTCGACGTCACCCGGGACGAAGACGAGGTGGACGTCGTCGCCGATGACGCGGACGAGCATTTTCTGGAGGCCGTCGAGGATGGTGTTCAGGTCCAGGGGGCGGGTCTCGAGGACCTGCTTGCGGCTGAAGGCGAGCAGCTTGCGGGTAAGAGCGGCGGCGCGCTCGCCCGATTCGCGGATGACCTGCACGCTGGTTCGGTTGGGATCGTCGGGAGCGAGCCGGGCCATCAGGATGTGGCAATAGCCGAAGATCGCCGTCAGGATGTTGTTGAAGTCGTGGGCCACGCCGCCGGCAAGGCGTCCGATGGACTCCATCTTCTGCGCCTGCAGCAGCTGCGCGAACAGCTTCTCCCGCTCCTGCTCCGACTTCTTGCGCTCGGACAAGTCGCGCGCGATCGTGAGCACCGCGGGCTTGCCGAAGAACTCGATGGCGCGCCCGCTCATCTCCACCGGCACGCTGCCTCCGCTGCTCGAGACGATGTCGCACTCCAGCAGCGAGCGGCCCGTCTCGGCGAGCTCCCGCGCGCGCGTGGTGAGCGCGTCGCGCCGATTCTCCCCGATCAGGTCGCGCAACGAAACGCTGCGCAGCTCCGCCTTGGAGCGTCCGGTGAGACGCAGCGCCTCGGCGTTCGCATCGAGCACCGCGCCCCCGGCGTCCTCGATGAAGATCGCGTCGGCCGCGGTCTCGAACAGCGCCTTGAAGTTGCGCTCGGACTCCGACATGGCGCGCTCGGCCTGCTCGCGACGGAACATGCTCAACCCGAGAACCGCAATCCCGGCGATCAGAACGCCGATGATGGCCATGGTGGTGAACGCGATGCCCCGGTATATCTCGAGGAAGGACAGCGGCCGGTTGACGACCACCGCGTCGGGAGGCAGGGCGTGGGGGGAGATGCGGAATCGCTCGAGCTGCTTCCAGTCGAACAGCAGGCGGCTGTCGCCGTGGGTGTCGACTGGAATGGAGTCGGCCGACTCGCCTGCGAGGATGCGCGCGACGATGCGGGCGGCGTTGGTGCCCTGGGTTCTTCCCCCCAGCAGGCTCCCGCCGATGATGCCGAAGCCGAGCCGCTCCTCGTGCAGGCCGTAGACCGGCACCGGTGAGCTTGTGGACAGCAGATGCGCCGCAGCCTCGTGGTTGATCAGGGTGCCGTCGCGATCGATGCTGTACGACAGCGCCAGGACGATCGCGTCCGACGGCAGCGCCCTGGCCTGCGCCGCGAGCTGATCCACGGGCAGATCCTCCAGGTAGTGGATCTGCAGGGGCCCTTCGAAGGCGCGCAACTGCTCCTCCGTCTCCTTCCGCGAAGAGAGCCCGGTCAGCGTGTAGTCGTGCACGACGTACACCGACCGCAGCGAGGGATGCAGCCGCAGCGCGACCTCGAGCGTGCGCCGCACGTCGAACCGCTCCGCCACGCCGGTGATGTTCCGCTCGCCCTCGAGCAGGGAAGGCGAGTAGCCGTTCACGCCGCAAAACACGATCGCGGCGGACGGGAAGAGGCCGGGCCGGTACTTCTTGGCGAACACCAGGGCGGGGTTGTCCACGGCCACCACGATGACCGGCGGTGGACGCTCCCGGTACTTGCGCTGGAGCAGATCGCGCACCTGGTCGAAGTGCTCCATGCGCGGGTGGTGCTTGCAGTCGAGGTGCTCGACCGAGACGATCGGCTCCGGGGTGGTGTTGCTGAGCGTGGAGAGGATGCCCGCGAGCTCGTTGTCGGACCAGGTGTAGCCGGTGTGATACGAGTTGAGCAGCAGGATCTCCGGGGACGTGATCGGGAGTTGGAGGCGGTGCATCGCGCGCTGCGATTGCCCTGCCCCCGCCGGCAGGGCGATGCGCTCGACCCGCTGCGCGCGGGACCACAGGTGTCCGATGAGCAGCGCGACCACCGCGACGAAGAGCGCGGCGACGATGCGCGATCGCACGGATCCCAGGAACACCGACGACAGCTTGTCGAGGGATCTGGTCCACAGCCCGCGCATCGCGACAGCCTACACGAGCGCGGCACCGCAACCAATCGGCTACCACGGGCCATCGGGCCCGGAGAGACGACGCGTGAAGGGAGCGATGATGACGCGGGCAATGAGGTCCCACGGCATGCCCCCCGTCTTGACATCCGCTCGAAGTGCGGGTGACGCTCCCGGGCGATGTCTTCGCATCGTGTCGCGTGCCGAAGCACCCTGCCGGAGGACTGCACGCTGCTGCCGCTGTCCCGTGGGGAGCTGCTGGTCTCCCGGTCCCACGCGACGTTCTGCCGGATTCCTCCCGAGCAGGTCGCGGCGGTTCGAGGCTTTCTGCAAGGCGGCGCCGCGGACGCCGAGCTGCCCGCATCGCTGCTGAGCGCGCTGGAGACCCACGGGTTCTTCGGCCCGGCGCGTCCGCCGCAGGCAGAAGAACGCTCCGTGCAACTGCAGCTCACCAACGCCTGCAATCTCGGCTGCAGCTACTGCTGCACCAACTCCGGCGCAGCCCGCGCGCGGGAGCTCGATCGGGACCGCTGGTTCGCGCTCGTCGACGAAATCGAGGCGCGCCTCGGCACGAAGGTCCGCATCGCGATCCTGGGCGGAGAGCCCTTGATGGTGCCGTGGGGCATGGACCTGGCCGAGCGCGTGGTGGAGCGTGGGTTCGCGCTGACGCTCTTCACCAACGGCACGCCGTTGCGCGACGATGCGCTGGCCGCGCGCGCGGCTTCGCTCATCCGCGCCGGCGCGCAGGTGCGCGTGAGCCTCGCCGGTCCCACCCGCGCGTCGTGCGATTCGGCCTCCGGCGCCGAGCGCTTCGACCAGGCGATCGAGGGCCTGCACCGCGTGGCCCGGCACGGCGCCAAGGCGATCGTGGACCTCATGCTCCTGCCCGACGGCGTCGAGGAGACCGCCGAGCACCTGCACGCGCTGCGCGGCCTGCTGCCCCCGGGCACCGTCATCGCCTTCGGGATCCTCTTCCACGGAGGGCGCGAGCAGGGCCAGCGTGTCTTCGCCTCCCGCTCCGAGCTCGAGTCCGCGCTCGATCGCATCGCCTTCGAAGCCGGCGAGAGCATCCAGGCGCCGTCGGTCCGCCCCCTGGCCAACCGGCGCGAGGGGTGCACGTGCGCGCTGGGCCACCACCTGCACGTGCGCAGCGACGGAGGGTTGTTCACCTGCTTCAAGATGGAGGAGCAGGTGGGGGATCTGGGGCGCGACGCGTTCCTCGAGGTGCTGGAGCGCGTGCGCGCGGCGCCGAAGCCCGCGGCGAGCCTGGCTCGGTGTCTGGACTGCGCGCTGGCGACCCTGTGCGGAGGCGGCTGCCGCTCGGAGAACCTGCAGCTCACCGGGTCGGCCGACGAGCCCGTATGCGGCCCGTGGCGCGTGCGCGTGCTGTCCGAGCTGCTCGCCGAGGACCGCGTCGCCGCCCTCGATTGGCCCGCTCCGCATCTGCTCGGCGAGGCCCGCGCCCGCGGCATCGAGGCCCCCGACTCCCTCCAACCCCTGATCCCCTCGCGCCACCTGATCGACACCTGATCGGAGCCGTCATGCCCCAACCGCTCGCCCTCTGTCTCGAAGACCTCGATGCCTCCTCGACGTCCGACCGCTTCGTGCGGTGTGTCGCCGTCGTCGGCAGGACCCCCGGACTCGGCCTCGCTCCGGCCGCGACGATCGTCTGGAGGAGCCCGCATCCCCTCGCCTGCGAGCTGTGGGTCTCCGGCGACGACAGGCTGATGCTCTACCGCCCCGAGGGTGCCGTCGGGGTGATCGTTCGTAGGGCGATCCGTTCCCTCGACGTGCCGTGTGCGAAGCCGGTGGTGCTTCTCGATCAGGACGAGATCGAGATCGGATCGAGGCGGTTCCGGGTCCACATTCACGGCGTCGCGCCCCGGGTTCACGCCCCGGCGCCGCTCCCGCAGCGCTCCGCCGGCAACCTGCAGATCGCGGCCGCGGTTGCGCTGAGCGTGACAGTCGCGGGCTGCCCGCCGCCGAAGATGGAAGTGCGCGACAACCCGCCCGCGGTGATGATCGATCCCCCTCCGCCGCCTCCGCCGGATGCCGACGCGGTCGATCCCGACGCCGGCTCGGGCCAGGTGCTGGTGCCGCAGGATCCGCGCTACGCGGCGCCGCCGCCGGAGTCGTCGCCGTCCCCGGATGCCGGTGCGAACAAGAAGGCCGACGCGGCTGCGCCGATCGAGGTACGGGATCGCCCGCCGGACACGACGAACGAGTGATTCCGGAGCGCGTTGACGGCGCATCGCACTGCGCCGACAATCCGCCGAATGAACATCGGCCATGTCGTTGTCACCGCCACCCTGCCGCTCCTGCTGCTCGCCGGATGCGGCTCCCCGTCCACGCAGCAGAAAGCTGCCGATCCCGGCGCTGCAGCCACGTCGTCGGCTGCGACTCCGGCGCCCACCGCTGCGCCCGCGGCCGCCGCCTCGGCCGAGGCGCCGCACTGTTTTCTCGGCGCGAGCGACGCATCGGACTTCGCGCACGAGCTGATGCTTGCGACGCTGTCGTCGTCGGAGTTCAACCAGGCGCGGATCCTCAAGGCCTCGACGCCGGAGAACCTCAAGCTGCTCGAGAGCGTGCTGCAGCAGCAGATGTTCAAGGTCACGTGCAAGAAGGCGTGGACCGATGAGCTCGATACAATCGAAGGGGCGATTCTGGTGCTTGCGTTGATGAAGTTCGACGACAAGCAGTGGGCCGCGGTGGTATCGAAGGTGGGAGTTCCGCAGGCCTATCGCGCGCTGCCGACGGAGACGCAGGAGTGGTTGAAGGGGGAGGAGACCCTGCAGCAGATCAAGGATCTGTCGCGGGGGATGGAGAAGGCGGCCGACGAGCTTTTGACCGTAGCGGGCAAGGAGCTGAAGTGCGGCAAGGGGCAGGTGTCGGTGAAGGTGAAGGCGCGCACGAAGGCGGATGTGGAGGGGTGTGGGCGCAAGGCGTCGCTGAGCCATGACGGGGCGTGGAAGCGGGAGCAGGGGTGAGGGGGAGCGGCGCGATTCGACCCCGCCTTTCGGTCCGGTCGGGCGCCCCTCGCACGACGGGGTTTTGACCATAATCCAGCGACAAGACGCCCACCCGGCGGGCGCAGCCCGGCGCCTGCTCCCCCGACGCCTCGCGTGTCGCCGAACTGACGGCGGGACTGACCGCGAGTCTCCGCACGTGGCTTTCCACGTGTCTCCCCACCTCTCCCTCCCTGCGGCTCCGGGCCAATCGTGAGCACTCCGACGCTTCGAGGGCAGGATCAGCTCCCTCGTGAACTGGAATGCTGCGCAGGCTAATCACAACAACGGACACAACCGCATTCCACCGCGCAACGATCCGTGATGATGACTCCAATCCATGGGATCGATCGCGCCCCGGTGGGTGCCTCCTCCGACCGTGCGCAGGCTGCGCATCTTCGCTGCTGACCCCCTGGTCGAGGAGTTCGAGGACAACACCCGCGTCCTGCGGATTCTGGAGCAGGCGATCCGGCGAAGCGCGCGGCTCGATGAGGTCGCGCCGCTGTTCCAGAGCTTGGAGAAGATTGTGTTCAACCGTCCGCCGCGCGAAGCGCCCGAAGCGGACAGGAAGGGCGAATCGTGGCGGGAGGTCGAGAAGCTCGCGCGTCGCAACGCGAAGCTGTTCGGCTTCGACGAGAAGCGCGCGAGCGAGATCGAGACGCGGTCGGTGTAGCCCGCGTGGCGGATCCTGCCGACGGGGCGCGTGCGTCACGATCTGGTGGTGCAGGCGTACCAGCCGGGCGGGTCCATCGAGGTGATGAAGAAGAAGCTCGAGTTCGAGGGCGCCTGCACGGTGGTGATCGGCGGCGACGAGGGTCCGGGGGTGCGCGATCAGCCGGAGCACGCTCGACGCGGAGAGGAGGGCACGCCAGACGGAGTACGCGGCGGATCTCCTGGCGGGTGCGCCGCCGTCGGCGCGCGAGCTCCCCTGGGCGGCGTTGGGCCTGAGGCATGTGCACGCGGGGTGGTGGTCATGAGCCTGCGAATCCGGATGTACGATGTCGGCTTCGGCGATTGCTTCCTGCTGACCTTCGACAAGAAGGTCCACGTGCTGGTGGACTGCGGCACGTTCGTGAAGCACAAGCGCGACCGGGTGGATGCCGCGCTCAAGAACATCAAGAAGGAGACGGGGAGCGACCTCGCGGTGGTGGTGATCTCGCACCTGCACTCGGATCACCACTGCGGGTTCACGGAGAACAAGGAGCTGTGGGACGACCCCAAGCAGTTCCGGGTGGGCGAGGTATGGCTGCCGTGGACCGAGAACCCGAGGGACCCGGCGGCGTTGCAGGTGCAGGAGACGATCGGGCTGAGCGTGTTCGGGATTCGCAGGCAGGATGCGGACTGGATCCGCTACGAGACGGGGTTCGGGGGAGCGAAGCGGCGGTATCTGCCGGACGGGAATGGGTTGTCGATTCCGGGGGTGAACGCGAGGGTGGACTGTTTCGGGCCGCCGAGGGATCCGTCGTTTTTCCGGAGGGAGCAGGCGGCGGAGCGGTTGTTGCGGGCTGCGACGGATGCAGGGACCCAGGCACCCTCGAAGGAGCCGCTGTTTGCTCCCGTGCACTGTCGGCCACCGGGCAAGGGAAGACGACCCCTGGAGGACGTGGTTGCGACCGAGGAGGACGTGGTGGGAGTGGCGGGGAAGCTGATGAACAACCGGAGCCTGATTCTTCTGATCCGGTACGGGGAGCACGGGATCCTGCTGCCCGGGGACACGGAGCAGGGGAGCTGGATCGGGGCGTTCGACACGACGGACATCGAGCGGCACCTGGGGGATGTGACGGTGTTGAAGGTGGGGCATCACGGGTCATGGAACGCGACGCCGCGGATGCTGGTGAACGCGCTGAAGGGTCCGGTGACGAGCTTGTTGTCGACGCAGGCGGGGATATCGGGGGGGAACCCGGTGAAGGAGGTGCGGGACAAGCTGGGCGCGTTGGGGAGGGTGATCAGGAGTGATGAGG
>CAYMUE010000188.1:0-12379 GCA_964393505.1 uncultured Polyangiaceae bacterium
CGGCGGGAGGGGGGGGGGCGGCGTCGGGAGACTGCGGCAGTCCGGCGATCCCGACACCGAGCATGGTTCGCTTCTGCACGGCGGAACGCAGCGACGGCGCGGGGGCGGGTGCAGCGGCGGGTGCTTCGGCGCCAGCGTCTTTGCGCACGATGAAGGTCGCGCCGCACTTCGGGCAGCGCATCTTCAGGCCGCCTGGTGGCACGCGGCGATCATCGACCTTGTAGGGGGATCCGCAGCCCTCGCATTCGACTTTGAGCATTCGAAGGTATCCGTCTTGGGGGGTGTGCGTGCGTATGATGGCACAACTCCGGCTCGAGGGACCACGAGTTGGTGCGTTCGACCACCGCCCGCGTGTCGCGGGTGGGGGGGAACAGCGAGGGGAACGGGGGAGCGCGCGCGCTCGAATATGTGATAGGGCCACGTCTCATGCAGAAGACGACCTCAGCGCTGCTCGGAGCTCTGGTGTTGGTCGTCACGATCGTGATCGTGGTGTGGGGACGTCCGCGCGCGAGAGAGGCGGCGAGGCCGCCGGAGGCGTTGTTGCCCGAGCCTGTCGCGAGCGTGAGCGCGGCGGCGGACGCGGGGGTGGGGCCCCTGGAGGCGTTGTTGCGGGATCGGCAGAAGCCGGTCCTCGCGGGACAGGCTGGGTCGCGGCTGGCGGACGGGACGGTCCCCCCGCCGCTGCCGTTCAACGCGCCGCGTTCGTTGCGGTTCGGTGTGGTGCTGGTGCAGTACCGGGGGGCGGAGCGAGCGTCGCCGCGGGCTCGCACGAGGGCGGAGGCAGAGGTGCTGGCGACCGAGCTGCGAGAGGTTGCGCAGAGCGACTTCAAGGCGGCGGTGGCGAGGGGGGATCCGGGGTCTGCGGTGGATCTGGGCCGGATAGGTGTCAACATACTCGAGCCTGCGCCCAACTACGTGCTCTTCACCCTGGGGGTGGGGGAGGTTGGGGGGCCGGTGGACACACCGACGGGCTTCTGGATCGTGAGGAACTTAGGTAAGTAGGAGTCCGCACGCGGAACGAGGCGACGCCGGAAAGGCGAGGGCCACCGCGGGCGACCCGGGACGAGACGAACAAGGAAAGAAAGCAGAATGGCAACCATCGACATGCGACGCAAGCACTCCCTGAGCCGCGACAACACCCGTGCGAAGGCAGAGGAACTCGCCCGCAGCATGCAAGAGAAGCTGGGGATCCGATGGCGTTGGGAAGGGGACTCGATCCGGTTCGACACGCCGGAGGGGACGGCGAAGGGTACGAGCGGGCAGGTCAACGTGAGCGACACGGAGGTTCGGGTGCAGATCGACTTGCCGTTCCTGCTTCGGCCGCTGAAGGGGATGGTGGAAGGTCGGGTGAAGGAGAAGCTCGACACGGTCATCGGGCCGGAGTGATCGGAGCCACGCGGCGAGCGCGCCGACGATCGCGTTTCGTGCATCCCCACCCGCGGACTTTTCTGGTCACCGCGCCTCGACCTGCCCTAGACTGGCAGCGGGCATCTCCGACCGTTTCGACGCGCCGGAGACGGAGCCCATGGGACTGCCACGCGGTCCGTGTTCGAGAGGGGCATCCCGTGAGCCTTGCGCGTCGGTATCGTGCCTGGGCCGACGGGTGTTTCTGTCTGGCAAAAAAGGCTGGTTGGACGTATTTGTACGAGCCGAGGAATCTCCGCACGCATGACGAACCCGACTGATCCCAAGCAGGTTTCGGCTTCTCAGAGCAATCCTCCCCCCGCGTTGGCGCAGGAAGCCGTAGGACGGAGCATTCAGTGGCTCGCGGACGAACATTCCGCGACGGAGGTCAAGGAGCAGCAGGCCTTGATATCGTACGAGTCGGGCGTGCTGCGGGAGGCAGTACGAGACGAGGCCGGCGCGGCGCGCGATCTGCTCGCAGCGTACAACGCCGACCCGGAGTTCCGAGAGCCGGTCGAGACGCTCGTTTCGCTGCTGCAGCGTCGCAAGTCCTACAAGAACCTCGGCAGGCTGCTCGACGCGCTGGTGAAGACGGCGTCGGGACCGGAGCAGTCGGCGCGAGCGCAGCTGCTGCGCGGTCAGTATCTGGCCGAGCACCAGAGCGACGCGGAGGGGGCTCGGGCGGCCTGGGAGCAGGCGGTTTCCGACGACTCCGATCACGCGGGAGCGTGGCTCGAGCTGGAGCTTCTTGCGGGCAAGACCCAGGACGCGGAGCTGCGTCTGCGCGCGCTCGAGCAGCGGGCGCGTCTCGCGGAGCCCGAGGAGTGGAAGGCGTTGCTGCGCATCGACCTGGCGAAGGTCATGATGGCGGGCGACACCGACGGCGCGATTGCGCACCTGCTCGAAACCGTCGAGACCCAATCCCCGGCGCGGTTCCGTGCGGCGCAGTCCCTCGAGCTGATCGCTCGCAAGGAGGGGCGTGACGCGTTGTCGGCGCAGTCTCTCGAGCTGCAGGCGAAGATGCTCGTGGATGCGATTGCCGACGCGCAGCAGGGCGACGCCACCGGGGTGCCGGTCTGTCTCCGGAGTCCGGAGCGCGCGGCGGATGCCTACCTGCGAGCGTCCGAGGCGCGTCGGCGCGCGGGCGACGCGGACGAGGCGGTCGCGTTGCTCGACAAGGCGATCGAGCTGCTGCCCGACGATCGCGTCCTGCTGTACTTGAAGCTCAAGGCTGCGGAGTCGTCCGGTGACATCGACGGGTCGTCGTCCATCGCCAGGCGCCTGCTCGAGGTCGGCGGGGACGGCAAGTCCGCCGCTCCGTTGTGGATGCGCGTGTTCGAGGCCGCGGCTGCGCGCGGCGATCGCGACGCCGCGATCGAGGCGTTGACTCGCGTCCTCGCTGCCGACCCCGGATGCATCCCTGCCCGTGCGCTTCAGCTCGACCTGCTTGTCGACGGCGATGCGCAGACTTTCGCCTCCTCGCTGGAGGGGATGGCAGCCGACGGCATGAGCGACGCGGCGCGAGGGCGTGCGTACCTGCTCGCTTCCCACGCGTGGGCGGTGAAGGCCCGCGACGTCGCGGGGGCGAAGGCTGCACTCACCCAGGCAGCGATGTTCGGTGTTGCGCCGGCGGTCATCTCGCGCGTGGCGCGCACGTTGGCGGCGCTGGTTGGAGACGACGCCTGGCTCGAGGAATCCACGCGACGCCTCGTCACCGCGGGCGCCGCACCCGCGGAGCACGTGTCGTTGTGGTGGGAGCTTGCGCGGGCCAGGATGCTGCGCGGCGATCGCGATGGTGCGTCGAAGGCCTTTGAGTCCCTGGCTTCTCTCGAGGGAGGTGCATGGCTCGGGCGCGTGCTCGCGGCCTACGCCCTCGGGTTGCTGCGACCCGAAGGGGAAGCCGAGGCTCAGCCTCCGAAGCGTTCCCACGCGGAGTTCGAGCAGCTCGCCTCCGTCGAGGCCGATCCGGCCGTCGCCCGCGCACTGACCGTCGTCGCTGCGGTCCTTCGCGCGCGCTCCGGCGACCTCCAGGGCGCCCTCGAGCGGTTGCGCGATGTCGCCCAGTCCGACGCATCCGACCTGTTCGTCGCGGTGCTGGTCGCCGACCTGGAGCGTGCCTCGGGCAATGCGACGGCAGCCGCCTCGGTGTTGTCGACGTGCGCGTCGGGGATCGAGGACGGAGACGTCTCGACCGCACTGCGGCTCGAAGCCGGTTTCCTGTTCTGGCGTTCGGGAGAGCGGGCCAGGGCCGTCGAGGAGTTCGCGGCTGCGCGGGCAAATCATCCCGATCTCGCGGGGTGCGCGCTGCTTTGGGCCAACGCTGCTCTCGAGCCGGAGTCCTTGGAGGGGCGCCGGCGCACCCTCGAGGTTGCCGAGGAGCTGAGTGTCGATCCCATCGGAATCGCCATCGAGCGGTTCGCTGCGGAGTCGTGCGAGGGCGGTGACCTGGAGCTCGCGCGCGCAGCGATCGACGTGCTCGAGACGGATGCGCAGGGTGAGTTCGGCGTGGTCGGGTGGCTGGCGAGGGTGGTGTATGCGGGCGCGATTGAGGACCGCGACGGGCGGTCACGCGCGCTCGACGGTCTCGAGTCGCTCGGCATCAAGGCCTCGGCGGTGGTTGCGGCAGAGCGTCATCGTATCGCGCGGGTAGAGGAGCAGGATCCCGCTGCGGCGCGCGATCATGCGCGCAAGTGGACGATGGCGGACGGCGGCATTGCGCCGGCGCTCGAGTGGATGGCGTCGTCGCGCATGGCTGACGACGCGGACAGCGAGCAGGAGGCTCGCAGGATGGCAGCGCGTTCGCTGTCGCCGATGGCGGCCGACGCGTTGCTCGCGAGCACGGCGGTGATCGATCTTCTGCGTGCGCCGTCGACGGAGCATCCGCCGCTGTTGCAGGCTACGGCGGCCCCGGCGGCGCTGGTCAACCTCGAGCTCGCGCCCGCGGGGTGTGATCCGCGGCGTCGGGCGGCGGCCTTGCGAGGTCTCGGCAGCGCGCTCGGCGATGCCGTCGCCCTCGACGCCCTCGCGTTGTCCGGCTGGTCTCTGCTGGCGGGGAGCGACTTCCAAGCGGCGCTTGCGGTGTTTCGTCGCGTGACAGAGCAGCGCCCCGAGGATCTCGCTGCCTGGGAGGGGCTGCGTGCCAGCGCGGAAGCGGTCGACGACGTCCCCACGCTGTGCGCGGCCTGCGAGCGTTTGGGAGCCTTGTGCGCCGACGCCCCGCGGGGGGCGCGGTTCCTGGAGAAGGCGGGGCTGCTCTGGATCGAGCGCGGCGGGGATGCAGAGCGGGGCGAGCGGGCCCTGAGCGACGCGTTCGCCCGCGACGCGCACCGCGAGGTTGCGTTCGATCGGCTGTTCCGTCGGGTGCGCGCCCGCGAGGACAACGATCTGCTGCTCACGCTCATCGCGAGGCGGCTCGAGGTGGCGGAGCAGACACCGGAAATCGCCAAGCTGTTCTGGGAGCAGGCGCGCGTCCTGCGTCAGAAGGGCGACTTCGACGGCGCCATGGGCGCGCTCGAGAACGTCACGATGCTCGAGCCGGATCACGTCGGAGCCCTCGCACTCTCGGGCGAGATCTTCATCCGCAAGGGCGACTTCGCCGGCGCGGTGGACAGCCTCTCGAAGCTCGCCGAGCACTCCGGCGCCCCCAACCAGCAGCGCCTGGTCTCCGGCATGGCCGCTGTCGACTTGTGCGAGAACAAGCTCAACGACCCTCGCCGTGCCCTCGACATCCTGCTCGCCCTGAACCGCGCCGGGCTGTCGACCGCCCAACTTCGCGAGCGTCTCGCCAAGGCCGCCGCCGCCAACCAGGCCTGGCCCGAAGCCGTCTCCGTGCTCGAATCCCTCATGACCGAGCGCAAGCAGTCCGCCGGCCGCATCGAGGCCGCCCGTCTTGCCATGGCCATCTGCCGCGACAAGATCCAGGATCCTTCGGCAGCCGAACGATCCGTCGCGAAGCTTCTCGACGAAGTCCCCCAGGACGCCGAGGCGCTCGACCTGGTCATTCGTCACGAGGACGTCGGCAATCCCACCTGGCGCGCCCAGGCCTTCGCCAGGGCCCGCAAGGCGCTCGTCGGCGGGTTCGTCACGCAGGGCGTCGAAGCCCAGCAGGTCGAGCTGCTCGCTCGCATCGCCCGCGCGCTGAAGGACAACCCGCTGCGCCAGTCCACACTCGGGGCGCTGGTCGCGCTCGGACGCGGCAACGACGACATTGCGAGGGAGCTCCAGACGCTCGACGCCAAGGCTGCGCGGACGCCTCAGGTAGCGGTCGACGATCGAGCGATCGCGGCCATCAGCGATCCTCGCGATGTGGGACCGATCCCGCAGCTCATCTCGCTGTGCTCAGGGGTGATCGTGGAGGCCTTGGGACCGACGATCGCGGGCCTCGGCGTCACGCGCAAGGACCGCATCGAAGCACGCGATGGCCACCCGATGCGCAACGAGATCGCTCACTGGGCCGGAGCGCTCGGCATCGGCCAGTTCGATCTGTACCTCGGAGGACGCGACCCCAACGGGATCGTCGGTGTTCCTGCCGAGGACCCGGGAGATCCCCCGATGCTCGTCGTCGGCGCCAACATCCCCACGCCGCTGACCCCGTCGGCTCGCCAGGCGGTCGCCAGGGAGCTTTTCTCCCTGCGCAGGGGAACGTCGATCATTCGTACGCGCGACGACGCGACCGTGGCGTGCGTCGTGGTTGCCCTCTGCCGCGAAGGCGACGTGCAGCTCGAGTCTCCCCCGTTCGCCATGATGGCCGAGACCCAGCGTCTCATCTCGAAGGCGATGGGCCGCAAGATCCGCAAGCTCATCCCGGAGCTGTGCCAGAGCGTCGCACGCTCCGGCATGGCCCCGCGCGACTGGGTTTCCTTCGCCTTGTCGAGCCTCGACCGCATGGCCGCCATCGCCGCCGGAGATGTCTCCCTGGTGTTGTCCGACGTGCTGGGGACCCCGCGCGATCGCCTGGGAGCGGTTGCGCCCGAGAGCGAGCGCGCGCGCAGGCTCATCGCGTTCGTGCTTGGAGATGACTACCTCGCGCTGCGCCAGCAATTGGGCATGGGGGTTCAGTGAGCACCAACGACGACACCAAGGACAAGGGCGGAATCGAACCCGATTGGGACTCTGCCGTCGAGGAGTGGGAGCAGGTTACCAGAGAGCCCACGCCCGCCGAGGACAAGACCCCCTCGCCGCGAGGCGAGACGGAGGCGACCACGAACATGCAGGACAAGTCCGACGCCCCCAAGCAGCAAGAACAAGCTGAGGAGTCTGTCTCCGAGCTGTTCAACGACAGCACGGTCGTGGCGGCGGTCCCCGAGGACCTGCTCGCGATCTCCCAGCGCGAAGCGCCGGAGGCAGCGGGCCTCGGGCAACTTCTGGGCAAGGGGCGCGACGCCCCGTCGGCGGTTGAGGAGGAGGTGTTCACCTCCGCGCCGGATCTGGGGAAGCACTTGCGCCCTGCGTCGGTGCCTCCCGCACCGGAGCCCAAGTCGGCGCGTCATGCCGACGACGAGGTCCTCGATCCCTTCGCCGACCTGCGCGAGAAATCCGCTCCCCAGGCGCTCTCGCCGCGACCCCCGGCGCCGCGTGCCACGCCGCCTCTCCGCGCGCCGGGAATCGTTTCCCTCGAGGAGATCGACGGCCCGCCGAGCGCGCCAGAGTCGCAGCCCGGACCGAAGCTGCTCGAGCCCGAGTCGCGACGATTCTCGTCGGATGACGAGACGGGGGTGATGCGTCACGAGGAGTTGGGGCTCGACGAGATCCGCAAGACCGCCGAGTCCGGTGAGATGCCGGCATTCGCGCCGCCGCCGCCTCCTGCCTCGCAGTCGCACCCCGAGACGATCGAGCCCGAGCCCGCCCCGCGCGCCAAGGCCCCTCCGCCTCCTCCTCCGATCGCCCGGCCCGCTCCACCGCCCGCTCCCGATCCGTCGCCTCCGGCCGTCGCTTCTCCGAGGCTCTCCATTGCCCCTGCGCCCCTCGAGCCCAGGCTCCCGCAGTGGCCCGACGAGCGCGACTGCGCGGCGCACCTGCTCGACGCAGGCATGCGCGATGCTTGGTCCGAGCGCATTGCGTGGATGGCCGAGGAGGCAGAAGCGTGCGCGGAGCCGTCGATCAAGGCATCGATGCTCATCGCCATCAGCGAGATGCACGCGATGCTTGGCGACGAGGAGCCCTCCGAGACCGCAGCGCTCAAGGCCCAGGAGCTGTCCCCCAATCATCCGCTCGCGCAGCGTCAGGCGCGCGCTGCGCGGCTGCGGGATCGGCAGTGGCCGGAGATGGTCTCCTCGCTCGAGGCCGAGACCCGGGTTGCCCCCACACCCGAAGCCAAGGTGCACGGGTTGTTGCTGCAGGCCGAGATCGTGTCGAGGGTCCAGGGAGATCCCCAGGCCGCGGACAAGCTGCTCGATCTCGCTGCCCGCATCGCGCCCACGGACCCCAGGGCGCACGTGGAGAAGTTCGTTCGGTGCCTGAACGTCGCGCCGGACACCGCGCCCAAGGCCCACGTCCCCGACGAGCTCGAGGGCCTCGGCAACGCGTTCAAGGAGGTGCTCCGGATCCGTCTCGCGGACAAGGGCGGCGCGACCGAGCAGGTCGGCCCCTACGAGGCCATTCCCCTCACGCGGGCCGCTCTCCTCGCCTTCGACACCGTCACCGCTTCGCGCACACTCCGCGGGCTCGATCCGATCCGCGGCATGGGCCCTGGCGCGGCGTGGCTCTCCGCCGCCCTCGCCGGCCAACGCAGCGCCTCGCGTGCAGAATCCGCCCTGGCGTTCACCGAGCTCGCGGCCGGATCCCGCAGCGGCCTCGCACGCCGCCTCGCTGCCGTGCGTGCCGTCGAGTCCGGGGACCCCTCCGCTCTCGACGTCGCCCTCGCACACCCCGGAAGCGAGTCGTTCTCAGCGACGGATCGCTCCGTGCTGTCCTCCCTGTTCGGTCGAGACGCAGCGTCCGCGCGGTCGTTCAACGAGCTGGTCCACGACAAGCCCTCCACCTCTCCGCTGGGAGCAGGAGCTCTTGCCGCGCTCGAGCCGGTCACCGGACACGGGGCGGAGTTGCGGGTCGATGCCGTCGTGGGCGACGGCGCAATGCGTTCCGTGCTGTCTGCTGCCCGGGCGGTGCTCGGTGCGGCGGATGACGCGGCCTTCGCCTCTCGAGTGCTCGCATGGCGTGAGCGCGGCACCGAGTCGAACGTGGCTCGCATGCTGCAGCTCGAGGCCGACGTCGCGGCTGGCAAAACCGACGTGCTGGTCGAGTCCCTGGGCTCGTGGGCGGCGGCCGGAGCCGATGCGGAGCGCGACCGCGCACTGGCGGCCGGACTCGTCGCCGAGGTAGTGGGGAACAAGACCCGTGCGCGCTCGGAGTACGAGCGCGCAACCGAAGCCGATCCATCGAGCGAATCGTGTGCCCGCGCACTCGCCACGTTCGCTGCGGAGGGACTCCCAACGCGTCTCGCGGAGATTGCGAAGGCCTGTTCCGACGACACGCGAGCGGCAGTGCTGTTGCTGGAGGCGGCGGTGCGCAACGGCCCCGACAGCGACGACCACGCGGTGTGGCTGCGCCGCGCTCATGAGCTCTCCCCCGGACTCGCCATCCCGTCGTTCCTGGGCGAGCGCTACGCTCGCACCCAGGGCGATGTCGACGGCGTGCTCGAGTGGCTGCGATTGCGTCGCGAAGCCTCCGAAGATCCGATGGAGGCGGCCTACGACCTCACGCGTGAGGCGATGCTCACCGTCGAGCGCGATACGTCGCTCGCCGCCTCGCTCCTCGAGCGAGCGTCCTCCGCGCGTCCCCAGGACGTCGCCCTCCGCGAGCTCTACGAGCGCTTTTCGTCCGAGAAGCCCGCGGACTGGATCACCTGGCGCGTCGAGCGCGCCGCGGAGAGCACGGGGCCGGACAAGGCCCGCCTGCTGCTCGAAGCGGCGCTCGAGCATGAGCGTGTTGGAGCTGCCGACGAAGCCTCGCGGCTGTCGCGTCAGGCGGCGGATGAAGGTGCGGGCGGGCTGGCTCGTCTGTGCGCGGAGCGGGCCGAGCTCACCGGCGCCCAGTCCACCAGCACGGCCGACCTGCTGATGGAGCAGGCGCGATCGGAGACGAACTCCCTGCGCGAGCGACGCGAAGCCAGAGAGCGTCTGGCGGAGCTCGACGAGCTCGGACGCGGCGACATGTCGAGCGCGCTGCTGTGGCATCGCGCAATCCTGGAAGAGGTGCCGTCGCACCTGCCGAGCCTGCGAAAGCTCGAGCAGGCGTACATCAGCGAGGGGCGCGAAGACGAGCTGGAGCCGATCGCTGCGGAGCTCGCCCGATCGCTTCAGGGTGCCGAGTCGGAAGCCCACGCCATCGTCGCCTCGCGTTTGCGCGTGCGCGAGGCGTCGTGGAGCACCACGCGGGATCTGGCGGATGCCGCCGCCTCCCAGCCGCACCCGTCGTTGTGGGCCTTGCGCGAGGCCCTGTCCCACGCCCACGCCGCGGCGGATCATGCCGCCGTCCTCAAGGCCGCTACCGCGCTCGCCGAGCGAGCGGAGCGCGATGCCGACGCGGCTGCGCTCCTCGCCTGCGCCGCCGAAGCCCAGTCGCACTTGGGCGAACCCCGCGCTGCCGTCGATCTGCTCGTCACCGCCCTCGCGCGAGAGCCGAGACTGGTCCAGGCTCACCTGCGACTCATCGACCTGCTGCGCGAGGCCGGCGATCCGTCTCGTGCAGCGGAGGAGGCCGAAACCCTCGCGCGCAAGAGCGCGGTGCCCGAGCACAGGCTCACGCTCTGGCATCGTGCCGCCGTCCTGTGGCTCGACGACGTCAAGGATGTCGCCCGCGGGAGCGCCGCCTTGCAGGAGGCCTCGGACATCGACATCACCTACGCCGACGTCTTCGCACGCCTGCAGGCGATCTACACCGAGGCCGGCGATCGGACCGAGCTGGCCGCCCTCCTCGAGCGCCGGCTGGAGGTGATCACCGATCCCCACGAACGTGTCGAGATGGAAGTGCTCCGCGGCAAGGCCCTCGCCGACGTCGGCGAAACCACTGCGGCCAAGCAGGCGCTCGCGGCCGCGCTCGATGCCAGCCCGGACCATGTCCCGGCTCTGCAAGCCTTTGCCCGTCTCTGCGCCGACGAGCAGGACTGGCCCGGCGCCGAGCAGTCTCTCATCCGCCTCGCTCGCCACGTCCCGGACCCCAACGACCAGGCTGCGATCTACAGACAACTCGGAGAGATCTACATCGACCATCTCCCGAACTGGGACCGCGCGGAGCTCGTGCTGCTCGAGGTCCTCAAGCGTTGCCCCGACGATGCGGATGTCCAGAAGCGCCTCATCGAGGTCTACCGGGAGACCGGCAACGGAGAGAAGGCCGTCGAGCTGTGCGCCTCACTGCTGCAGCGCGCCTCCACACCGGAGCTCAGGAGATCGGCCACGATCCAGCTCGCCCTCATTCATGAGCAGGTCCAGGGCGACGTGAAGAAGGCCGAGACGATGCTCGAGAAGACCTACAAAGAGGCTCCCACGAGCGTCGAGTCCCTTCGTGCCCTCGCCGAGTTCCACTCCCGGCACAACCACCAGCCCGCTCTCAAGGTGCTGCTCGATCGCGCCGCAAACGACGCGCGGCGTTCCCTCGGCACGGGAAGGTTCAACACCGACCTGTTCGCCGTGCTCGCCACCGTCGGCGAGCTGCGCAACAACCCCGATGCTGCCCTCGTCGCCCAGGCTGCCCACGCTGCTCTCGAGGGTGCACCGATCGAGATCGGCGCCGGCGGAGCCGCGGTGTTCAAGACCGACCTCGACGAGCTCATCGCTCCTCCGATCCTCACGGACTCGTTCCGCGCCCTGCTGTCGAAGCTCGGCGATACCCTGGACAACGCCTTCCCGCTCGACCTCAAGGCGCTGCGTTCCGGCAAGTTCCCCCCGACCGCACAGCAGCTCGAGCAGGCCATCATGAACTCCGCGGAGGTCTTCGGCCTCTCCGGTCTTCAGGCCTTCGTCTCCCCCGCTCTCGGACCGACCTGCATCCCGGTCTCCTCCAACCCCCCCAGGATCGTCCTCGGTGCGTCCCTCGTCGCCGCTTCTGAAGAAGAGGTCCGCGACTTCCTCATCCTCCGCGCCCTCAAGATCCTGCAGACGAACGGCAGCGTCCTTTCGCGCACCGCTCCCATCGACCTGCTCCCCCTCATCACCGCGCTCATCAAGAGCCTCGCTCCCGCATGGTCGCATGGCGCCGTGGATCAGAAGCGCTTCGAGGATGCCCGCAGCAAGCTCGCGCAGCACTTGCCCAAGACGCTGCTTCCCGAGGTGGGCGCCCTCGCAACCGAGGTCAGCGGCCAGATCGACAACCGCATCTCCACGCTGAACGTTGCCGTCAACAGCTGGGGAAGCAGGGCCGCCCTGCTCGCCAGCGGCTCCTTGCTCGGAGCGCTCAAGGGCATCGCCTGGGCCGGCGGTCATCCCTCTGGACCCCCTGTCTCCGGACAGGAGCGCATCACCTGGATCGGACGCAACGCCGAGGCCCGAGAGCTCGTCGTCTTTGCCGTCTCCGATGCATTCCTCGAGGCGCGACGCCGTCTCGGGATCGCGCAGGAATAGCACCCTCCTTCGCCCTCTGTCCCTTGCTCTATTGAGCGCACGTCGCCTCCTTGGTACCTTCAGCCCCAGAGGAGTCGTCATGCGAAAGTGTCTGGGGTTGCTCGGTGCGGGATTGCTGTTGCATGCCCTGTTCGCAGTCGGATGTGCTGAAGGCGACGAGGACGCCAGCGAGACGTTGATGCCCAACACGGGCGGAGGAGGGAGCAGCAGCGACGCTTCTGCGGGCGGCTCCTCGGGTTCCACCTCGGACGCTTCGACCGATAGCAGCAAGGGTGGCTCCGCCGGCGCGGCGGGCAGCAGCGGCAGCAGCGGCAGCAGCGGCAGCAGCGGCAGCAGCGGCAGCAGCGGCAGCAGCGGCAGCAGCGGCAGCAGCGGCAGCAGCGGCAGCAGCGGCAGCAGCGGCAGCAGCGGCAGCAGCG
>CAYMUE010000189.1:0-12298 GCA_964393505.1 uncultured Polyangiaceae bacterium
GGGGGGGCGCCGAACGAGGGGATGGGGCTGGGAGGGGGGGGTGGTCGAAAGCAGAATACGTTGGGGTGACGCGGGAACGGTGGTACAACCGCTCAGTCCGAAAGGACCGCGCGCCTCCGAATGGGGAGGGCGTCTCGACAACGGCGAGGCATGTGAGCGATGCGCAACCTGAACAAAGCGGCAACGACTGCACTTCCCTTCTTGTTTGCGGTGGGACTGACGTCACAGGCCATCGGGCAGCAGCCTGGGGCGCCCGCTCCGGCCCCGACGTACTACATGCCCGGGGCGCCTGCGCCTGGGGCGCCGACCGCGGCGCCCGCGCCGACGACACCTGCACCCGCACCTGCACCCGCACCTGCACCCGCGCCTGCACCCGCGCCTGCACCCGCGCCTGCGGCACAGCCGGGTGCTCCTGCGGCACAGCCTGCGCCCGCGGCGGGCATGTCCGGGGGATGGAGCTTCGCGACCGGGTTCGAGGGCAACGCCACGGGGCCGGCAGCCGCGCCTTTGGAGCCTGCTGCTCCCGTGGACGAGGCCGCGATGCGGAGGCAGTCGCTCAAGTGGCACAACAACCTCTACGGTTCGACCGGTCTGCTCCGCATCTCGTCGGCCGACTCCGGCGCGCCCGGCACGTTCCGCGTGTCGTTGATGATGGATTGGTTCAAGAGCTCGGGCTTCTTGTGCAACGGCTCGTATCCCTGCCCGAGCAGTGACCCGTCGAAGACGGAGGACAAGGTCTCGCACTTCGGCTCGACGGCGGCGCTGTCGGTCACGCTCACGCGGTACCTCGAGGCATTCGGCTCGGTGAGGTCGTACGCGAACTCCAACGACATGGGTCGTCCGAAGCTGCTGCAGGTGCTTGGCGACACGGTGCTGGGTCTGAAGGCGTTCACGCCTGCGGATCCGGGCCAGGTGTTCCGGTTCGGCGGCGAGGCGCACTTGCTGCTCGTGAACGGGACCGGTGGAGTGGGGCTCAACGGCGGGGGCACGGGGTTCCGACTTCGCGGGCTTGCGACGGCGGATCTGACGAAGCCCGATGGCTCGGGCACGCCGCTGCGCCTCCACCTGAACCTCGGCTACCGGCTCGACAACACCGGGAAGGTGGTGGAGGACACCGAAGCGAACCGCCAGATGCCGATCACGCGCATCGAGCGCTTCGGCCTCGGCATCAACCGCACGGACTTCGTCGAGACGGGGCTGGGCATCGAGGGCGTGTTCGACATGGTGCGCCCGTTCCTCGCCTACACCATGGAGATCCCGGTCAACCGGCAGGACTACACCTGCCCCGCGAAGTCACCGAGCATCGTGGCCTATGGCGACAACTGCCTCGGCTACGACCCGGGCCCGTCGTACTTCCCGTCGCGGCTGACGGTCGGCGCGCGCGCGACGCCGTGGAAGGGGTTGGCCCCGATGGCGGCGTTCGACATCGGCGTGACGGGAAAAAGCCAGTTCATGACGGAAGTGGCGCCGACGCCTCCGTGGACGCTGTGGGTGGGTCTCGGGTACGCGGTAGACACCGAGGAAGCGCCTGCGACGGTGAAGGAGAAGACGGTCGAGAAGATCGTGCAGACGCCGCCTCCGCCGCAGTACATCGTGCGCGGGTCGGTGCACGAGCAGGGGACGTCGATGCCCGTGCTCGACGCGATCGTGAAGGTGACGGGGCGCGCGGGAGGCGGCTTCACGACGGGCTCGGATGGCAAGTTCGAGACCTCGCATCTGGAGCCTGGGACGTACACGTTGAGCATCAAGGCCGACGGGTACAAGGAAGGGCAGTGCACGGCGACAGTCGCCAGCGGAGCGCCGATGGGACCGGCCCCGCAGCCCGGAATGCAGCCCGGAATGCAGCCCGGAATGCAGCCCGGAATGATGCCTCCGCCGGCGCCTGCGGCGGCTCCCGCGCAGCCTGCTTCGGGTCCGACTTACTTCGACGTCGACTGCCCGCTCGAGGCGTTGCCGAAGCTGGGCGGCATCCAGGGTCGCGTGATCGACTCGGAGAGCAAGGCTGGGATTCCGAATGCGGCCGTGGTGGTGAAGGACAAGACGGGCAAGGAGTTCCGCGCGACTACGGACTCGACCGGTGGATTCAAGGTCGAGGGGCTGGCGCCGGGGGCGGCGTCAGTGAAGACGGAGGCGGACAAGTTCTTCGCGGGCGGCTCCGAAGTGGAGGTCAAGTCCAAGGAGAACGTGGGCGCCGACGTGACGATGTCGGCGAAGCCGAAGGTCGCTTCCGTGGCGGTGCAGGGCAAGGAAATCGTCATCAAGAAGCAGATCCTGTTCGAGAAGGATTCGTCGCAGATCAAGGGCGAGTCGAACCAGCTGATGTCGGAAATCGTGGACGTGTTCCAGCGCAACCCGAACATCCGCAAGGTCGAGATCCAGGGGCACACGGACAACACGGGCACGCCGGATCACAACATGCAGCTCAGCCAGGCGCGGGCCGAGTCGGTGCGCACGTGGCTCACGCAGCACGGCATCGAAGCGGGCCGCCTGGAAGCCAAGGGCTACGGCCAGACACGTCCTCGCGTGCCGAACGTGACCGCCGCGAACCGCGCGATGAACCGTCGCGTGCAGTTCATCATCACCGACCGCGCAGGCAAGTAGTCGCTCCCCATGAGTCTCCTCCGCATCGTGGCGCTGCTGCTCACGGCAGCAGCGCCGCTGTCCTGCGCCCGCGGTGAGCCGCCCGGAGCGGAGCGCGAAGCTCCGCCGGCTCTGCCTCCTGCGCGGGCGGGAGTCGCGGCCTCCGCGTCCGTGTCCGCGCGGGCTCCAGCGGCGCCGTCGGCGTCGGTCGCTGCGGTCGCCGCAGCGGATGCGGGCGGGGTGGACGCCGATTCGATCGACTGGAAGAACAAGCTGAAGCCGGAGCTCTCCACGCCGGGGTTGGAGCAGCACGGCAGGGTGCTGCTCGATGCGATCGCGAAGGACGACCCCGAGCTTGCGAAGGACTTCTTCTTTCCGCGCGCGCCGTTCACGCCGCTCAAGGACGTGGCGAACCCTGACCGGTACTGGGTGCAGTTGTACGCGACGTACAAGCGCGACATCCACGAGATGCACCGCAAGCGTCGGGACTGGACCGGGGCGACGTTCGAGTCGCTCCGGCTCGGCTCGCCGCCGACGTGGGTGAAGCCGGGCGACGAGTACAACAAGATCGGCTACTACCGGACGTTCAACGCGAAGCTTCGGTACACGATCGGTGAGCGCAAGGGGGTGATCGACGTGCACACGATCATCTCGTGGCAGGGCGACTGGTACGTGACGCACCTGGGTGCGATCAAGCACTGAGGGAGTGCGTGCGGGCTCACCCCTCGCGGAAGTGATCGAACCCGGTCGCCGCGAGGCGGCGTCCGTCGAGCCACACGCCGTCGCCTTCGATCACGTGCCCGATCACGCGAGCTCCTTCGGGTGACGAACCATCTGGAACCGTCGCGATCAGGGCGTAGTCCTCGCCGCCGCCGAGGGCCATCGCGAGCGGGTCGAGACCGAGACGCGCGCAGAGCTCGTGGAGTTCGGGGGGTACCAGGGCAGCGGGGTCGAGGTCGATCCGCACGCGGCTGGCCTGGGCAAGGTGATCCGCGTCCTGCGCGAGACCGTCGGAGATGTCGATCAACGCGGTGGCGCACCGCGCGAGAAGCAGACCGTCGGAGATCCGCGCGATCGGTCTTCGCCACGCTTCGATGGCGCGCTCCGCTCCGGGCGCTCGGGAGCGGTCGAGCAGTGCGCGCAGGCCGGTGGCGGCGAGGCCGATGGGGCCGGCGGCGACGAGGAGCTCACCGGGGCGGGCGCCGTTCCTGCGCGGGGCATGGGAGCAGGAGCCGAGGAGGGTGGTGGCCAGGGAGACTTCGCGGGCGCGGGACAGATTGCCGCCGATGACGGCGGTACCGATGGCGGCGGCTGCAGCGGCCTGGCCGGCGGCGATGTGATCGACGTCGGGCTCGGGGAAGCTGGGCGGGAGGCACAGCGCGCACAGGGCTCCGAGGGGAGAGGCACCCATGGCGGCGAGGTCGCTGGCGGCAGCCATGAAGGACTTCCACCCGAGGTCGTACCAGCCGATCAGGTCGCGTCGGAAGTGCACGTCTTCGACGCAGGAGTCGACGGTCCACACGAGGTGGGCGCCGAGGGCGGAGAGGGCGTGGACATCGAGGACGGCAGCATCATCACCGATGCCGAGGGAGACGGCAGGGGGAGGCGGGCCGAAGATCGCCTCGAGACGCGCGATGCGTTCGAACTCGGAGGCCATGGGGAGCTCAGGGAGTGGGGGAGAGGGAGATGGGGAGCGAGACGACGAAGACGGTGCCGTGGGGGTTGTTGTCCTCGATGCGGACGCTGCCGCCGTGGGCATCGACGAGGCGTTTGACGATGGCGAGGCCGAGGCCGGTGCCGCCGTACTCGCGGGTGGAGGAGGAGTCGACCTGATAGAAGGCGTCGAAGACCTTCTCACGCTGGTCGGGAGAGATTCCGATGCCCGTGTCGGCGACACGGATCTCGACGACGGAGGCGGCAGCAGCCAGGAGGGCAAAGCCGAAGCCGTCTTCGTCGGGGTCCGCGTCGGAGGCGACCGAGACCGACAGAGTGACGCGTCCATCGGCGGGGGTGAACTTGACGGCGTTCTCGGCGAGGTTGAGCACGACCTGGCGGATCTTGCCGGGGTCGATGGGGATGCGCGGGACAGGGGACGACGGGGGGACGAGCGAGACGTGAACGGACTTCTTGCGCGAGGTGGGGAGGAGGCTGGAGACGACGTCTTCGAGGACGGGGACGACGTCGGCGTATTCGCGTTGGATGGTGAGGGAGCCGCTCTCGAGCTTGGAGAGGTCGAGGAGGCTCATGATGAGGGCGAGGAGCTGGTCGCCCTTCTCGCGGATGGTCAGGAGGAACTCGGTCTGCTCAGCGGTGAGCTCACCGGCGATGCCCTCGCAGAGCATCTCGGAGTAGCCGATGATCGAGGTGAGGGGAGTGCGCAGCTCGTGGCTGACGGTGGCGATGAAGTTGGACTTGAGCCGATCGAGCTCCTGGAGGCGGTCGTAGGCGTCTTGCAGGCGGGCGTTCTTCTCCTGCAGCTCGCGATAGCTCTCGCGCACGCTGGCGAGGTGCATCTGCGAGGTGAGCAGTGCCTTGTGACCGCTGAAGAGGATGAGGTCGAGGACGGAGCGGACGTGGGCGATGACGTGTTGGACAGTGTCGGAGCGAGCCCGGGGCATGCGAGGGAGCAGCTCGCGGGCCTTGGCAGGATCGAGGGTGGGGACGGAGACGAGGAGTCCTGGGGGGACCTCGCGCAGCTCGGCCGGCAGGAAGGGGCCGAGGATGATGCGGCCGAGGACGCGGCCGTCGTAGGTGATGGGAGCGACGTGGTAGCGGGCGCCGCTGAAGCAGTCGTGTTCGACGGACTGCTCGGCATCGGGGGCGAGGCGCTTGATGGTGTTCACGTGTGTGGCGCACGCGGCTCGCCCGTCGGGCAGTTGGTTGAGCACGCGGCACAGGGGCTGCTGCTCGGCCTGATCGGACAGCATGGTACCGTCGGCGGCGAAGACGCGGACCGAGATCCCGAAGAGGGAGAACACGGACCGGATGACGTCCTGCAGCATGGAGCGGTCGATGAGGTCCTCGAGTCGGATGGCTCCGGTGTTGAGCGTGAGGGCGTCGAGGTCGACCTCGGGGTGGGTGACGGCGGAGGAGCTGGTCATGGTGCGCTCTCCCTTCGCCTGGGCGTGAACGTGCCACCGAGCCTTCGGAGCAGGATCTCGTCGATGGGAGCGGTGGCGCCCATGCGCTGGGAGACCTCACCGAGGAACGCATCGGGATCGATCTTGAACTTGGCGCGCAGGTCGTGGACGGCGTCGAGGCTGGTCCAGGTCAGGTGGAGCAAGGAGATGAAGGTCTCGAGGACGCCGTCTCCGCGGGTGGCGGTAGCGGCGAACACGGGTTCGCGGCCTCGGGACGCCATCTGGACGAGCTCGGCCTCGGAGCGGATGCTGGGCAGGTCGCGCTTGTTGTACTGGATGACGAGGGGCATGTCGCGCAGGGCGATGCCGTGGGCCTTGAGGTTCTCCTTGAGGTCGAGAAAGGCGCTGGCGTTGTTCTGGGTCTCTGCGAGCTGGGAATCGGCGATGAAGGCGACGCCGTCGGCGCCTTGCAGGACGAGGCGACGGGTGGAGGAATGGATGACCTGTCCCGGGACGGTGAAGAGCTTGAGGCGCAGGGCGAGATCCCCTTCGCCTTTGAACCTCAACGGGAGCAGGTCGAAGAACAGCGTGCGGTCGTCGCGCGTCTCGAGGGTCATCAGACGGCCGCGGGCGGATTCATCGGCGAAGCGGTGCAACGCGTGGAGATTGGTGGTCTTCCCGCTGAGGGCGGGGCCGTAGTAGACGAGCTTGATGGTGAGCTCGCGGGCTGAGAAGTCGAGTTGCACCTGGGCCGTATGCCTTCCTTGGCGTGGGGTACCGGGGGGAGTGTAGCCGAAGGGGGAGCCGGAACGAAGGCTCACGAGAGAACGTTCGGCGGCGAAGGGGAGGGACGGAGGGCCCCGGCGAGGCGGGGGAAGATCGAAAGTACGCTTCAGCCGATTGACACGCGGGCCCTGCTCGGGGTGCAATCCCCGGCGGACAGGCGAGGTTGGCCGGTCCAGCACCCCAGGAACGGCATGTTCGCAATCATCATCACCGAAAAAGGTGGAACCGAGCGGCGCGAGGTGTTCGACAAGACCGAAATCAACGTCGGTCGTGTCCAGGGAAATGAGCTTGTTCTGCCGAAGGGCAACGTCTCCAAACACCACGCCCGCCTGCTCTTCCGCGATGGCCGATTCATCGTCACCGACCTGAAGAGCACCAACGGAACCTACGTCAACGGACGCAAGATCACGCAAGCGACGATCGTGCGCGAGGGCGACAAGGTCTACGTGGGAGACTTCATCCTGCGCGTGGAAGTCCCGCAGCAGGCGCAGCTTCCTGCTCCCGAGGCCGGGCCGATGGCAGTGCCGCGCCCCTCGGCGCCGCCGCCCGCGCACGGGGAAATCACAGCGGATCGACCGGTAGTTCCGGGTCGCGAGGGGGTGCCGAGCCACTATCCGTTGGAGAACGATCCCGACGAGATGCCAGGCGCCACGGGAGCGACCGCAGCGGCAGCGGCGGTGCGCATGCCCCCGCCCCCGAGGGTTCCCGCGACCACGCGCGAGCTCGGTTCGGCACCCGGACAATCGCCACCGGTGCGTGCGATGGGAGCCATCGCGATCGGGCCTGCGGTCCAGCCGGGCACCCCCGCGACGGCGACCGCCGACGCGGTGACGACCTCTCCGGTGCTCACCCCGAGCGCAGCAGGAGCGGCAGCGGAGGGGAGGTCGTCGGCCCCGCGCAGACCGCCTGCACCACAGCGGCCCAGCGGGCATCCGCCTGCGCCCGTGCGGCACGTGACGCCCACGGCCTTCACGGCCCCGGAGCCGCAACGCACCTCGACGCAGCGCATGGCAGCCGTGACGCTCATCGCGCGCATCGAGGAGATGCTCGACCTGTCGTCGCTCGACAGCGGAGCCCCCCCCGACGAGCCCCTCGCCTCTCGCCTCGAGCGCGCTGTGCGCGAGGAGATGCCCAAGCTCAAGGCGTCGGGAGAGATCGCCCCCGACGTTGACCTCGAGGCTGCCGTGCACGAGGCCCGCGAGGAGCTGGTCGGGCTCGGGCCGCTCGACGCGCTGCTGCGCGACGACGATGTGCTCGAAGTGCACGTGCAGTCGTACGCCTCGGTGTCGACGACGCGTGCATCGGTGGGGCGCAAGCTCGAGACGCCGTTTGCGAGCGACGCAGCGTGTCGCAGGATTCTGCGGCGGCTCTGCTGGCAGATCGGTGCCCCGGTGGGCGAAGGGGAAGCAGTCGTCGAGCGGGTGCTGCGCGACGGCACCCAACTGGTGGCGCTGTTCGATCCCTACGCGGTCGACGGAGCGATCGCGTCGTTGTGTAGGCGAGGACATGCGGCGCACACGATCGAGGACCTGGTTCGCAACGGCGTGATGTCGCGGGCGATCGCGACGTTCCTGACGCAGGTGGTCGGGGCACGTCGCAACATCCTGATCGCGGGGCCGCCCGGCTCCGGGGTGGGGGTGTTCGTGGGAGCGCTCGCCTCGGCCTCCACGCTGGGCGAGCGCGTGCTGGTGGTGCAGGAGCCGGGACCCCCGGGGCCGCTGGTGCCCAATGCGAGCACGCTGATGATCGGCTCCTCCGATCGCGCACGCGAGGTCATGAGCGCGGCCTGCAGGCTCCGACCGGACCGTCTGCTCGCGCCCTCGCTGGGCGGAGAGGCTGCCGCGCAGCTCCTCGACGCCATCGCGGGAGGGGCAGAGGGGGTGATCGCCGGTGTTCGCGCGGCCACACTCCGTCTCGCGGTCGCGCGGCTGTCGGCCGAAGCTGCCCGATTCGGCACCGGTATCGATCCGGCGCGCGAGCTGGTCGCCGCTTCGTTCGACGTGCTCATCGAGTACGCGCGTCTGCGCGACGGTCGATCGCGGGTGCTTCGGGTTGCAGAGCCCGCGGGTGTCGAGGGCGGCTCTGTGGAGTTGCGCGATCTGTTCGTGTTCTCGTTCGAGCGCACGGCCAGCGGCGGTGCGATGGAAGGGAGCTTCCACGCGACGGGAGTGATCCCCACGGTGGCCGAGGATCTTTCGGCGCGGGGTCTGAGCCTGGAGCCCGCTCTCTTCAGGAAGTAGGCCAGACTCGGAATCGATGCGAACGGGCGGGCTTCGCGCAGCGCAGTCGCGGGGCACGCCCGGGCATGGGGAGTGTGCGTCGCGCCCGTCGAGGTCGATGCGTCGGACTCGAGCGCGCGCCCGGTCCTATCGCAGCTCACGGCCGGGCTTCGGTACGCTTCTGGAGCTTTCGCTGCACGAGCCGCTTCTTGAGCGGCCCCAGCTTGTCGATCATCAGGTTGCCGTCGAGGTGATCGTATTCGTGCTGGATCGCCACCGCGAGCAGCTCCTCGCCTTCGAGCTCGAAGGGGTTGCCGTCGCGGTCCAGGGCGCGCACGCGGACGCGCGCGGCGCGTTCGATGTTCTCGCTGACGCCGGGGAACGACAGGCAGCCCTCCTGCCAGACGAGCTCGCCCTCGCGCTCGAGGATTTCCGGGTTGATGAAGGCGCGGAACTGGGAGGGTTCGTTTTCGTTGGCGGTATCGATGACGAAGATACGCAGGGCGACGCCGACCTGATTGGCGGCGAGACCGACGCCGGGGGCGGCGTACATGGTTTCGGCCATGTCATCGACGAGCTGCTGGATATCGGGGGTGACGGACTCGACGGGGAGCGCCTTCTGGCGGAGGCGTTTGTCGGGGTATTCGAGGATGGGGAGGAGCGCCATGGGATGACCTTGGGGACGGAAGTGGAGTAGCGCCAGCGGGGCGGGTTGGCAACCGGGTGGCGCGCGATGGGACGCGGTCAGCGCGACGGGTAGGCCAGCACCCCGTGGACGTAGGCGTCACGACCGCACAGCTCCCACTTGGGATCGACGATCTTGGGAGCATCGGTGGGCTCATCGGGACCGGCCCAATCGACCGCTCCGGGGCGTCCTCTGGGCCCGAGGAGCAGCGGGCCGATGAAGACGTGCAGCTCATCGGCCATGCGGGCGGCGAGCATGCTTCCGGTCAGCTCCGCGCCGCCCTCGACGAGGACGGTGACGATGCCGCGCTGGGCGAGAGCGCGGAAAGCGCTTTGGACATCGACACGCCCCTCGTTGCTGCGCGCGCAGCGGATGACCTCGCAACCGATGGCGGTGAGTTGCCGTTCGTTGGCCTCGGGGGCCTCGGCGGTGGTGAGGATGATGGTGGGGGTCTCGGGGGCGGTGGTGACGAGCTTGGAGCCCGCGGCGATGCGGAGCTTGGAGTCGAGGACGACGCGAACGGGGTTGGCGCCTTCGACATCGCGGACGGTGAGCATGGGGTCATCGGCGACGACGGTACCGACGCCGACGCAGACGGCATCGCAGGCGGCGCGGAGCTCGTGGACCTTGGCGCGCGCTTCGGGGCCCGTGATCCACTTGCTGGCGCGGGTGCGCGTGGCGATGCGTCCGTCGAGGGACACCGCGAGCTTGACGATGATGTAGGGCAGTCCCGTGGTGACGTGCTTGACCCAGGGCTCGATGAGGAAACGGGCTTCGTCCTTGCGAACGCCGAGGGTGACCTCGACGCCGGACTGCTGGAGGCGCTCGATGCCGTGTCCTTCGACATGGGGGTTGGGGTCGCGGCAGCCGACGACGACGCGAGCGACACCGGCCTTGATGATGGCATCGACGCAGGGGGCGGTGCGGCCCTGGTGATTGCACGGCTCGAGGGTGACGTAGAGCGTGGCCCCCTTGGCGGAATCGCCGGCTGCGCGCAGGGCGACGACTTCGGCGTGGTCAGAGCCCGCGCGCTCGTGGTGGCCCACGCCGAGGATCTGGTCCTGCAGGGCCACGACCGCGCCCACGTTGGGGTTGGGGGACGGGCGTCCCAGGCGGGCTTCCGCCAGGGCTCGCGCCATCATCTTGGCATCCAGGTCAGCGTTGACAGCCATCGTAGTGAGACGATCCTTCTACTGTGAGGAGCGTTCGGTCACAAGCCTGGCGACTTCCTGCGCGAAGTCGTCGATGTCCCTGAACTTCCGGTACACGCTGGCGAAGCGGACGTAGGCGACCGCGTCGAGCTCGCGGAGCCGGTCCATGACCTTCTCACCCACGCGCGTGGAAGGGATCTCGCGCTCGCCGGCCTCTTGCAGCTCACGCTCGACGGACTCGGCGATGGCGTCGATCTGCTCGAGGGAGATGGGACGCTTGCTGCACGCGGCGCGCACGCCCTGCACGACCTTGCGACGATCGAACAGCTCGCGACGTCCGTCGCGCTTGACGATCGTGGGGAGCAGATCCTCGATGCGTTCGTAGGTTGTGTAGCGACGCGTGCACTGCTCGCACTCACGCCTGCGCCGGGTGACCTCGCCGTTGTTGCTGAGGCGCGAGTCGATGACGCGGTTCTCGAGGTGGCCGCAGAACGGGCACTTCATGTTGCGCGTTTCCCGGGTTCGATCATGGCGATGCGCCGGACGTGTCGCGGGTCGGGGTCGGGGACGGCATCGAGCCAGGCGCGGACGCAGACGAGGGCGAGGCCGGAGCCGAGGACACGCTCGCCGAGGCACAGGATGTTGGCGTGGTTGTGCTCGCGGCACTTGCGCGCGCTGTAGGGGTCGGAGACGACCGCAGCGCGGATTCCGGGGTGCTTGTTGGCGGCGATGGACATGCCGACGCCGGATCCGCACACGAGGACGCCGAGGTCGGCGCGGCCGTCGAGGATCGTGCGCGCCATCAGGTGAGCGTAGTCGGGGTAATCGCACGACGCGGTCGAGTGGGTTCCGAGGTCCTCCACGACGAACCCCCATTTGGTGAGGGCATCGAAGATCTCGGCCTTGAGGTTGAAGCCACCGTGGTCCGAGGCGATCGCGAGCCTGAGCATGCTGGCAGGATTACCTCGACTTGGGGTTTTCGACCAGAGGGAGCCGGGGGGGGGTCAGATCGCGGACATGAGGAGAGAGGCGTTGGTGCCGCCGAATCCGAAGGAGTTGGAGAGCGCGTGGCGAACGGGACGGCGGCGGGCTTCATTGGGGACCACGTCGACATCGCAGGCGGGGTCCTGCTCGACGATGTTGCTGGTGGGAGGGACTTCGCCTTTCGCGCAGGACAAGGCGCAGAAGGCGGCTTCGAAGGCACCGGCAGCGCCGAGCAGGTGGCCGGTAGTGGACTTGGTGGACGAGACCCACAGCCCGTTGCCCGGGCGAGCGCGGTCGCCGAACAGGTGGCGGATGGCGACGCACTCCTGGATGTCGCCGAGGGGTGTGGAGGTACCGTGAGCGTTGATGTAGTCGATGGCCGACGGCTCGAGTCGGGCATCGTGCAGGGCCCGCGTCATGGCGACGCGCGCACCGCGGCCCTCCGGTGCGGGCTGCACCGGGTGGTGCGCGTCGCACGAGCAGCCGTAGCCGGAGACCTCAGCGTAGATCCTGGCGCCGCGCGCGCGGGCGCGGCTCAAGGTTTCGAGCACGACGATCCCGGCGCCTTCGGAGGGGACGAAGCCATCGCGACCTTTGTCGAAGGGACGGCTTGCGAGCTCCGGCGCGTCGTTGCGTCGTGACAGGGCGAACATGGCAGCGAAGCCACCGATGGCCGAGGGGGTGATGGTGGCTTCGGCGCCGCCGCAGACCGCGACGCGGGCGCGACCGGTGCGAAGCATCCAGGCGGCCTCGCCGATGGCGTGGGCGCCGGAGGCGCAGGAGCATCGGCTCGGCCGCCGCTGCCTTGAGGCG
>CAYMUE010000190.1:0-12129 GCA_964393505.1 uncultured Polyangiaceae bacterium
CCCCCCCTCGTCGCCCGTCTCCGCGCTCCGATCTCCCCCGCCGATCCCCGATTCTTCTGCGCCGTCTTCTCGCACCTTGGCCACCTCCTGCGCCCGCGCTAACGTTCCTGACTCGATGTCCAATCGACGTCGCCTTCTTCTCCTCGTTCCGCTGTCTGCAGTCTTGCTGCTGATCGCGGTCCTTGTCGCATTTGCCCCCTTCGTTCGCTTCAAGGCCCGGCAGGCCGCCGGCCGCTACGGGCTCGACCTCGACATCCAGTCCGTTCGGCCTTCGCTCGCCGGCGCGACGCTCCGGGAGGTCCGCGTTTCCTGCGCTGCGATTCCCGCGCTCAAGGCGCGCTTCGAGCGCGTGCAGGTCTCCCTGTCCGGAAGGGTCGAGGCGTCGGGAGGTCAGCTCGAGCTCGACGGGCCGTATACGGCGCTGATGGATCAGGTTCGCGCCTGGCGAAGCTCGCGCGCTTCAGGCGCGGGGGCCGCCGAGGGAGGCTCGCGACGTGTGCTCGCGCTTCGGGGAACGAGCCTGTCCTGGAAGGGTTTTCACGGCGAGGCGAGCGAGGTGAAGGCGGAAGGGCTGACCATGGAGGACGCAACCTCCGGGGATCGGTTCGCGGCTGACTCCGTGGAGGCCAGGACGGAAGCCTTGGAGTGGAAGTCCAGAGACGTGCGGGTCGGCTGGGTCAAGGGGAGTTCCCCCGCGATTCGAAGTCTCGAGGCGTCGAGTGTGGCGGCAGTCGTTCGGCTGCCGGCACCGGCGAAGACCGATCCCGTGGAGGCTCCCGATTCCGCTTCCAAGGAGCCGCCTGAGCTGGAGGAGGTGCAGGATTCGAAAAAGGCCGGGACGCCGAGACCCCGTGGCGCCGGCCCCGCGACGTCGGTTTCTGCCGCAGCGCCGCCCGCGCCTGTGGCGGAGCCTGCTGGCCGACCCTCGCTCCGCGATCGGCTTGCATCGATGGCGCTCGCCGCTTCGACGCGGACGACACCGGACGCGAAGGTGGATGTGGCGGCGTTCGAGGTGCGCGTCGAGCGGGGGAATGACAAGGCGACCCTGGGCCCTGGTCGACTTGCCGTGGAGTGGAAGGACTGCAATCTCGTCGTGGATCTATCGCCCGGGAGCAAGGGCGCGTCGGCGGGCGGGGTCACATTCAAGGCGACGCTCCCGGCGGGCGCCGGAGCCGCGCACGTGGATGTCCACGGCGGGCCGATTCAGTTGTCAGCGTTGGGGATTCGCGAGGGAGATCTGGGCGTGCGTCATCCGGAGCGTGCCTCGCTGCGGGTCGATTTGGAAGTGGAGCTGCGCGAGGACGGTCGGTGGGTGGGGTTCGACGGCAGTGTGAAGGCGAACGACATATCGGTGTACCACGCGAAGCTGGCGGACAGCGCGGTGGAGGGGTTGGCGGTAGCTGCGCGGGTGAAGGGGGCGGCGCGTCTGGATGGCAGGGAGTTGCAGCTCGAGGATTCGGAGTTCGACGTAGGGGCGTTGCGCTTCATGGTGAGTGGGCGGTTCGAGCGCGACGATCGGAAGCGCTACCGGGTGGATGCGCGATTCGGAGTGCCGTTGGTTCCGTGTCAGGACGCGGTTGATTCGTTGCCGGCGACGCTGGTGCCGCTGGTGCACGGGATGCGCGCTGCGGGGACACTGTCTCTGACGGGGCGGTTGAGGTTCGATCCCGAGAAGCCATCGGAGTACGTCTTCGAGTACAGGGGAGCTGCGGACTGCAGGTTCACGGCGGTGCCGGCGGAGGTGGATGTTGCGCGGCTGCGCGGAAGGTTCAAGCGGATGGCGTACGGGCCGGACGGCAAGAAGGTTGAGCTGGAGTCGGGGCCTGGGAGCGCGGGGTGGGTGCCGTTCGGGGGGATCAGCCAGTACATGGAGGCGGCGGTGATGACGACCGAGGACGGTCGTTTCCGGATCCACCATGGGTTCGACCACGAGGCGATTCGCAACTCGATGAAGGAGAATCTCCTGCGGGGGGCGTTCGTGCGTGGGGCGAGCACGATCAGCATGCAGTTGGCGAAGAACCTCTATTTGGATCGGCGCAAGACGGTCTCGCGCAAGCTGCAGGAACTGGTGTTGACGATGTACCTGGAGCAGGCGCTGACGAAGGAGCAGATCCTGGAATTGTATCTGAACGTGGTGGAGTTCGGACCGATGGTCTACGGGATCGGGCAGGCGTCGTGGCACTACTTCAAGTGCTCCCCGACGGAGCTGACACCGGGGCAGGCGATGGTGTTGTCGTCGATGCTGCCGAACCCGAAGATTTCGCGATTCGGGGCGGGGGGCCGCGTGCACGACGGGTGGATGAAGTACGTGTGGAAGCTGGTGCAGCTGGCTGGGAAGCGGGGGTGGATCTCGGAGGAGGACGTGGACCGGGCGATGGGGGAGTGGGTGGTGATGGGGGGGCCACCTGTGAAGGTGGAGCGAGAGGGCGTGGGGATCGAGCCCGGGGGCGAGCAGGGTGGAGCGAACTAGCTACTTCTTGCCTTGTCTGCGGAGGCGGACGAAGAACTCGCGCAGGCGGGAGGCGGCGGGTTCGGCGAGGATTCCGGCGGAGATCTCGGCTTGGTGGTTGAGGCGGGGGTCGGAGGCGATCTGGAAGAGGGAGCGGACAGCGCCGGCCTTGGGGTCGTCGCAGCCGTAGACCACGCGTTGGATTCTGGCGTTGACGATGGCGCCGGCGCACATGGGGCAGGGTTCGAGGGTGCAGTACAGGGTGCAACCGCACAGGTACCAGGTACCCAGAGCGGCGGAGGCCTGACGGAGTGCGAGGATTTCGGCGTGGGCGGTGGGATCCTCGTCGGCCTCGCGTCGATTGCCGGCGCGGCCGATGACGCGGCCGGAGGGGTCGACGACGATGCAGCCGATGGGGACGTCGCCGCGGTCTGCGGCGCGGTCGGCCTCTTCGAGGGCGAGTTCCATGAGGGAGATGTCGGTATCGGCGGGCAACACAACGCTCCGTGGACAACCCGAAGGTATCACGCTAGAGCCCGGACGCTCGCATGACGGACAACAAGAGTGCACCCCAGACCCAGGTGGAGTCCCCGGAGGGGACTTCGGAACAAGTACTGCGTGCGGCCCGCGTGGTGAAGGCGGCCAAGGTACGAGGACGAGGCGAGGATCCATTTACCAACGAGGTCAACGCGAAGTCGTTGATCGACGTGGGAATGGTTCGGGAGCACTTCGCGTCGGCTATGACGCGGGGTGCGGACGGGACGCAGAAGTACGACGCTGAGAAGGTGGTGGCGCTTCGCGGCGAGGCGTCCTGGGGAGAGGGCGTGGCGGTCGCAGGGCGCGTGGTGGCGTGGCGGTCGTTCGGCAAGGCGGGGTTCCTGCGGCTGCGTGATCGCACGAGCGAGATCCAGGTGTTTTTGCGCAAGGACGCATTGGGAGAGGACTACGGTCGTCTCGAGGATCTCGACGTGGGCGACATCGTGACCGCGTCGGGAGCGGTGATGGTGACGAAGACGGGCGAGCTGTCGATCGAGGCTCGGACGATTCGTTTGTTGACGAAGGCGTACCTGCCGTTGCCGGAGAAGTGGCATGGGCTGACGGACGTCGAGGTTCGGTATCGTCGGCGTTATCTGGATCTGATTTCGACGCAGGAGGCGCGAGCGACGTTCCGAGCGCGGGCGTTGGTGATGCGCGCGCTGCGCGAGTACCTGGACGGGCTGGGGTTCCTGGAGGTGGAGACGCCGACGATGGGGACGTTGGTGAGCGGGGCGGCGGCGAAGCCGTTCATCACGCATCACAACGCGTTGGATCTCGATCTGTACATGCGAGTCGCACCGGAACTGTACTTGAAGCGTCTGGTGGTGGGGGGGCTGGAGCGGGTCTACGAGATCGGGCGGTGCTATCGCAACGAGGGGATTTCGACGCGGCACAACCCCGAGTTCACCATGCTCGAGTACTACCGGGCGTACGCGACGTACGAGACGCTGATGGACATGACCGAGGAGATGCTTCGGTCGGTGGACGAGAGTCTGCGTCGGGCGATGCCGGAGGAGCACGCGGAGTGGGAGCGTGCGAGGCCGTTCCGTTTCGATCGACCGTTCGTGCGCAAGAGCATCCACGAGCTGCTGGAGTACCGGTTGAGGCCGGAGGTGCAGAAGGCGCTCGAGGAGATTGTGGGGGGGGATCTCGGGAAGCTGGCGCGTCACGGGGTGACGGTGCAGGCGCTTCGGGATGGGGCGGCGCTGGACAAGGCGTTTGCGAGTGCGCGGACGGATCGGGAGCTCGACAGTGCGACGCGCAAGCAGATGGAGGGGTGTGACAGTCACGGGGAGCGGGTCTTCCTTTTGTACGAGCTGCTGGTGGAGCCGAACCTGCCGCTGCTGTTCAATGACCAGGGGCGTGTGGCGAAGGAAGGGAAGAGCCTGCCGGTATTCGTGATGGATCATCCGGTGGAGGTTTCTCCGTTGGCGCGTCGTCAGACGCGGGCGGGTGGCGACCCGATGCTGGTGGATCGTTTCGAGCTGTTCGTGCAGGGCAAGGAGCTGTGCAACGCGTTCAGCGAGCTGAACGACCCGGAGGATCAGGCGGAGCGATTCCGGCAGCAGGTGGCGAAGAAGGCGCGTGGCGCGGAAGAGACGATGGACTACGATGAGGACTACATCCGCGCGTTGGAGCACGGGTTGCCGCCGACGGCGGGCTTCGGAATGGGGATCGATCGACTGACGATGATGCTGACGGCAAAGGATTCGATTCGCGAGGTGATTCTCTTCCCCCTGCTTCGGCCAGAGCGATGAAGCTACCCAAACCCAACGCACGGCGGGACATCGTCCTCGGATCGGTGTTGATCGCGACGGGGGTGGCGCTGGCGATCTTCCAGTACCTGCACCCGTCGAAGGACGTGGGCTGGTTCTGGCGACACGCGTGGGGATGGATCGCGTATCCGGCGGTGGTCTTCGGCCTGGCAGGGATTCTGAGCGGGGTTTGGGCGTTGGCGACGAGCGGGGCAGCGAAGCGCGGCCCTGGGGTGCCAGCGCGGGTCTTCGACTGGGTTCGACGCAAGCGCAAGCCGCTGCTGGCCGGAACGACGCTGGTATCGGGCGTGACGTTCGCGGCGCTGACGTTGATCTCGCGGCATCTCCCGCAGCCTCGCGGGGTCCACTACGTATGGCAGCACGAGATCGTGCGACTGGTGGCGCTGTTCTCGGGCGTGGTGTTCCTGCTGGGCGCGATGGCGATGCTGTTGCCGGTGGTGCTCAACCTGCTCGAGGGGCGCAGCTTTGTTTCGCTCGTGAGCGCGCGGCACGTGCGTGCGACCAAGAGCGGGTTCCTCACGGTCATCTCGGTGCTTTCGATCGCGGGGGTGGCGGTCAGCTCCTGCGCGCTGGTGTCGGTCGTGTCGATCATGGGCGGATTCGGGCAGGATCTGAAGCGCAAGATCCTGGGCAACAACGCTCACATCATGGTGGACACGCAGTCGCGCGAGGGGTTCAGCGACTGGCACACGGTGTTGGAGGCTTCGCGGGCGGTGCCCGGGGTAGCCGCAGCGACACCGGTCGTGGCGGGGGAGGCGATGGCGTCGTCGGCGACGAACACGTCGGGGACGATGGTTCGGGGAATCGAGCCCGGCTCGATCGGGGACGTGATCGATCTGCTGAAGAACATCGAGGTCGGGAAGTTCGACTACCTGGTGGACCCCGAGAAGCTGTTGCACATCGCGCCCGACGAGGTGATCGGGTTGGGGCCGGGGGGTGAGCCGTTCTTGAAGGGTCCGGACCTGGGTTCCGGATCCTGGGCTGGTGGGATGCCGCCGTCGGTGATCGACGCGGAGACGAAGGGGGTGCTGAAGAGCGCGCCGGTCCGGCCCGGGGTGGTGGTGGGGCGGGAGCTGGCGAAGTCGCTGCACCTGTATGTTGGTGACGAGATCAGCCTGATATCTCCGCTGGGGGACTTGGGGCCGATGGGGGTGATGCCGCGGGTGCGACGGTTCCGGGTGGCGGCGATCTTCTACAGCGGGATGTACGAGTACGACGCCACGCATGTGTATGTGACGATGCCAGCGGCGCAAGAGCTGTTCAGCATGCCCGAGCGGGTGACCGGCGTGGAGATCCGGGCCGTGGAGGGAGAGCGCGCCTCGGAGATTCGTCCGGCGGTGGAGGAGGCGATTGGCCGCACGGATCTTCGGGTACGCGACTGGCGCGAGCTGAACAGGAACCTGTTCAGCGCGCTGAAGCTCGAGCGCGTTGCGACGTTCATCATCTTGTCGATCGCGATCGCGGTGGCGAGCTTCTGCATCATCTGCACGCTGCTGTTGATGGTGACGGAGAAGGGCAAGGAGATTGCGATCCTCAAGGCACTGGGGGCAGCGGACGGCTCGATCATGAGGGTATTCATGCTCGAGGGGATCGTGATCGGGGCCATCGGGACGGCCTTCGGGGTCGCGACCGGGGTCTCGCTGTGTCTTGGGCTGTCGTGGTACGGGCTGCGGCTGGATCCCGACGTCTACTACATTGACCGTCTGCCCATCGCGATCAGTTGGGCTGACTACGCCATGGTGGCGATCTGTGCGGTCGCCATCTGTACCATTGCGACGATCTACCCAGCGCACGCCGCGTCGAAGCTTCGACCGGTGGAAGGCTTGCGCTACGAGTGAGAGCCGTGAGCGAACCGCTAGTCCGCATCGTCAACCTGACCAGGACGTTCCACCACTTGGGGCGTCCCCTCGAGGTGCTGCGCGGCATCGACCTGGAGATCCGGGAGGCCGACTTCGTCGCGATCGTGGGGCCCTCGGGTGCAGGCAAGAGCACCTTGCTGCACTGCATCGGCACGCTGGATCTGCCGACCTCCGGGCAGATCTTCATCGGAGGCCAGGACCTCACCCGTCTGAGCAGCCAGCGTCTTGCCGCGCTGCGGAACCGGAACATCGGGTTCGTGTTCCAGTTCCATCACCTGCTGCCCGAGTTCACGGCTCTGGAGAACGTGCAGATGCCCGGGCTGATCCAGGGCATGAGCGGCGGCGAGAGCGAGCCTCGGGCGCGTCGGCTGCTCGAGGAGGTTGGGCTGGGTGGGCGCGCGACGCATCGACCGGGCGAGCTGTCGGGCGGTGAGCAGCAGCGTGTAGCGCTTGCGAGGGCGCTGCTGCTGGAGCCGCCGATTCTGCTGGCCGATGAGCCGACGGGCAATCTGGACAGCGCGACGAGCGAATCGATCCACGATCTGTTCTTCACTATCAACAAGAAGAGGGGGACGACGATCGTGGTGGTGACGCACAACACGGCGTTTGCGGATCGGATGCCGCGCACGGTGCGGATGCGCGACGGCAAGGTCGAGCAGGATCTGCATCGGTCGACGGACGGGGCGCAGGCGCAGGCCGATTGAGCGCAAGGGCCTTGGGTCGCGCGAGGGTGAGGTGGTGTTGGTTCGCGGCGACCGGATGAAGCAGCAAGCGCGGAGCGACGCGAAGCGTCGCCGAACGGTTGCGCTCCGGATCCTGGTGTCCTTCGGGGCCGTGCTGGTGGCGTTCAGCGTCACCCTGGGATACGGCATCATCACGCAGCGCAGGGCGGCACGAGACAGCCAACTGCTGCGGGACGGCTACGTGCCGCTGCTGCTGTCTCTCGGGGCGGCGTTGGAGAACCAGAATCTTCTCAACGCGCAGTTGAACCACATCACGGAGGCGAAGAACCCGGCCGACGCGCGGCGCTGGATCGAGACTGCGCGCAAGGTTCGGCCGACGGTGTATGCGGGGGTCCGAGCTGCCGCTCACCAGGGCATGGCGCAGACGCCGGACGCCTCGGCTCGTCGTGTGGCCGCGCAGGTCGCCAGCGAGTCGCACGAGATCGAGCGATATCTCGACGGGGATCGGGAGCAGTTGGCGCGGCTCTTCGACGCGCTCGCGACGGATCGGAGTGGCGCCGAGCAGTACAGGGCGAGCCTCCTGTCCTACGAGATCGAAGGGGCTCGCAGGCTTCGCGAGCTCAAGGGGCGCGTCGAGCACGAGATGGACCGGCTCATCCTCGACGCCCAGGATCGGGAGCGGGTCGGGATCGAGGTGCTCGTCGCGTTGGCGTCGTTGACGCTGATGGTCGGCATCGGTCTGGCGCTGTTCGCTCGCCGGGTGCTGCGACCGTTGGCAGCGGTGACCGAGCGGGCGAACGCCGTTGCGCGCGGGGACCTGACCCCTCGCGCGGTGGTGGCCGCGTCGGACGAGATCGGGGAGCTCGCGGCGACCTTCGAGGGAATGGTGGCAGCGATCGCGAAGGCCAACCGGGACAAGCTGCAGTCGGAGCGTCTCGCCGTCGTGGGGCGGATGGCTGCCCACGTGACCCACGAGATCCGCAACCCGCTGTCGTCGATCGGGTTGAACCTCGAGCTGCTCGAGGAGGAGCTCGCCGAGGGGCAGACCTCGCTGGAATCGCGCCAGCTCATGCAGGCGATCAAGCGTGAGGTCGAGCACCTGAGCGCGCTGTCGGAGGAGTATCTGAGCCTTGCGCGGCCGATCAAGCCGAGGTTGGAGCCCGAACGCATCGGGGACATCGTGTGCGATGTGCTGACCTTCGTGGGGCCGGAGCTGGAGCGGGCGGGGGTGACGATCGAGCAGCGGCTGGAGCAGGTCCCCGAAGTCCTGGCGGACGAGGCGCAGATCCGGCAGGTGCTGACGAACCTGATCCGCAATGCTCGCGAGGCGATGTCGAAGGGGGGGAGCATTCGGGTGGCCGTGAGCGAGACCGCGGGGCACGTGCGGTTGGTGGTGGAGGATGAGGGGCCCGGGATCCCGGAGGAGCTCCAGCAGAACATCTTCGATCCGTTCTTCACGACCAAGAGTCAGGGGACGGGGTTGGGACTTGCGGTGACCCGCCAGATCGTGGAGGCGCATGACGGAGCGATCGCGTGCGAGCCGCGAGAGGGCGGGGGAACGCGGTTCGTGGTGGAGCTTCCGAAGCGCGGCCCCACGGAGGCTTCGGACTTGCGGGATGCATGAGCGTTGCGCCGACAGGCGCGTCGCGAAGGAGAGAGGAAGCGAATGGCGACGAGGCGAGACGGCAGGGGAGCGGAGGCGATCAGGCCGGTGCAGGTGCAGGTCGGCTTCCACACGATGTCGGAGGGCTCGGTGCTCTATCGGGCGGGGGGCACGCTGGTGCTTGTGACGGCGTCGGTGGACGACACGGTGCCGGAGTTCATGCGAGGCGCGAGGCGGGGCTGGGTCACGGCCGAGTACCAGATGCACCCGCGCTCCAATCCGGTTCGACGCGAGAGTCGCGAAGGGCGGGGCAAGCCCCTGAGCGGAAGATCGCAGGAGATCCAGCGTCTGATCGGCCGATCCTTGCGGGCAGCGTTGGATCTGGATCGGCTCGGTGAGCGGACAATCTCGATCGACGCGGACGTGTTGGAGGCCGACGGTGGAACGCGAACGGCGTCGATCACCGGTGGATGGATCGCGCTGGTGGCAGCGCTCGACAAGCTGCGCACGCGCGGTCTGCTATCGGGCCCGGTGTTGCGGGATCAGGTCGCGGCGGTGAGCGCGGGGCACGTGGGCGGAGAGCTGCTGCTCGACCTCTGCTACTCGGAGGACAGCAAGGCGCGCGTGGATTTGTCGGTCGTCGGGACTGGGCCCGGCAGGATCGTGGAGGTGCAGGGTACTGCGGAGGGGGAGGCCGTGGAGCGTTCGGAGATCGACGCGATGGTGGAGCTGTCGCTGCGCGGGATCGCGGAGTTGGTGAAGGTGCAGAGTGCGGCGCTTGCGCAGGCGGGGATTGACATTGCGGGGTTGCTGGTTCCCCGAGGTGGAGCATGACGAGCGGAAGGATCGGCGTGGTGGTGGCGACGCAGAACCGCGGGAAGCTGGCGGAGTTCCGGTCTGCGCTGGGGGACCTCCCGGTGGACCTGCTGTCGGTGGACGAAGTCCTGCCGGAGTACGCGGGCGTGGTGGAAGACGGAGCGACGTTCGAAGACAACGCGCTCAAGAAGGCGCGGGCCGTCGCACAGTCGTCGCTCATGATCGCGCTGGCGGACGACAGTGGGCTCGAAGTGGACGCGTTGGGGGGAGCGCCCGGGGTGCGAAGCGCGAGGTATGCGGGGGAGCGGGCGACCGATGCGGAGAACAACGCGATGTTGCTGCGTGCGTTGGAGGAGGTGTCGGACGACGCGCGGACAGCGCGTTTCCGGTGCGCGTTGTGCCTGTTGGATCCGTGGGCTCCGGGTGGCGAGGCGATCATCACCGTGAGCGGGACGTGCGAGGGAAGCATCGCGCGATCGCCTCGCGGAACCGGTGGATTCGGCTACGATCCGCTGTTCATCGTGGCCGGGGACGGGCGCACGCACGCCGAGCTGACGGACGAGGAGAAGAACGCGATCAGCCATCGCGGGAGAGCCGCGCAGGCGCTGCGTCCGCGTTTGATCCAGCTAGTCGAAGAGAAGGCGAGGACGACGGAGCGCATTTCGTTTGCGCCGTGAGCCGTGCCAGCTCCGCAGAGCGCGCCGACTCAGAAGCTGCCCAGGACACCCATACCGAGACCGTCGCGCCCAGCCTTGATAGGCGCCACGCGCCACTGCATGCCCAGGTCGTTGCGAATCCAACGCTTCGTCGGGTACGCGAGCCCCGCGATCAGCATCGCTGCTCCGGCCCCCTGCGCCAGACCGTCGAGAATCAGCCACGCGGATGCCACCGGGCTGGCGTCGAGCGTGGAGATGCCGATGAAGGGACCCACCACCGGGATGAACAGCGGCACCGCCTTCTTCTCGTCGTCGTTATCGCTCGGATCCCCCCAGTCGTCCTCCTCGCCGGCGACGATCGACGCCGCGAGCAGGGTGACGAGATATGCGGATCCGAAGGTCGATGCGCCGGCAACGACCAATCCTCGACGCGGTGAGGCGCTGAGGCGGTATCCGTTGGGGGCGGGCTTGCCCTCCTCGTAGGGGATCGAGGGCGGGCCCGCGAAGGTGCCGGGATACCCGTACCAACCCGGATACGGATAGGCACCCTGCGGCCGCTGGCCTGAAGGGGCGGCACCCTGAGGATAGACGGGCGTCCCGTATCGCGGCACACCGTAGCCGGGGGGAACGTAGGCGCCGTTGCCCGGTTGCGCGGTGGGTTGCGGTGTCGCGTAGCTCGAGGGCGGCGGCTGCGGCCATACCGGCCCGGTCACGGTCGCAGCCGGGGCCGATAGTGCGGGAAGAGGCCCCGGCGCAGCGGACGGTGCGGGGGTCGTGGTTGCCGGCTGACCCTGCGCATGGGCGAGCGACACGCTCGTCCCGATCGCGGCGGCGGGCAGCGCAGTGAGGACGAGAGTCGCCCTCAGGCGGCGAAGAACGGACGGGGTAGCGGCTGCGGAAGAGCGAGCCTCGCGGTGCATGAAGGACCTCCGCAGTGCAGGATAGTCCGCGGAGTGGCGTGCTGGGAAGCTGCGGGAGACAGAGGACCGAGGATGCCAGCCGAGGGAGGGGGAATGGAAGGGGGGCGCAGGCGGCGTCGGTTTTTGCTAGGTTGTGCGCCCCCGAGCCGGCGGCCGGGCGAAAGGCATCATGTCGGACACGCAGACATTCCTGGTGGAGATCGGCGTCGAGGAGCTTCCCGCCTCGTACGCAGAGAACGGGCTCGAAGCGCTTCCGGAGCTGTTGCGCAAGCGTCTGGCGCAGTTGCGGCTGTCGCACGGGGCGATGCGTTCCCTGGGCACGCCCCGCAGGCTTGCGGTGAGCGTGGAGGGGCTGGCGCTGCAGCAGCCGGACTTGAGCGAGCGTGTGATGGGGCCGGCGGCGAAGGTGGCCTTTGACAAGGACGGCCAGCCCACCAAGGCGGCCCACGCTTTCGCAGCGAAGATCGGCTGCAAGGCCTCCGAGCTCGAGACCGTGGACACTCCGAAGGGCGCCTACGTCGCGGGCACCCGCGAGGAGAAGGGGCGCGCCGCGATCGAGCTGCTCGGTCCGATGCTGGCCGACGTGATCAAGGCGATCCCGTTCCGCAAGTCGATGCGCTGGAGCGACCTGGATGCGACCTTCGGTCGTCCGGTGCGCTGGTTGGTCGCGATGCTCGGCACGGAGGTCGTGCCCTTCGAGTTCGCGGGGCTGCAGAGCGGCCGCAAGACGCGCGGGCACAGGTTCCTCGCCAACGAAGAGATCGCGCTAGCGGATCTTTCGCAGTACGTGGAGACGCTGAAGCGGGTCCACGTGATCGTCGATGTCGAGCA
>CAYMUE010000191.1:0-12091 GCA_964393505.1 uncultured Polyangiaceae bacterium
TCGCCGAGGCGCTCCGCGAGATGCGGAAGCACAACTTCACCGAGGTCATCGATCGGCACTTCTCGCTGGGCGCGCACCTCAACGCCCGCGACCGCAAGGCGGTGCGCAAGAGCGTCTCGGGTCTCATGAAGATCCTCTTCCCGCACGGCGAGATCGCGCAGGAGGAGCTTGCCGAGATCCTCGAGCTCGCCGTCGAAGGCCGCCGCCGCGTGAAGGAGCAGCTCAAGAAGATGGGCTCCTTCGAGTACTACCACACGTCCTTTAGCTACTCGGACAACGAGACCGGCGAGGAGAAGTTCGTGGGCGTGCCCGAGCAGGGCGGCCGCGATCTCATCTCCACCGATCCGCTGGCCCCTGGCACCGTCTACAGCGCGGGCGTCACGTCCGACGGCACCGTCGGCCTCTACCGCGTCGAGGTCTCCGTCTCGAGCGGCACCGGCAAGCTCAAGCTCGCCGGCGGCGTGGCCGGCGCGATGAAGGAGTCCGTCCAGCGAGCCTTCAGCTTCCTGCAGGCAAAGAAGACCGAGCTCGGCATCGCTCGCGACCTCGACGTCTCGGACATCCACGTCGAGGTGATCGACCTCCTCGCGAACCGAGTCGAGGCCGAGCTCGGCGTGGCGTTCTTCGTCGCCTGCTACTCCGCGTTGCGAAAGGCGCCCGTCAGTCCCGCGCTCCTCATCCTCGGCGACATGAGCGTCCAGGGGAACATCAAGCCCCTGCGCTCGCTCACCGAGCCCCTCCAGGTCGCGAAGGACAACGGCGCCAAGCGCGCCCTCATCCCCATCGAGAACAAGCGGAACTTCCTCGACGTCAGCGCCGACATCATGGAGCACGTCGACCCGATCTTCTTTGGCGACCCGAAGACCGCGGCGATGAAGGTGCTGGGGGGCTGACCGCATGGAGAAAGTCGTCCTCGTACATCTCTCGGACATTCACTTCACGCGCGCGTCGGGTGTCTCCGTCCACGACCTCGACAGGAACGTGCGGAACGAGTTGGTCTTGGATGCGACCAAGGTCGCCAAGGAGATCGGCCCGGTCACGGGAGTCCTCGTCACCGGCGACATCGCGTTCTCGGGCAGCGAGGTCGAGTTCGAACACGCCACCAACTGGCTCCGCGACTTCTGTCGGGCGATCGGGTGCGCCGAGGAGAGCGTATGGGTCGTACCGGGGAACCACGATGTCGTTCGAGACAAAACGAAGCGCAAGCTCACGAGCATGCTTCATCAGGGCGTCAGGAAGGACGGCTCAGACGTCGACAAGGAACTCCGCGAGATCTTCTCCGACGCGCAGTCCGCGGCCGCTCTCCTTGAACCGTTGGCGGACTACAACAAGTTCGCGGGGCGCTTCGGGTGCTCCATTTCGGCCGACAAGCACTACTGGGAACGCGACCTCACGCTCGCTTGCGGAACGCCCGTGCGGCTCCGCGGTCTCACGAGCGCCCTCGTGTCGAACGAGGAGGACCGGCGCACGGCGATCGTTCTCGGGGCCGCGCAGGCGACCGTCGAACGGGCCCCTGGCGTGCTCCACATGACGCTCTGCCATCACCCGCCCGACTGGCTCCGGGACCACGACGCCGTCGAGGACCACTTGAAGTCGAAGGTCCACATCCAGCTCTTCGGCCACAAGCACTCGCAGCGGCTCGACGAGATCAACGGCAAGGTGCGACTCGTTGCCGGGGCAATGCACCCGGAGCGCAACGAAGGTGGTTGGCTGCCCACCTACAACTTCTTGGAAATCTCGCGCCGAGACAGCGATCGCATCGGCCTTCGCGTCTACCAGCGCCATTGGAACCAGCCGGACACCAACTTCATCGCATGGCGCGACCCGAACAGCGGGAAGGATCACCGCGAGTTCTTCTGGTCTGGGTTTCCAGAACCGGCGAAGACCGAGCCCCACAGCGTTATCCCTCACGAGGCGGGAGGTGCTGCCGTCGCAGTATCAGCGCCGAGCCCCGTGGTGGCGACCACGGTGACCGAGAAGGACGATGCCATGCCGCCTCCGAACTACGAGCGTCGGCTCGCGTACCGATTTCTGACGCTGCCATTCCGCCACCAGATCACCGTCGCCAAGAACCTCGACGTCCTCACGGACGCCGACCGAGCGCTCAGCGATGAGGCTCTCTTCCGTGTCCTTTTCAAGCGTGCGCGCGAGAAGGGGCTCCTCGGGAAGCTCTGGGCCGAGACGGAGAAGCTCCACATCGACCCGGCGGACTTCAACCCTTTCGAGAGCTCGACGTAACCCAGGAGAGCAGCGGACATGAGCATGCACAGGAACTTTGGCGAGTGGTATCGGCAGGTCTCGATCCCCTGCACGGACGACAGCCTCAAGAAACGCTGGGCCGGCGTCGAGAGTTGGGTGGCCACGATCCGTAGTGACGTCAATGCGCTCTTCGAGACCGTTCGCATCTTTCGGGGGCTGCCCGAAAAGACATCGCGTGAAACCTTCCTCGCAGCGTTCCGCAAGACGGACGCGACATTTGCGCAGCGCGACAATGCACATGAGCAGCAGGTGCTTGCCGGCGCGTCGCTGGTTCTCTGCGTTGGCGCGCGCAAGAAGGACGACTCCGAGGGAAGCGTGCGGACCGCCGTGCTCGCAGCCACGGCTCTCGAAGCGTCCAGCCTGCGTGCCGTCGATCTGAACAAGACGCTGGATGAGCAAGCTGGCGAAGTTCGCGCGGGCCTACACACCATCGCGCAGCAGCAGCGGCGACGGCGACCGTTCGAGACCGTCCTCCTGAGTTCCGAGGAGGAGGAGTCCTTCAATAAGATCATCGCGACGAACGTCGGCGACCACAACCAGCTTCGAGCGAGCTTCGAGAAGGCGTTCCAGACGCTGTTGAGCGCCGTCAATCGTTCGGAGAGCGCTCTCGAGGCGGCCTCGCACGGCCTGCGCTGTGCAGACGAGGAGACGAACATCCTCTGGTGGATCGCGGGAGGCAGCAGCAGAGACCTCGACAAGCCGTGGAGCACCATCAAGGACGCGGCCCCTCTCATCGCTGCCTGGGAACTCGCTGATCTCACCGACATCGCTCTTGGCCCGCAGGACGCGGCCGCGCTCCTCGAGCGCGCACTACCCGAAGCCAAGGGGGGCAAGAGCAGGGAGCAGGCGCTGCATGCCTACGTGAACGCCGTGCCCGATGAGTGGGCGAAGGCCCGTGTTGCGAAGGTCGATGCGCAAGCGCTCGATCTTGCGCCGCTGTCGCTCGCGCTTTCGAAGCGAGTCGAGGGCAACTCGACGACGTGGCAACCGTTCTTCGAGTCCGTCAGCGGTGGCCTGAAAGCAGGGACCGCGCTGGCACCGGAGCGCGTCGCCCGACAGGCGTACATCGAGGCGATGCTGTTCCGCACCCTCGCAGACGTGGAGAGCTGATATGGCCGAAGCCCCTCTCGTCGTAGCCGAGCAAGACCCCGTCGCAGATGACGCCGAAGGGCAGGCGTCCGTGGAGCTGTTTGCCGGCTACGAGATTAGTGGGCCCGAGACCGAGGACATCACGCTGCGATGGCCCACGCAGCTCATCGTGCTTGCCGGTGCCGAAGGTAGCGGCAAAACGACGATGCTCGCGGCGCTCTACGAGCACCTCGGCCGAGGTTCCTTCGCTGGATTCGACTTCGCAGGCTCGCGATCGCTGCTCGGCTTCGAGAAGATCTGCCACACCAACCGCGTCATCTCCGGGGGCACGCGCCCGACCACCGAGCGAACGATTCCATCGGACGAGGCTGCGTACTACCACCTTGCGCTTCGGGAGACGGCCGGCGAGCGCCGACGTAGGCAGATCCTGCTCTCGGCGCTCTCGGGCGAGCTCTATCGGTGGGCCCGCAACTCGCGGGAGGAGTGCGAGAAGCTCACGTTTCTACACCGCGCGAACGCCATCGTCGTGTTGGTCGACGGCGAGAAGCTCGCCTCCTTGGAGCATCGCAACAACGCGCACGCGGATGCTGCCGGCATCCTCGACGCATTCTTGGACGCCAAGATGGTGCCCTCCGGGTGCCACGTGGAAGTCGTCTTCTCCAAGCTCGATCGTATCCGCGCGGCGGGGGACGTTGCACTCGGCTTCCTGAAGCAGACCCAGGAGAAGCTTGAGACCAAGTTCCGGACGCAAGTCCCGCAGCTCGCGTTCCGAGAGGTCGCAGCCAGGCCGGGCCCGACGAGCGACGAAGAGGAGCTCGCCAGTGGGCTCGCCAGCGCACTCGCCACGTGGACATCGCCTCAAACGTCGTCTCATGGTGTTGGCGAACGTGGGTCGCGCCCCTCAAGCGATGCCCGCGAGTTCAGCAAGTTCGGCTGGAGACGCTCGGGCGAGGTACGGAGGGCCAAGCCGTGAGCAACTCGACGAACCTTCTCTTCGTCGGTCTTCCCCAGTCGGGCAAGACGACGTACCTCGCGGCGCTGTGGCACGTGCTCGAAGATCAGAGCAGCACCACGAGGCTGAAGCGAAAGCAAAACAGCGTCGATAGGACGTACCTGAACCAGATCGCTGAGGCGTGGCGCGCATGCACGCCGGTACCGCGTACCGCACTGCAGTCCGACGACACCACGGTGGCCCTGCATCTGGAGGGAGATGGCTTCGGTGAGTTCACCCTCACCGTGCCCGACTTGGGAGGCGAGGCATTCGAACAGCAGCTCGAGCACCGGAAGATGAGTGCCGCGCATTCAGCGCTCTTTCGCGAAGCGAACGGCGTGCTCCTGTTCGTTCATCCCGATGTGGAGAAGGGCACGCGGATCAGCGAGCAGGACCAGATCGCGGCGAGCATCGGAGGTGCAACCGAAGCGCCGAGCGGTGCCAACGGCCATGCGGCAGTGCCTGTGCCGTGGAAGGTCGAGATGCTGCCGACGCAAGCGAAGCTCGTTGAGCTGCTCCAATTCCTTCTGGAGATGGTTGATCAGCGGCTCCGCGTGGCTGTCGTGGTATCGGCGTGGGACCTCGTCGCGGACGTTGGGCAAACTCCGCGCGAATACGTGTCGGGGCGCATGCCGCTCCTGCGCCAGTTCCTCGATGCGAATGACGACGTCTTCGACCACGCGGTGTTCGGCATCAGTGCCCAAGGTGGCGCCATCCCGGACGAGAAGTCCAAGCTCCTCGGGCTCGACTCGCTCGAGCGCATCAAGGTCTGTCACGAGAACGAGAACGACCACGACATCACGAAGCCAATCGCATGGCTGCTGGGGGGCAAGTAGGGATGGCCTCGACGAGCATCCACCAAGCGATTCACGGCTACCGGGACGGGCACAAGCTGCTCAGTAGCTCGACTTACCTGGGTTCGGATACGGCTCGGGCGATGCTCGTTCTGAGCGACATGTCGGGCCCGTCGATGCAACCCGGCTTCGACGAGTACCTCACGGGCTACCCGCTTGCCGGCACGGACTACTTCGCCTTCGCCAAGACTTGGTACGCGCCGGAGATGCAGCGCCCTGGTTGCGTGTGGACGCATTCGTTGCTCATCCCGCGAGCTCAAGTCGCGAGCGTATCGGTCTCGCGGTTGATGATGAGCTTTCGACGTCCGCAAGCTGATGGAGTCGATGCAGCGGCAACTGCGCCCATCGTCATCGAGGACCATATACCGACGGGACGTATGAGCGGCGGGTTCGGCGACAAGACTCTCGCCGCCACCATGATCGGTGCGGTGCTGGGCCAGCCCCGCCCAGTGATCGTGGTCGCCGACATGGCCGCTCAGTTCGAAGCGGTCTTCCTGCGCCTTTGGGAGGAGCTGTGGCCTGCCGAGCGGAGCCGGTTTTCCTTCTGCACGGGCGCGCTCATGCCGCGCGCGAACGCTGGCGTGCTCCTAGACCTGCAGGCGGTTCCTCGGGCGATTCCGCCGTCGCAGTTCCGCAAGAGCGCCGGCTCTGCACTCCTCCTCGACCTCCGCGCACCGGGCAAGCCCGAGGCGTGGGTGGACCTCGTGCTCGATGGCGCGGTGAAAGGCGACGCGACGTTTCGCACGTGGCTTGAGGCGGCCGCCGGAGCGGACGCAGGCCGTGCAGTCGTGCCGAGCCTCGCCCCGATCTTCGGCGAGTGGCACGCACCGGGCTCCTCTGCACGGTCCGCTCTCACGAGCGTCGTGAACGCGAAGGAGCTCGATGCGGGCACCCGCAATCGACTCCTCGGTATGGCTTTCGACCGCGCCAACTCGGAGTCGGGTACGGTTGGTCGACGCGAGTTGCTTCAGTTCCTCTGCGCTCATCGAGACATGAACCTCACCCCGATGACGTCGCTGCTTGCGGACCAGACGAAGCGGCTCTTCGAAGAGTCGCGCTCCGAAGGTGTCGCGCTGGTTCTCTCGCTGCTCGGCAGTGAGCTGACCGCGGTCGGGGAAAGCGTGCTTCGAGCTGCGGTCTTGTTGCTCGTGCCGAACGACGTCGAGACCTTTGGAGACGCGCAGGCGCCGTTCCTGCCGACCATCGTCGGCGCGAACCCGGCCCTCGCGCAGGCGCCCATCCTCTGGCAGCGAGTAGGGGGCCGCGCGATCGACGTGCTGTCTCAGCTTGGCGGGGCGGACCTGGACGACGAGGCACTTGGCTCTGTCATCGACGCGATCTTCAGCTCGGGACGTGATGTCTCCGTCGATGCGATTGTTCACTTTGGCGGCAAGGTCGCAATCCTCCGCGCGCTCTCGGCTCTTGCGTCCAACCAGCTCCAATTCTCCTGGCAGTGGAGAACGGCCCTCTCGGCACAGCCGAACACCGTGCTCGAGTGGCTCGAGAGCCTTTCGTCTCCGTCGCTGCGGGACCTCGAACTCGGTAGCCGGTTCGTGAGCCCGAAGGCCAGCCAGTCGCGGCTCGCGACGGTGTGGAAGAGCGCTACCGCCAGCGCGGGCTCGGTCGCGGCTCGGGTCGCGGCCTTCGGCCTGACGCTGGCGTTCTGGGAAGCCGATGTGAAGTCGCCGCTTCTCGCGGCGTGCTTTCAGCCCACGTACGACGCTGCCGGCAGCTCACGCCTTGAGTACGAGGAATGGGACTGGCTGAAGGAGCAAGCGCCGTCGGTGTCCTGGTACCGCGACTGGGATCGGTGCGAACGCCTCGCGGCGGCTCTCGCTCGACTGCTTGAGAAGCGTCATGCGTCACTGGAGACGGTCTTCGGCATCGTTCACAGCCGCCCGGCGATCAGGAAGGTCGCCGCCATCCTCGACGACGAGAAGGACACGCGACCGTACCTGAAGGCGCTGCGAAAGGCGGTCGAGTCGTCGTCCGTGGGCACTCGCGAGCAGCGAGACGCGCTCTTGGAGGACTGGTGACGGCTAACGGAGGCACGCGGGCAAGCGATGCCTCCGTTGGGGTTATCGTCCGCTGGTACTTCGATGAGGGGCGCGTCGAAGGTGTGCCGTTCTATTGCGACCCGACCCGCATCGGCGCGTTCGCCATCGAGCCCGACGAGCTCGCGGCGGGCTCTGATGCAGCCGTGTTCCGGCTCTTCGTTTCGCTCGCGATGTACCAGGCGCTGCGCGACGTCGTGATCATGCGCCAGCAGCGCTCGCTGCCTCGCATGTCGATGCGAGTGGTCGCCGACATTGGGACCGTGAAGCGGTCGATCGCGCGGCACGCCTGCCCGACGCTGGGCTCCGTCGCGGCCTTCGAGGAGGGCTGCGACGTCGTGAAGGACGGCGACGACATCGACTGCGGCACGTGCCCTGGCGAGTCCTGCCACGTGAAGGACGCGACGCGCGTCTTCAACCGCATGGGCGACATGGGCAAGCTGCCGACCTCGGCGTGGCTCCGGCTCTGGCGAGGCGGTGGGGTGAAGGCGCTGCTCGAGGAGGTCTGCGGTGAGGAGCCGTCGCCCACGAAGCGCGCCGAGCTCCTCGTCGGGCGCTTCGCGGCCGTGCATCGCGTCGGACGGAAGCTCGCGACCATGTTTGTGAGCGCGCTCTCGACGCCCGCGCTGGCGCCGGGCCTCACGCCCTGGTTCCCGGACATCGACGGCAACGAGCTGGTGGTCGTCGACACGAACGTCGCGCGGGCCGTCGACGCTCTCCGCGCCACCGGCGCCGCCAAGACCTACGACGCGCGCGAGCGGTGGGTGCGCGAGCAGGCCTCGAAGCTCGATCTTCGTGCGTTCGGGCCCGAGCTGCCCGCGTACTCGCCAAGGCTCGTGCAGGAGGCCCTCTACGCCTTCTGCTCGAAGTCGAACCGCGTTGCGCGAGGGGACGCCTGTGCCGATCGTGGCGCACCCTGCGCGGCGTGCGCGCCCACGTTGTGCCCGTTCATGGCGAACTCGCAGTTCCGACAAGAGGCAGTCGCATGAGAGTCCTCGCGCTCGACATCGAGGGCTTTCGCGGCATTCGCAAAGCCCGCATCGTCTTCAGCCAGCACGCCGCGCTCGTCGGACCGAACGGCTCGGGCAAGAGCACCATCCTCGATGCGCTCTCCCTCACGTTCGGCCGCACGCAGTTGGTGCGCGAGCTGACCGAGCATGACTTCTTCGGGAGCACGCCCGCCGAGGTGACGCGATTCCGTCTCGTCGCCACCGTCGGCGGCTTCTCCACCGAGGAGCCCGACGACCATCACGAGTGGTTCCGCGACGGGCGGGGCGTGCCGAAGTGGTGGAACGCGAGAACGAACACGGTCGAGCCGCAACAGTCGGCTGACGCGGCAACCCTCTGCGTGCAGATCGGACTCGCGGCGCGATTCGATCACGAGGACCTGAAGGTCGAGCAGCTTCGCTACTTCCACGATGACGACGATGCGGTGGACCCGTTCGACGAGGACGCCGTCAACCAGTTTCCGAACCGGCTCCTCAACGAGATCGGCTTCTTCGTGCTGCCCGTGCGTCGCACATGGGAGGCAACGGTCTCCTTCGCGTCGGAGCTGTTCCGGCGTGCCGTCGCGACGCTGGGAGGCATCCCTGCGCAGACGCTGCTCGCCGAACGCGATCGGCTTCGCGCTCCCACGAACCCGCTCGAGGAGGATGCGCTGCTGAAGCCGCTCGTCGAACGGATGAACGAGCAGTTCCGCCAACTGCTCGCCGAGGCCCCGCAGCTCAAGCTCCGTCTCACGGCTACCGACTCCGAGGCGCTGCTTCGAGGTCTAGTGCCGCACTACGCCCCCTCGGGCGGGGCGGTGCTACCGGCGAGCCGTCATGGAACCGGCATCCTCTCGCTGCAGACCTTCGTGCTCCTGCTCGAGATCGGGCGCGAGCGTCGCAAGCAGGGGTTGCCGTTCATCCTTGCCCTGGAGGAGCCCGAGCTGCACGTGCCTCCGGGCCTGCAACGGAAGCTGGTGGCTCAAGCCGTCGCCATCTCCGAGCAGACGATCTGCACGAGCCACGCGCCGCGTGTGGCGGCGTTCTACCCCGCCACGTCGACGCTGGTGATCGACCGCGCGGGCGGTGAGCTGAGCGCGACGCCCATGCTGGCGACGTCGCTCGCACCGACCGCGACGTCTGTGCAGCGCAAGCTGTACCTCGACGATCGTTCACGCATCGTCGACGCGCTGATGCACCACCGGGTGCTCGTGCCCGAGGGGCGCGGCGACCACGAGTGGCTTCGCCTGCTGTCCGATGTTGTCGAGACCGGGGAGCACGCGTTCGGTGCGACGCCTGACGACGCCACGCCTTTCGGTGCGGTCGTCGGTGTCGTGCCCACGCACTCCTCGGCGGTGCAGGAGACGTACGAGGAGCTTCGCCGACTTCATCGCGGCGTCGTGCCGATGGTCGATGGCGACGATGAAGGGCAGAAGAAGCTGGTCGGGTTGTTGAAAGCTACCAACGCCCCGAAGACGGTCCTCACCTGGCGCGACGGCTGGGAGATCGAAGACGCGGTGATGTGGATTCTGAGCGCCGATGAAGCCGCAGTGCTCCCGCCGCTCAACGAGCGCCTCAACTGGAGCGTATCGTCGGTCGCTGACTTGCTCGCGAAGTTCAAGACCAAGGACGGCCCGGGCCGGGCGAAGACCGACTATCTCGCCTACGAGGAGATCGCGAGCGTCATCCGTGACAGCGCGGCGTGCCGAGAGCGCGCTCGTCTCGTCCTCAACGCCGTCACACGGGCCGCCCTCGGCTCTCACGAAGGCTGCACGGGACTCGTGAAGGACGAGGAGAAGTCGACGGCCGCCACCACCGTCTTGCGGATTGAGCCGTGAGCGTAGAGTTCATCGAGGGCGGCGCGGGCACGGGCAAGACCACGATGGTCGTCGAGCGCCTCGGTCAGCGTCTTGCGGCCACGCCCCTCGGTGAACATCAGCGCATTCTCGCGCTCACGAAGATGCACGGCAGTCGTCGTCGAGTTCGCGAGCGGCTCCACGGGGTCGTGGGGCTGAAGGGCCGCTTCGAGTCTGTCACCATCGACAGCTTCGCGTGGCGCGTGATCATGCGATGGCGTTCGCTGGCGCGTGTGCTTGTTCCGGGGGACCTGCCTTCCGAGTTCGACGCGCGATGCGATCTGGCTGGGCGCCTTCTCGAGGAACCCTCCGTACAGAAGTGGGTCGCGGCCTCGTTCCCGATTGTCATCGTCGACGAACTACAGGATAGCAAGGACAGCCAGCTTCGCCTTCTGCGTGGGCTGGCCACGCGGTGCGAGTGCATCGCTGCGGGAGACCCGTTCCAGGACCTCGACGGCGGGGCCTCCTGCGCTAGCGTGGAGTGGGCCCGCGAGCAGGGTGCTCCGACGGTCCTCGAGACGACGCACCGCACGAACAACGCCGGTCTCCTCGCGGCAGCAGCCGCTCTGCGAAGTGGGCAGGCCGTCACCGTGTCCGGGGGCTTCGGGTTGAAGGGGGTCTCGGCGTGGGGACTTGGTGCGTACGAGGTCGCCGCGAAGATCTCCAAGTGGCTCAAGCTCGGGACCGTCGCCGTCATCACACCCGTTGGCGCCGCTCGCTCGCAGTTCGTGAGGCGGCTCGTCGAGCGCGTGCAGAGCGAGCCGCCGCTCGGGCAGAAGTGGAAGGTCGGGCCGTTCAAGCTCCACTGGGAAGCCGTGCCAGACGACCAGATCACCGAGACCTGCCGTGAGATTGCACTGCCAGACGCGGACGATGCGCACGTTCGCATCGAGGACCTGACGCTTGCGAGCAAGGGGCGCTCGGCGAGAGTGCATTCATGGCTCTCGCGCCAGCGCCGTCTCTTCGGTCGCACCGAGTTCAGCGCGGCCGAGGTGCGCGCGGTCGTGAAGGACGTCGTTCAGCAGGGGCGCGTCTTCTCGAACCGAGAGGAGCGTCGTCTCGTGGCGCTGACGATTCACCAGGCGAAGAACCGCGAGTTCGACCGGGTCATTGTGCTCTGGCCCTACGAGGTGAGCGGCAACGATGAGCGCAAGCGGCGCCTCGCGTACAACGCGATCACGCGGGCGAAGCAGGAGGCCTTCGTCGTGGTGCAGGGCGAGGCCCGCGTCGGACAGTCGCCCTTCCTTGCCAGCGCCGACGCAGCCGCCCCTGGAGGACGGAAGCGTACGCGTCGTGGGCAACCCTCTCAGGAACCGAGGTGAGAGGTGGACCTTGCACGGCAGGGGGGCTCATCTATCCGAAAATTTTCGGACAACTGCGCCGAGAACCAGCGTGACCCTCGCGCGGGACCACGCCCCGGCGTTCAACAGTCCCGCGCCGTCGCGCACAACGCGCGCACGTGCGCGCTGCAGCCCCCGACCGCGACTGCGCCCGGGAGCACCGCGATCGCCCCGCCACGCGCCAACGTGGGCGCCCGTTCCGCGCTCGCGCGGGACAGCGCCCCGATGATCAACAGTCCCGCCCCGCGTGGGACAGCGTGTAGCTGGCGCAACCACCTGACCTTCCCGAACCACCCCGCCTCGAGCCCGCTCCCACGCTCGATCAGCGCCCACACGGCCGCAAACACGCCTCTCGAGCGCCCATCAGACGCACCTCGGCGCGGCCGCGCCCGTCGCCGCGCAACCGGGACCGATCTCGGCGGCTCCGTGTTCACGTCTCCGGAGCCGGAGGATCGACGAGGTCCCAGTCCGTCGGTGGCCCGCGCTCGTCGGGATCGGGATCCAGGCCCAGGACCCACGAGGGGACCGGCTCGCCCGTCATGTCGTAGTACTTCGCTGGCAGTTCGTCGGCCGCCACCGGTTCGCGCGGCACCTTCACGTGCGTCAGGATCCGGTCGATCACCTCGCGCCTCGTGATCACCGCCAGCAACAGCATGGTCGCC
>CAYMUE010000192.1:0-5132 GCA_964393505.1 uncultured Polyangiaceae bacterium
ACGGGGTGGGGGGGGACGGGGGAGCCTGAGCGGGCGATGCGTGCCGCGGTATCGGCGGCCGCAGCCATGTGGTCCCAGTCGAGGTCCTGAGTGAAGGCGTAGCCGGTAGCGTCGCCGCACTGGACGCGGACGCCGAGGCCGATTTCGACGGCGCGGGAGGAGGACTTGAGGAGGCCTTCCTCGAAGGAGTACGAGGCCGAGGCGCCGAACTCGAAGAACAGGTCAGCGTAGTGGCCGCCGTGGGACAGGGCGCGTGACAGGAGGCGGTCGCAGGTGGCGGCATCGATTGGGTGAGAGCCGCCGGGGAGGAAGGGGGCCTGATACGTGGGGGAAGAGGGCATCGTGAGCAGAATGTACCTGGGATCTGCGAGACAGGAAGCAATGCGTCGTGGAAAACCTGCGACGACGGCGGCCGGTGTGTTTTCGTCTCCACGAGTTCGAAATTCGTCGTCGGGCGAGGTATAGTGTTAGGGATGGTCCTCGTCAGAAGGCGCGGGCCTTGCTTGACGCGCTTGGGAGCGACCCCGTAGAGTTTCGAGCCGCTCGGGTACGACGTCGCACGTACCCGGGGGTCAGTTCGGGAGTGCACAACGCCGTGCCAATTGACCGTGAAAAGGTCCTCCAGGCTGCCCAGAAATACGTCGAGAAGAGACGTTTCGATCGGGCGATCGCGGAGTACCAGCGGATCCTCCAGGAGGATCCGAACGACGCACGCATCCTGCTGAAGGTCGGAGACCTTCAAGCGAGGATGGACGCGCACGTCGATGCGATCGCGACCTACGAGCGGGTGGCTCGGCACTACGCGCAGCAGGGGTTCGCGGTCAAGGCGATCGCTGTCTACAAGCAGATTCGGGAGATGATCCGCAAGTACGTGCCGCGGGTAGCGGACCAGTACGGGCACATCATCCCGAAGCTGGCGGAGCTGTACCAGCAGTTGGGGCTGACCGGAGACGCGCTGACGACGTACGACGAGTACGCGACGCTGCTGCAGAGCGCCGGGCGAGACAACGAGGCGATCGAGGTCTTCCGCAAGATCGTGCAGTTGAACGGGACCAACCCGTTGGCGAGGCTGCGGCTTGCGGAGGCCTTGTCGCGCAACAGGTCGTCGGACGAAGCGATCGCGGAGTTCTCGAAGGCGGCAGACATCCTGCTGGAGATGGGGCGGACCGACGACGCCTTGAAGGTGATCGAGCGTCTGTTGCATCACCGTCCCGATCCCGTGAGAGCGCGTCAGGCTGCGGAGTTGTACCTGAACCGAGGCCAGGCGAGCGACGGGATGCTGGCGCTGGCGAAGCTGCAGATCTCCTTCCAGGCGGACCAGCGCAATCTCGAGACGCTGGCCCTGTTGGCGCGCGCCTTCGTGGCGATCGGGCAGTTGCCCAAGGCGATGGAGGTGCGCAAGGAAGCGGCCCGCATCGCCAAGGATCAGGGCAAGCTCGACGAGGCGCGTCGGATCGTGGACGAGCTGCTCGCTGCGATGCCGGACGACGAGGGGGTGCGAGCGCTTGCGCGCACGCTGATGCAGCCCTCGGTTGCGCCGCCTGCGAGGCCGGCGGTTCGCGCGCAGGAAGACGCGGTCATCGAGGTATCGGCGGAGGAGCCGGCGCCGCTCGAGCCGGACATGGATCTGGGGCTCGACGAGACGGGGGCAGAGGACTTCGACGGGTATCTGACGGAGGATGTCTCATCGGAGCTGAGCCCGCAGGCGCCGGTCATCCGGGTGCAGGACGGCATGGTGGCGGCGGAGGACGTCAACGCCGCGCCGATGTCGTACCGCGGACCAGCGACGGTCCCGGACGTCATCGCGAACGCGGAGGCGTTCCGGAGTCTGCAGCAGCTTCCGAAGGCGGTGGAGACGCTTCGCATCGCCCTGGAGCTCAACCCGCTTTCGTACGAGCTCCACATGGAGCTGAAGGAAGTCCTGCTGGACGCGGGGGACACGCGTGGAGCGCTGGACGAGCTCATCACGCTGGCGGCGATGTATGCGGACGCGGGGCAGACGGTAGAAGCGGCGACGATGCTGAGCGAGGCGATTTCGGTGGATCCGTATCACCACCGCGCTCGCGAGATGCTGTTCGATCTGGGCTATGAGCCGCCGCCGCTTCCATCGGAAGAGCAGTACGACGCGGCGATGGCGACGGCGGAAGCGCTTGCGGGGTATGAGCAGCCGTTCGGGTATGACTACGAGGAGGGGACGGCGCCGTCGTTCGAGTCGACCGGTCCGCTGCCATCCTACGATCTCGAGGAGATTGCGCCTGCGCAGGCGATGCAGCAGGTGCCGCCGAGCGCGCACGCGCCGGGCCACGGTTTGTTGTCGACGGACGACCCGTTCGCGATGGAGGCGGGTGGCGGCGACCTGGTGGGTGACGAGAAGATCGAGCCGCGCGGCGAGCCGCTGCCGAGCTTCCCGTTGCTCGCGGAGGACAAGGCCAGGCTCGAGCTGGTGGCGGCGGAGGAAGGGTTTGCGGAGGAGGATCGGACGCAGAACGCGCCGTTGCCTTCGGGGTGGGAGCTGGAGCCCCAGGAGCAGGTGTACGAGCCCGCGGGCGAGCCGCAGCCGGTGTCCGCTCCGCCGCTGGCGTCCACCGTGGGATTCCAGGGAGGGGACTCGCTGGAAGACGCGCTGGAGGAGGCGGAGTTCTTTGCCACGCGGAGCCTGTACGACGATGCGCTGTCGATCATCGACGAGCAGCTCACGCGGTTCCCCGGCCACCCGCTTCTGATCGAGCGTCAGCGGGAGTTCCGCGAAGCGCTGGCCACGGCCAACGGAAGCGGCGAGCGCGAGGTGCCGCAGGGAGCGCCGTCGACGCCTCCTCTGGAGGATCACAGCTTCGACATCGCGGCGTCGCTGAGTGCGCTCGACGACTTCGGTCCGGCGGACAAGGGGACATCGACGGGCGGGGCGGTGGATGTCGAGGCGGTGTTTGCGAAGTTCAAGGAGGGGGTTCGCCAGCAGGTGGCGGAGACCGACGCGCAATCGCACTACGACCTGGGCGTGGCCTACAAGGAGATGGGGCTCATCAACGACGCGCTGACGGAGTTCGAGTTGGCGTCGAGGGATCCTTCGCGCGAGTGCGTGTGTCACTCGATGGCTGGGATGATGTACCTTGAGCAGGGGAACCTGGAGGCAGCGATCGAAGCGTTCATCCGGGGCTTGCACGCGGAACAGAAGTCCGCGGATCAGGAGCTGGCGCTCTACTACGAGCTGGGCAACACCTATCAGCTCAGGTCGAATCCTCGCGAGGCGTTGTTCTACTTCCAGAAGGTGATGCGACGCGACGCAGGCTACCGCGACGTGGCTGCGCGTGTTCGGGCGCTGCAGCCCAAGCCTTCGGCGGCGGGCGGTCCCGGGCTCAAGACGGCGGTAGGCGAGGACGAGTTCGATCGGGCGTTCGACGACGTATTCGGCAACAAGTAGCGCGGGGCGGGCAGCGGACGATTGGGGCTCGTGGGGAAGGGCTGCGCACGCTAGGCTGGGGACTGGAGCAGCTTGGATGGCACAGCGTGCGCACGGATCCCTTCGCCTCTTGATGGTGGCAGCGGCCTGCGCGGCGCTCGTGGGGTGTGGGGGATACGTTGGTCGCGGCACGCACCTGTACCGCGAGGGGCGGTACATCGAGTCCGCGGAAGTGCTGGCCCGTTACGAGGGGGTCGTGGGGCAGGAACCGCCGAAGCGACAGGCGCAGTACGCGACCTACCGGGGGCTCACGAGCCTTCGACTCGGCGACTACGCAGACGCCCATCGGTGGATGGTGTTCGCCTACGAGGTGGTGCGGCGGCACCCGACGGCGCTGCGACCGGAGCATCGCCGTGAGCTGGATCGGGGGTGGTGGGAGCTCATGTCGCGGTTGCCTCCCGCCCCTCCCGGACGGCTGGCTCCCTCGCCGGTGCAGTGAAAAAACCGGCACTCGCACGCGTGCTCGGCTGTCGAGGAGCCCCTTGCGGTGTGGTAGGCTCGCATCGACAGGTGCAACTGGGGCCTGGGGAGTTCGCGATGCGGACGATCGACGAAGTGCGAGCGGCGTTGGTGCAGCGGTTGGGGGACGAGGCGAAGCTGGTGCTGCTCAACTCGCGAGTGATTCTGCGCACGGGCGTGAACCTGGTGGAGCCGCGTCCGGCGCATAGGGCGGATCCCTCGGCGGTGGAGCGAGTTCTCGGAGCACTGCGGGAGATGGGCTTCGATCTGAACGGGGCGCGAGGTGGCTGAATGGGTAGCGATGACATTCGAAGCGTGTACGCCAGGGGCACTTCATCCGACGACATCCTCAGGACGTTGACGTCCGAGCTCGACGGTGTTGCGCCGAAGCTGATCGTCCTTTTCGCGGGCCATCGCAGGGACGGTGCGGGGCTGACGGGTGCGCTGTCCGCTCGCTATTCGGGGGCGACGGTCGTGGGGTGCACGACGGCGGGGGAGTTCACGGAGGCATCGACGGGAGTCGATGGGGTGTCGGCGTTGGGGCTCGGCGCGGGTGTGGTGAAGCGCGTGGGCGCTGCGATCGCGCGTTGCGACAAGGGCGTTGACGGCGCGGTCCGAGGCGCCCTGGACCGGATCTCGACGCAGGTGGGGCAGCCCTTGCGGGAAGCGGATCCGGAGCGGTACGTGGGGCTGACGTTCATCGACGGCCTGCACATGCACGAGGAGGAAGTGAACGAGGAGTTGGGGAACGGGGCGCCGCTGATGTCGTTCGTGGGCGGCTCTGCGGGCGACGACTGCGAGTTCGAGCGAACGCGGGTGTTCCTCAACGGTGAAGAGGCCGACGAAGGGGCGGTGCTGACGGTCATCGAGAGCGCGGTGCCTTTCGCGGTGACGAAGACGTGCTGCTTCGAGAGCACGGGACGGGCGCTGGTGGTGACGAAGGCGGATCCTGCGAACCGTGTTGTTCACGAGTTCGACGGGGGCGACGCGGTAGCGGCGTACGCGAAAGCTGTGGGAGTGTCACGGGATCGGCTGGACGCTTCGGTGTTCATGGTGAGCCCGGTGGGGCTGATGATCGACGGAGCGCCGTGGATACGCAGTCCGCAGCGGGTGATGCCCGACGGAGGCTTGCGTTTCTACTGCCGCATCGAGCAGGGGATGGAAGTGCACCTGATGCGGAGCACGGATCTGGTGCAGGGGACGCGTCAGTCGATGG
>CAYMUE010000192.1:5232-9757 GCA_964393505.1 uncultured Polyangiaceae bacterium
AAGATCGAGGCCACGTAGTTGAGGACGTCGGTGGCGCTGACTTCGTTGTAGCCGAAGTACTTGATGAGGCGCGCCTTGATGATGTCGATCTTCTCCTGGGTGTCCTTGTCCACGACGGCGGAGACGAGGGTCTTGAGCTTGATCGAGTCCTTCTGGTCCTCGAAGAGCTTGCGCTCGAGGGCGGTGCGGAGCCGGTCATTCATGTGCCACTCGAAGCGTTTGCCTTCGACGGCGAGGGCGCCGATGTAGTTCATGATCTCGCGGCGGAAGTCGTCCTTGCGATTCTCGGCGATGCCGATCTTCTCCTCGATGGAGCGCATCAGCCTCTCGTCGGGCTCGTCGTCCTGGCCGGTGTAGCGGTTCTTGACCTTCTCCTTGAGGGTGAAGGCCTTGACGTTGTCGATGTAGTTGGCGGCGAGCTTGGCGATGGCTTCCTCGTCGGCGGAGATGGCGCGCTGGACCTCGTTCTTGACGATGTCCTCGTACTCGACCTTGACGAGGCCGACGCACTCGGCGTAGCGCTTGCGCTGCTCTTCGCTGCCGATGAGGGTGTGGTGGCGGAGGCCCTTCTCGAGCTCGTTCATAACCATGAACGGGTTGATGGTGCCTTCACCGGACTCGTTGACCAGGGCGTTGGAGATCTTGTCCTGCACGTAGCGGGGGCTGATGCCCTCCATGCCTTCGCGCTTGGCCTCCTTGCGCAGCTCCTTGACGTTGTCCTGGGTGTAACCGGGGAGGATCTTGCCATCGTAGAGCTTGAGCTTCTGGACGAGGGCGAGATTGTGCTTCTTGGGGTCTTCGAGGCGCGTGAGGACAGCCCACATGGCGGCGACTTCGAGGGTGTGGGGAGCGATGTGCTTGCCCTTGACCTTCTCGCTCGCGAAGTCCTTCTGGTAGATGCGGATCTCCTCCGAGAGCTTCGTGATGTAGGGGATGTCGATCTTGATAGTGCGGTCGCGCAGCGCCTCCATGAACTCGTTGTTCAGGAGCTTCTTGTACTCCGCCTCGTTGGTGTGACCGATGATCACCTCGTCGATGTCCGTCTGCGCGAACTTCTTCGGCTTGATCTTGTGCTCCTGGGAGGCGCCGAGCAGGTCGTACAGGAACGCGACGTCGAGCTTGAGCACCTCGACGAACTCCACGATGCCCCGGTTGGCGATGTTGAACTCGCCGTCGAAGTTGAAGGCGCGGGGATCGGAGTCGGAGCCGTACTCGGCGATCTTTCGGTAGTTGATGTCGCCGGTGAGCTCGGTGGAGTCCTGGTTCTTCTCGTCCTTGGGCTGGAAGGTGCCGATGCCGACACGGTCCTTCTCGGAGAGCACCAGCCTGCGGATGCGGGCGTGCTTCATGACCTTGGACCAGTCGCCGTCGTACTTCTGCATGAGACTGCGGTAGACGAAGCGGCATGCGGGATCGAGGTCACCGTCGACACGCACGTGGAACTGCTCGTTGCCGAGGCCGAGCTCGCGGATCGCGCGAGCGCGCCAGTCCTGCGGGATGAGGCGCAGGGGCTCCTCGTGCATCGGACACAGCATGGTGTCCTCCTGCGCGGAGATGCCGACCTCCCGAAGGTTGACCCACGCGAACGTGTACAGCGCGCCGTCGGGCGTGCGGCTGTAGTGCTCGAGCCCCTTCTTCAGCAACCTCGCGATGGTGGACTTGGAGGAGCCGACCGGACCGTGCAGCAGGATCACCCGCTTCTCCGGTCCGTAGCCCTCGGCCGCGGCCTTGAGCACGTGCACCAGACGCATCAGCGGGATGTCGAGGCCGAAGATGGCGTCTGCCCCCTGCCCGATCTCGTCGCGGAAGAAGTTGTAGCGAATGAGCTTCTTCTTGCTGTCGATGTACTCCTCGGTCCCGAAGCTCACGATCATGTCGTAGACCCGCTGGAACGCGTTGCGCGTCACCTGGGGCCGCTGACGGACGATCTCGAGGTAGTCGTCGAAGGAGCCTTCCCAGGACAGATCGCGGTACAGGTCGTAGTCCTGCATGGCCGCGATCCGTTCGACCATGTTGTTCTTGCGTGTCTCGGCCATCGTTACCCTCGTGTGCTCGTTGCTCGGGAACTGCACGTGAAGAGCATGGGGGCGGCACCCGCAGGCGACCACCCCGGACCCGCGGCGCAACGCGGGATGGTGGTGAGAGCGTCGCCCCGGACGAGGCAATACGCAACCGTCGCCCGCTTGCGGGCGTCGAGAAATGGCTGGAGCGCTGCCCGTAGGGCAGTTGCGGGGACGGAACCGGAGTCAGAACCTCCGCCCGTCATAAGGCGCCTAGAACAGGACTCGGACGTCGACGGGCTGGAGCTTGCGCTGCTCGAGGATGCGGTTGACAGCGCGCAGGATGCGGGTCTTCTGCGGTCCAGTGAGAGGACGGCCGTTGACAGCGGCATCCAGCGCACGCTGGGTGACGGGGCGTCCGCTGCGAGGCTTGGTGCGCGTCTCGCCTTCCTTCTTCGGGGGCATGCCGTCTTCGGACCTGCGGAGCTTGCGCTCGGTCAGACGGAGGGTCCGGTCTTCGGGGCGCAGGCCTTCGACCTTCTTGGAGGCGACGAGAAGGCGGCGGGGGTTGATCTTCTGGGTGGTCAAGAACTCGCTGAACTTGCTGGCCATGGGGGCACTCTGTAGCGAAATCGGGGCGGGAACGCCAGCCCGGACCGCGAAAAGAAGGCGCGACCATCCCACTGGGGCACTTCCCCTGCCCCGGAGGCGGACCGGACGCATTTCCGATGAGGCGCGGACCCCAAGCCGTTGTAGCCTGCGCAACATGGTTGCCGGAGTCGAAGTCCTTGGGATGTTGGATGAAGCCGTCGAGATGATCCGCCGTAGGCGGAGCCGCCCTCCGCTCGTCGGGGTCGTTCTCGGGTCGGGCCTGGGCGCTTTCGGAGACACACTGCGGGAGCTCACCAAGATCCCCTATGCCGAAATCCCCAACATGCCCGTCTCCCGCGTCGTCGGCCATGCGGGCAATCTCTGCCTCGGCAAGGTCGAGAACGTCGAAGTCGCGTGCATGCAGGGCCGCGTCCACACCTACGAGGGCCACGAGCTCGAACGCGTCGTGTTCGGCGTGCGCTTGATGGCCCGTCTCGGCTGCAAGGCCGTGCTGCTCACCAACGCCGCCGGCGGCATTCACCCTTCGATGCGCGCAGGCGACCTGATGCTGATCGTCGATCACATCAACTTCATGGGACGCAACCCCCTGGTCGGCCCCAACGACAGCGCCATGGGCGATCGCTTTCCGGACATGACGGAAGCCTACGACCGCAAGCTGTGCGATGCCGCGCGTCGCGCGGCGATCGATGTCGGCGTGGCGCTGCGCGAGGGCGTGTACCAGGCGAACCTCGGTCCGACCTACGAGACCCCGGCGGAGATCCGAATGGCCCGCGCGCTCGGTGCGGACGCCGTCGGAATGAGCACCGTCCCCGAGGTGATCGCGCTTCGCCACATGCGCGTCCGTACCGCGGCGATCTCCTGCATCACCAACCTCGCGGCCGGCATCTCCACCACGCCTCTCGATCACAAGGAGGTCGAAGAGACGGCACAGCGCACCAAGGACGGTTTCGTCAGGCTGCTCTCTCGCTGGGTGCAGCTCAGCGCGGCGGAGGTCGCGTGAGCATGGCAGCCCCTCCCTCCATCGACTGGAACAGCCTCGTCGCCGCCGCACGCGAGGTCCGTGAGCACGCCTACGCCCCCTACTCCAACTACCGCGTCGGGGCTGCGATCCTCGGTGGCGCCGGCCGGGTCTATGCCGGATGCAACGTGGAGAACGTCTCGTACGGGTTGACGATCTGCGCCGAGCGTTCTGCGATCTCGGCGATGATCGCCGACGGCGAGAGGGTGATTCGCGCGATCGCGATCGTGACCGACGGCCCGGTCGCGGGGTCTCCGTGCGGCGCGTGCCGTCAGGTGCTGACCGAGTTCGCCGAGGACCTCCCCATCCACCTGGCGTCGGCGCAGGCTGGCGTCATGGCGCGTACGACCTCACTCGCGAAGCTGCTCGCAGAGCCGTTCAGGCCCGGGATGCTCCTGTCCCCCGACAAGGGGTGAACGGAACGGGGACGGTAGTCGTTTGACGCGGTGACTGCCGGGGATGCGGTCACTCGACCGGGCGGGACTCGGCTTCCTCGATCTGCAGGAGCGCTGCGGCGAGCGCGTCCTTGGCGCGCTCGAGGCAGGCTTTGTCCTGCTCCCACTTGTCGCGGGCCTTGCTGGCAAGCAGGGTCTGCGCTGCCAGAGAGGCCTCGACCTCGGCAAGCCGCTCGTTTCCGGTGCGAACCGCGCCTTCCAGCTCGGAGATGTGCGAGCGAACCTGGGCGAGGTCGGCAAGCAGCGACGTGTTCTCGCTCTGCAGGTTGTCGCGCTCGGTCCCGAGGGAGACCTTGTCGGCCTCGAGTCCGCGGATGCGCTCGTCGCGCTCCGCCTCCGACTTCTGCTTCGCCTCCTCCAAGGCTGCGAGCTTGCCGCGCTCTGATGAAAGCTCGGTCTCGAGCCCGCCGATTCGCTCGTCGCGCTCCGCCTCCGACTTC
>CAYMUE010000192.1:9857-11792 GCA_964393505.1 uncultured Polyangiaceae bacterium
GCGAGCTTGTCGCGCACCGACGAAAGCTCGGTCTCGAGCCCGCCAAGGCGTTCGTCGCGCTCCGCCTCCGACTTCTGCTTCGCCTCTTGCGAGGCCGCGAGCTTGTCGCGCACCGATGAAAGCTCGGTCTCGAGCCCGCGGATGCGGTCGTCGCGCTCCGCCTCCGACTTCTGCTTCGCCTCTTCCGAGGCCGCGAGCTTGTCGCGCACCGATGAAAGCTCGGTCTCGAGCCCGCGGATGCGCCCGTCGCGCTCCGCCTCCGACTTCTGCTTCTCTTCGCGGGTGTTGGACAACTGTTCGAAGGTCTGGGCGACCTCACCCTCGAGGTCGGCGATGCGCCGATCGCGATCGGCCTCGGAGGCGGCCATCGCCTCCTTCGCGTCGGACAGGGCCTTGTTCGCGGAAGCGAGGTCGGAGTCGAGTCCATGGATGCGGGACTCGAGCTCCTTCTCGCGGGCTGCGAGGGAGGATGCAGCTTCTTCGCGCGCACGGGCGATCGCCTTGCCGTGCTCGCCGTCGAGACGATCGCGCAGATCGGCAAGGGCGCGGTCGTGCTGGTTCTGCAGCTCGGAGCGGAGGGTCGCGAGGGAATCGTCGGCGGCCTTGGCAGCGGCCGCGAGGGCGGCAGCGTGGGCCGCGGCGACAGCGGTCGCCTTGGCATCGCGATCGGAGAGCGCCTCTGCGTGGGACTTGGCGAGGGCTGCAATCTCCTGGTTCTTCTGTTCGATCTCCGCGTGTACGGCGTCGGCCGCGGCGCGCGCGTCCATGAGGTCTTTCTCGAACGCCAGGAGCTTGTCGTTGAGGTCGGCCTTCTCGCGCTCGAGCGCGAGGCTGGCGTCGCGTGCCTCGATGATGTCCCGCTCCTTGTGCGAGATCTGATCGCGCAGAGAGAGGATCTCCTTGTCCTTCTTGTTCATCGCTTCGCGAAGGTCGAGGAACTCGCGGCTCGAGACGCCGCCACGAGCAGCTCCGCCGCTGGTGCGAGCCTTCAGCTCCTCCACCTGCCGCTGCAGACGCTCGATCTCCGCGTCGCTCTCGGTCAGCCGGGAGGTCTCTTCCTGGAGTCGTTGGGCCTCGCTCTGGGCAGTGACGAGCTCCCTCTCGAGCCGCACGGTCTCGCTCCGGTAGCGCTCGAGCTCGGTGCGAAGCTGATCGACTTCGGAGCGGCTGCGGTCGAGCTCGGCGCGTGCGCGGTCGAGCTCAACGGTGTCGACGACAGCGGCAGGTGGGCGCACGGAGCGGGCGGCGGGGCGCACGGAGCCGGTGGGAGCGGGACGCGACGGGGGGGGTGGCTCGACGGGGGCGCCGGAGAAGTCAACGGCTGGGGAGACGCCGGTGGAATCCATGAGACGATCGAAGGCGTCCTCGGCGAAGCGCTCGACATCGGGATCGACGCCGTCAAAGGGGCTCGGTGCGTTGCTCGGCGGTACGGTGTCGAGGGACTCCACCGTCATGCCGCCCGCATCTGCGGAGTCGTCGAAGGCGATCTCATCGTCGATGACGATGGCGTCCTCCAGGGAGTCACCGCCTTCGCTGGGACCGATGGCGACGAGCGCCCGGATGCGATCGAGCAGATCGGCGAAGGCGATCGGCTTGTGAACGTAGTCCTCGGCGCGGGTCCGCAGCTTGCGATGCTGCTCGAAGGTCTCGTCGCTCGACTCCGAGGACATGATGATGAGCGGGACTTCCCTGAGGAGCGGATCCTTCTTCAGCTTGTTGCACACCGAGAAGCCGTTCATGCGAGGCAGCTCGATGGACAGCAGCACGAGATCGGGCCTGTCGGCAGCGGCAAGCTGCAGCCCCTGATTGCCGTCGTCGACGACACTCACTTCGCAGTCGAGCCTGCCGAGCTCGAAGACGAGCTCGTTGGCGAATGCTTTGTCACTCTCGAAAACGAGGACCTTGGTGGACATCCAGAGCTCCGAGTGGGAGGGG
>CAYMUE010000193.1:0-8204 GCA_964393505.1 uncultured Polyangiaceae bacterium
GGTTTGTCCTGGGGTGGGTCAGGTGCGACAGGAGGCGGGATGCTGGACTCTTGCAAAGCACGCGCGCGACGCGTCGCGAGGTCCCAGGCGTGGGTGGGCGGCGAGCGCACAGCTTCGGGAGGGCGCGATTCCGCGGCGGCGGGCATCTCACTCGCAGCGCGCTTTCTCTGAGGCGATGCGTCGACCGTCAGGGCAGCGGCGGGCTCGCCGCCCGGTGCTACGGAAGGGGCTTCGGGGGCGATGGACCACGAGGCGTCGAATCCATCGGCCGAGGCAGGGCCCGCAAGCTGCAGCGGGCTTGAACCGTGCGCGGGCACCGAGCGCGATGATGGAGGGACGGCGTGCAGAGCGGAGTCGTAGCGGCTCGAGGGTGGACCTTCGAGGATGCCGCCGGGAGTGCCGGAAAGATCGTGATCCGAACCATCGTCGTCGGCGATCAGAACCATCGACAGGTCGATGGTGACGGAGGGTTCCTTGGGATCGGTGACGATGGACTCGAGCTCCCAGGGATCCTCGGGCGGCTCGCTCCTGCCGGTGAGGTGATCGTCGGACGCGGCGACCTGAGCCGGAACGAGGTCGGCGGCGGTGTCCCCGAAGAGGCTGCGGACGTAGTCGGCCACATGTCTGCGCGAAGGGAAGGAGCCCGTGATCTGGAAGTGGGCCTCGATGGCGGCGCGCAGATCGGCGGCGCTGGCGAAGCGGTCCTCGGGGGAGCGGGCCATCGCCCGGAGGATCAGGCTCGACAGGGGCTCGGAGACCCAGCTGCAGATCGCGTTCGGGGGATCGGGAGGGGTGTCGAGGATCCTGCGAAGCAGCGCGAGGTCGTTCTGGGCACGGAAGGGACGCCTGCCGGTGATGAGCTCGTACATCACGACACCGAGAGCGTAGATGTCGACCCGGTGGTCGGCGGCCGCTCCCTCCATGGCGTTCTCGATCTGCTCCGGCGCCATGTAGGCGTACTTGCCCTTGAGCACGCCGACCCGCGTCTTGGACACCGCCGTGGAGGCCTTGGCGATCCCGAAGTCCAGAACCTTGGTCTCGCCGTCGAAGGAGACCATCACGTTCTCGGGGCTGATGTCACGATGGACGAGATTCAACGGCTGGCCGTTGTTGCCGCTCTTGGTGTGCGCATACTGCAGCGCTTCGCAAACCATGCTCGAGACCTGCAGGACCAACCAGGGCGGGAGGACACGCCGTGTGCGACGCAGCTCCCGCTGGATGTGCCGGAGCGTGCGGCCGGCTACATACTCCATCGCGATGAAGTACGCGCCGTCGAGCTCGCCGAGATCGAAGATGTGCACGATGTTCGGATGCGAGAGGTTGGCAGCGAAAAGCGCCTCGTCGACGAACATCCGCACGAACTCGGGCTCGGTGGCGAGGTGCGGAAGCAGGGTCTTGATGACCACGGTCTTCTGGAATCCCTCGGCGCCTGTGGCTCTCGCGAGCCAGACGTCGGCCATGCCTCCCAGGGCGATGCGCGTGAGCAGGGAGTAGCGACCGACCTGGGTCCCCTCTTTGACCTCGCCGCTCATGGGCCGGTTCTCCGAAGGACGAGGCGGTCGACGTGGCGGCTCATCGCCTGCCTCCGTGGACGGGCGGAGCGAAGGGGTCGAGGGACTCGGCAAAGCGGCGGAGCGCAGCCGCGAGGCAGCTCCCCGAGGGCTCGTCGCCGACCTCAAGCTTGCGGATCCGCGCCGGTGTCATCGCGCGCCACGCATCGGTCAGGCCGCGCTCCCCGTGGGCGCACAGGAGCACGACGTCGGCCGTGCCCACGAAGCGACGGAAGGACTCCTCGTGCTCGGAGCGCATCGGGAGGCAGACGATGGACAGCAGAGCGCCCGCGCGAGGACGCACTCGGGCGACCGCCGAACCGTTCGGGGAGACCGACATCCAGGCAGGTCCGCTGTCGAGCTCCTTGGCGAGGTCGGTGATGGATCCGATGACGGAGTGAGCGCCCTGATCGGACTGCACCGCCAGTACCACACGCAGCCCCATCGGGTAGGCCTCCAACAAGCGGCCGTACCAGTCGCCCTGCCCCTTGGGCGCCGGCACCGCAGGGTGCGCCCCGGACGCCGTTTTCGTGCGCAACCTGCCCGTTGTCGACAACCAGGCCGTCGCAAGCCGCACCTTGATCGGCGCCAGCGGTACCAGCTCCAACAGCTTCGCGATCGTCGTCCTCGGCCGCGCCGCGATCGCTGCCATCACCGTGTCAGCGCCGCACTCGAGAGGATCGGTCGGGACCTCGTGAGGGTTGCGCAACACGAGCCGCATCGCTTCGTCGGGCCTCGAGGCGGCCAGCCTCTCGAGCTCGTCTTCGAGGCGCACGACGTCCATCAGCGTTGGAGAGATGCCGAGCCGCTCGACCCCCGGGGCGTGGACCTCGCGGTTGCCGAAGGCGAACCTTCCATCCTTGAGGCTGAGCAGCGCGAGGGCGGCTTCGCGTCCGCGCAGGTGGCGGGAGCTGGCCTCGACGATGGTCCCCTCGAGGAGGACAGCGGAGTGCGCGCGGCCCTCGGGCTCGGTGACAAGGAACACACCGCTCTGTCGGCCCATCTCGAAGAACTGAGCGACGGAGATCAGCGACATGTGACTCAGCTCGCCGTGGAGATCTCACGTTTCTGCGCCACCATGAAGGGGCAGAACACGAACCCCGGCTTGCTGTCGCGCGTCAGTCTCCACGATTGGTCACCGCTTCGAGCATGCGCGTGCGGCTCGCACCACCGCACCCCAACCTGCGCCGGCCACCTTCTCCAGCGCTGAACGGCTGGCACACTACCACGGGGCCAGAGGCAGGGCAGTCGCAATGTCACGCGGCTCAGCAGAATCCCGGCGTGAAGTTTTGGAGATTCTCACGCAACGGAATCCGCCTCCCGCAGCCAAATCCTCAGGGCGTCGAGAGCCCCGTCGGAAACCGAACGGATTCTGCAGGGCAACGCCGGCACGCCTCGTCTCGCCCCCCCCCTCCACCCTCTCCGCCCAGAGGCGCCCTTACGTCGATCGGTCCCTGCGATCCGGAGCTTCCCGACGGCAGGCAAGCGGCAGAAGGACTCCGAACGGAGGGGTCGCCGGTGGTGGGACGGGGACAGGGCTTGGGGGGGACGGGAGAGAGAGGGAAGCTCAGGCGCCGTACTGGGCGATGATTTCCTTCTTGGACTTGCCGAGGATGTCGTACTTCTTGCCGACCTTCTTGAAGGCCTCGATGGCCTGGTCGAGGTGATGCTTGTCGTGGCCGGCGGACATCTGGGTGCGGATGCGCGCCTGGCCCTTCGGCACGACCGGGAAGAAGAAGCCGACCGCGTAGATGCCTTCGGCAAACAGATCGCGAGCGAAGTCGCCAGCGAGCTTGGCGTTGTAGAGCATGACCGGGACGATGGGGCTGTCGCCGGCCTTGATGTCGAAGCCGGCCTCGGTGAGCAGCTTGCGCCAGTAGGTGGTGTTCTGCTCGAGCTTGTCGCGTCGGGCGGTGTCCTTGCCGATGATGTCGAGGACCTTGATGACACCCTGCACGATGGACGGAGCCACGGCGTTGGAGAACAGGTACGGGCGCGCCTTCTGGCGACACATCTCCACCATCTCGCGCCGTCCGCTGACACATCCACCGGAAGCGCCCCCGAGGGCCTTGCCGAGCGTCGTGGTGATGATGTCGATGCGGCCCACGACGTTGCAGTGCTCGTGCACGCCGCGTCCGGTCTTGCCCATGAAGCCGGTGGCGTGGGAGTCGTCGACGAAGACCATGGCGTTGTACTTGTCGGCGAGCTCGACGATCTGATCGAGCTTGGCGACGTCGCCGTCCATGGAGAAGACACCGTCGGTAATGATCATCCGGAAGCGCTTGTCCTGGTGCTCCTGGAGCTTCTCCTCGAGGTGGCCCATGTCCGAGTGCTTGAAGGTGTCGGTCATGGCCTTGCACAGGCGCATGCCGTCGACGATCGAGGCGTGCACGAGGCGGTCGGCGATCATAACGTCCTGCTCGCCGAGGACGGCTTCGAACACGCCGCCGTTGGCGTCCATGCAGGAGGGGAACAGGAGGGTGTCCTCGGTGCCGAGGAACTCGGTGAGGCGGTTTTCGAGCTCGCGGTGGGTGTCCTGCGTGCCGCAGATGAAGCGGACGGAGGACATGCCGTAGCCGCGGGATTCGAGGCCCTGGTGGGCGGCTGCGACGACCTCGGGGTGGCTGGACATGCCGAGGTAGTTGTTGGCGCAGAAGTTCAGGACCTTCTTGGGCTTGGCGCCGGCCGGGAACTCGACCTCGATCTCGGCGGCCTGGGGCGAGTGGATGAAGCGTTCCTGCTTGAAGAGCCCAGCGTCCTGCAGACCCTTGAGCTCGTTCTGGAAGTACTGTCGAGAGGTATCGTTGTACATGGGCGACTCCTTCCAAGAGGCGGGAGCCCCCGAGGGCCCCCCGGTTCCTCGCTACTTCTTGAACCGCTGGACGAGACTCACGATGCTGGTCACCGTGTCGAACGCCTCGGGGCTCGCATCCGCATCCGGGATCTGGATCGAGTACTTCTTCTCAAGGAATCGCTTGAGCGAGACCATCGAGAACGAGTCCACGATCCCGCCGGAGATCAGCTTGGTGTTCACGTCGACCTCGCGGTCGTCGTCCTCCTCGAGGTACTCGCGCTTCACGTAGTCCAACACGGCCTTGCTGATGTCGTCCATTCGGGGTCTCCTTGTGCGCTCCATGCGCGGGGTGATCGGCTGCGGCTGCGACTGCGTCCGCAGCGACGTGGAACGGGCGGGCATGCCCGCGTCCACGCCGCCGGCGGACCGAAGGATACGCGGACCGCTCAGTCGTTTTCCAGCGTCGAGATGTCGCCAATTGGCTCGTTGAACTCCTTGGCCCGCAGGACGCGGCGCATGATCTTGCCGGAGCGGGTCTTGGGAAGGGAGTTGACGAACTCGATCTCCTGCGGCATCGCGAGGGGCGAGAGCTTCTTTCGGATGAAGTTCATGATCTCGAGCTCGAGGTCATCGGTGACGGAGAAGCCCTTCTTGAGAGCGACGAAGGCCTTGACGACCTCCATGTTGACGGGGTCGGGCTTGGCGACCGCGGCGGATTCGGCCACCGCCGGGTGCTCGAGCAGCGCCGACTCGATCTCGAAGGGACCGACCAAGTGCCCGCCCGTGTTGATCACGTCGTCGTCACGCCCGACGAACCAGAAGTAGCCGTCCTCGTCGATTGAGGCGCGGTCGCCGCAGATGTACCAGCCGTTGCGGAACTTGCTCTCGTAGACGGCGGTGTTGCGCCAGTAGGTGCGCATCATGGAGGGCCAGCCGGGCTTGAGGGCGATGAGGCCGACGACGCCGGGTTTGTTGACGGGCTCGTGGGTTTTGAGATCGACGACGGTGGCGGTGATGCCCGGGAAGGGTTTGCCCATGGAGCCGGGCTTGATGGGCATGCCGGGGACATTGGTGATGACCATGCAGCCGGTCTCGGTCTGCCAGAACGTGTCGTGGAACTGCAGGCCGTAGGCGTCCTTGCTCCAGAGCACGGCCTCGGCGTTGAGGGGCTCACCGACGCTGCACAGGTGGCGCAGGGAGCTGAGGTCGTACTTTTTGACGACGTCCTTGCCCTCTTTCATCAGCAGTCGGATGGCGGTGGGGGCGGAGTACCAGACCGAGATCTTGTGGCGCTGGATGAAGGCGTACCAAGCCTCGGTGTTGAAGCCCGCTTCGGTGACGACCTGGGTGACACCGTTGACCCAGGGGCCGATGATTCCGTAGGACGTGCCGGTGACCCAGCCCGGATCCGCGTTGCACCAGTAGATGTCGTTGTCCTGCAGGTCGAGTACCCACCTGGCGGTGAGGTACTGGCTGATCAGCGAGCCGTGAACGTGCTGCGCCCCCTTGGGCTGACCCGTGGTGCCCGAGGTGTAGTGCAGAATCGACGGTGTCTCGTAGGTGGTAGGGAAGGACTCGAACTGATCGACCTTGGGCTCGTTGTCGAGATCGAAGGCGATCTCTCGGTCGCGAAGCTGAGTGCCGGCGCCGTCGACCACGATGATGTGCTTGAGGTACGGCATCTGCGCGAGGATCTTGCGGACCTTCGCGACGTGTTTCTTCTGCGTGAAGATCGCGGAGGTCTCGGCGTTGGACAGGCGCGTGAGCAGCGACTCGTCCCCGAACGCCGAGAACAGCGGCTGCGCGATGAGACCTGCCTTGAGGATGCCGATGAGCCCGATATACAGCTCGGGGACCTTGTCGAGGAACAGGCACACGCGCTCCCCCGGCTGCAAACCGAGCTTGCCCGTGAGGAAGGCTGCAATCGTGTTCGAACTCCTGCGCAGGTCGTCGTAGGTGTACTTCTTGGTGACCGTCGCCGACGAGTTCTCCCAGATCAACGCCAGCTTGTCGGCCTTGCCCTGCTGGCAGATCCGATCGCTGCAGTACCAGCCGATGTTGAGCGGCTCGCCTTTCTTCCAGCCGAGCTCGTTCTCGCTCAGGGTCCAATCGAAGTTCTTGATGCGTTCGTCGCGGGAGCCGATGTTGCTCATGTTCGATTCCTCACCTGACGGGCCTTGGTTCACGATTCCGGCAAGGCAGCGGCGAGCGCGAAGCGCGGGACGCCGACCTGCATGGGACGCGAAGGCACGAGGTGACAGCGCAGGGCTGGCGCAGGCTCCATGGGTGACGGCTCAGCAACCGAGACGTGGAGGAGGAGACGGGACGATCCCCGCCAGACGACGCGAGCATGCGCGCCCTCCGTTCCACCTCGCGGATGTCGGTGCCGAATCCCACGAGCATCCCCGCCATCCCACCCTTCTTTTCGTGCAATCGCGACCCGAAAACATCGGTGAATCAAGCTCCTCTGTGCTCGAAAGTCAAGCTCAATCGAGAAGCGCGAGCGATGCCGTACGATCCACCGCGACGCTTGAGTCGCGCGAAGAGCCAGCGAACTCAACCGTGGCAGCGGGTGTAGATGTGCTCGAAATGGTCGGCGGTCAGCGGGAGAACAAGTAGTAGGCGATCGCGAAGGCGAGGAGCGACATCGCGACGAACAGCATCGCGATTGTGAGCCACGGGGAGCGCGGCTGTGGGGACGGGGCAGGGAGAGGAGAGACGACAGGAGCGGGCGGAGCGGGTGCGGGGGGGCCCGGCACGCGGATGGGACCGGAGCTGATGACCGCCGCAGGACCGGGCCTGCCCGCATCGGACCCCGAGCCTGCCGGAGCACGCGCCCCCCAGTCCGGGGCGCTTCCGAACGAGCTCGATCCGCGCGACACCGCCGGGCCGTTCGCGTCTGCGCGAAGCTCACCGGCGAGCGCCTGACGCACCGCCTCCGCACGTCGCTCCAGCGCGTGGTGGGCGATGCCGTCGATCCATTGCGCGACCTCTTCGGCGCTCGCGAGCCGCACAGCGCGTTTGATGACCTCGGCCATCTGCAGCGCGTTGGCGTAGCGGCGCTCGGGGTCCTTGGACAACCCCTTCATGATCGCGGCGTCGAGCGCCTTCGGGATGCCGGGCACGAGGGTGCCTGCAGCCTCGATCTGTCCGTTGAGCACCTGGAAGATGACCTGGGTCTCCATCCCGGGAAACAGCCTGCGCCCCACGAGCATCTCCCAGAGCACGGTCGAGGCCGCGTACACATCCGCGCGCCGGTCGACCGTGCCGCGGATCTGCTCCGGCGCCATGTAGGCGATCTTGCCTTTGATCGCGCCGTCCTTGGTGACGTGCAGACGACCGGCGGCTTTCGCGACGCCGAAGTCGATCAGGTGGGAGATGCCGTCTCGCCCCACCAGGACGTTCTGCGGCGACACGTCACGGTGCACCACGCCGAGCGGGACGCCGGCGTCGTCGGTGATCTCGTGGGCCGCATGCAACCCTTCGAGCACGTCTGCCACGATCCTCACGGCGATCTCCGGGGGGATCCTTCGACGCCCGTCACCGCTCGAGCCGAGCAGGCGCGACAACGACTCGCCTTCGATGTAGTCCATCACGAGCAGCAGCTCGTCGTCCTGCGAGACGACGTCGATGATCGACACGACGTTCGGGTGTCGGATACGCGCGGCGACGCGGGCCTCGTCGAGGAACATCGCCACGAACTCGGGGCTCTTGGCGAGGTGGGGGTGGAGACGCTTGATGGCGAAGACGCGGGAGGTGTCGTCGGCTTCGAGGAGGCGGCCCGCGTAGATCGTTGCCATGCCTCCGCTGGCGATCTCCCCGCACAGGGCATAGCGCCCTACGGCAACGGGAGGGAAAGC
>CAYMUE010000193.1:8304-11521 GCA_964393505.1 uncultured Polyangiaceae bacterium
CGCTGGCGATCTCCCCGCACAGGGCATAGCGCCCTACGGCAACGGGAGGGAAAGCGCGCGCAGCATGGACCATTGACAATCCGTAATATCCCAGGCAGCGGTGGCTGGAAAGGGGGGGCGTTCCACAGGGCGTCCCGATGACCGCGGTCATGGCGCCGAGGGAGCGCGACGGGCATGCTGCCGGCGCCACGAAGGAGGCTACTGATGAAGACGAACACGAATCCGGCGGTGAAGGACACGGGAGCGATCGAGCCTGCGATGGCGTTGTCGATCGAAGGGCTGGTCGCCTACGGCGCGGGCGCGGTCGTGAGCCGCACGTTGCGCAAGAGCCCATCGGGGACGCTGACGGTGTTCGCGTTCGACGCGGGGCAGGCGCTGAGCGAGCACACGGCGCCGTTCGACGCCTACGTGCAGGTTCTGGATGGGGTAGGGGAGATCGTGATTGACGGCAAGCCGGTGAAGGCGACGCGGGGCGAGGTGGTGTTGATGCCGGCGAACGTGCCGCACGCGGTGAACGCGCCGGAGCGGTTCAAGATGTTGCTGACGATGTTTCGGGAGCCGAAGGGCTGAGGCGGAGCTGCCAGACCAGAGCGATCGCGGTGACGGCCGTGGACAGGGCATCGGAGACCGGCAGGGACAACCAGACACCGTCGAGCCCCCAGATGCGGGGCAGGACCAGCAACAACGGGATCAACACGATCACCTGCCGCAGCAGCGTGAGGGTGAGGGCAGCCTTCGCCTTGCCGATCGCCTGGAAGAAGTGGGAGGCGACGATCTGCACGCCGATGACCGGGGCGAGGGCGAGGCAGATGCGCATGCCGCGCGCGCCGATGTCGAGGATGCGGGCGTCCTTGTCGAAGGAGCGGATGAGAGCGTCGGGGAAGGTCTGAACGACGGCGAAGCCGACCAGCAGCACGGCGGTGGCAGCGAGAATGGACAGGCCGAGAGCGCGACGGATCCGCGCGGGTTGTCCGGCGCCGTGGTTGAAGCCGATGATCGGCTGGGCGCCCTGGGCGATGCCGAGCACCGGCATGAGCATCAGCATGGCGAGGGCGTTGATGACGCCGTAGGCGCTGACGGCGTCGTCGCCTCCGTAGCGAACCAGGCCGCGGTTCATCAGCAGGTTCACCAGGCTGCCGATCAAGTGCATGGTGAAGGGAGCGAGGCCGAGGACGAGGATCTCGCGCACGATGGCGGGGCGCAGTCGCATGGCGCTCCATCGCAGTCGCAGGACGCTCCGGCTGCTGCGGAAGTGAGCGAGGGTCCAGCATGCCGAGGCGGCTTGCGCGATCACGGTGGCGACCGCGGCACCGGTCACGCCCCATCGGAACACCAGGATGAACAGCACGTCGAGGGCGATGTTGAGCCCCGCGTTGAGGAACATCGTGAGCATTGCGAGGCGCGGATTGCCTTCGGCGCGGATGATGTTGTTGATGCCGAAGGCGAGGTACTGGAAGACCGATCCCAGCAGGATCACGTGCATGAACTCGCGCGCGTAGGGGAGCACACGGGGACTGGCGCCGAGCAGCACGAGGAGGGGATCGAGGGCGAGGCGGAAGCCGATGGTAAGGACGACCGCCATGATCAGCGCGATGGTCACGGCCTGGCCGAGGATGAGCTCAGCGTCCTCGCGACGCTGCTGGCCGAGGCGGATGGAGACGAGGGCGCCGCTGCCGGTGCCGATGAGGACACCGAAGGCCATGATGGCGAAGGCGATCGGCATGCAGATGGACAGGCCGGCGATGGCTTCCGGTCCGACGACGTTGCCGAGGAAGGCGCGGTTGATGACGGTGTAGAGGGAGCCGACGACCATGCCGGTGATGGCCGGGATGGAGAAGCCGAGCAGGAGCCTGCCTACGGGTTGCTCACCGAGGCGGCGAGTGTCGGGAACGTTCATCGAGTGAGCCTGGGGGCGCTGTCTTGGTGCACCGGGCGAAGGGATGCAAGCGGCGCGTGAGCAGTGCGCGCGCGCCCAATCCAAGGGCAGCCGCGAGGTAGAGCCAGAACCCGGCGTACAGGAAGGGGCCGGCACGATTCCACGCGTAGGCTTCTGCCCATCGCGCGTCGGACATGGCGCAGAAGCTGCGCGTCATGCCGCACAGGAAGCAGCCGGTGCACTTGCGGGACGGGAGCCAGGGGTGCTCACCGCGATCGACGACGGCGTGGTAATCGGCGAAGGAGCCGGCGAGGGTGAGGGCTACGACCGCAGCGAGAGTCGCGGCGATCCAGCGCAAGGCCTGCCACCATTGGCGCCACGGGGGCCAACCGGCGCGAATCGAGGCTGGAGCGGTGGGGGCGGGCACGACGGTCAGAGGCAGCCCGCGCCGAGGGCGAGACGGATGCTGCCTACGACCAATGCCACCAGGCTGATCACGAGACCGATGATGGCGTTGGTGTGGTTGCGGGAATCCTTCTCCGAGATGAGCCCGACGATTGCGAGGACCTTTCCGGCGGCGGCGGCGAAGAGCGTGAAGTAGTTGACCCAGCCGAGGCAGGGGATGAGGCCGACGATGCAGAGGCAACCGGCGACGATTCCGACGATGAGGGCAGCCTGGGGCAGGCCGTTGGGCTTGTTGGCGGGAGGCGGAGCGCCGAATCCTCCGTAGGGATTCTGGGGATTGCCGCCGTACGGGGCGGGTGGCATCCCGTACTGCCCGGGGATCTGCTGCTGCGGCTGTTGCGGCGCGCCCATCCAATCCGGGGGATATCCCGGAGGCCCTCCTGCTCCCGGCGGGTAGTTCATGATTCTTCCAGGGCTATCACCCGCTGCGAGGAGCCGTCAACCGAGGGCGATCAAGTCTGCGATTCCGAGCACGCCGAACGCTCGGCACCGTCGGCGCCTCCGCCGCTGCAGGCAGGGCAGGCACTTGCCCGCCCTCTGGCGCCCGCACGTTCAACGTGTTGGGTGTTTGGCATGCCGTCGCCTGCGGTGGGACGTAACCGTACGGGATGCCGTTTGGTCCGCGCTGGAATGACGCGAGTTTCACTGGCACGCTGCGGCCATGAGCAACGGACATCGACGAAGTTTCTGGCGCAGGCTCGTCGCGGAGATCGACGGTGGCGACTCACCGCGTGACGTGGCACGGCGGCACGGAGTCAATTATCGGACGCTTCTCTGGTGGCGTTGGCAGCTCCGGTCGGGGCTGGCCGAGCGCGCGTCGTAGGCGACCTTCTTGCCTGTGGTCGTGCGACAGGAGCCGGAGACGGCCTGCCCCGT
>CAYMUE010000194.1:0-11385 GCA_964393505.1 uncultured Polyangiaceae bacterium
ATGCTGCTCGCAGGCGTCGCGATCGCCTGGAGCAAGATGAGCCCCGTCACCGTCGCGGCCTCGCTGCCCCAGGGCGACTGGGACAACCTGTTCGCCGAAGGACTCCCCAAAGGCGCGTCGGATCTGGGCGCGATGATCCTCGGGGTGCTGTCCACGCAGACCTACCTGCAAGCGGTGTTCGCGGCACGTGACGCTCGCGCTGCACGACGCGGCGCTTTGCTCGCCGCCGCGCTCATCCCTCCCATCGGGCTGCTCGCGGTCGGCATCGGCCTGTTCCTCCGCGCAACACGCCCCGACCTCGCCGCCAACTCCGCCCGCGCGCTGCCGTCCTTCCTCGATCAGACCTTCCCCTCCGCCGTCGCCGGCGTCTTCTCCGCCGGCCTGCTGATCATCATCGTCGCCACGGCCGCAGGCCTCGCCCTCGGTGTCACCACCAACGTTCACAACGACCTGCTCCGCCCCCGCCTCCGGCGCGCCCCCGACGTCCTCGTCCTTCGCACCTGCGCTGCCGTCGTGGTGCTCGCAGCGACGACCATCGTGCTCTTCTCCCGCGAGACCACCATCCTCGCCTGGAGCTTCCTGTCGATGGGCATGCGAGGAGCCGCCGTTTTCCCCGCCCTGCTCGCCGCAACCTTCGCCCCTCGCCTTGCTGGCTCCCCCGCCGTGCGCGCGGCGCTCTGGCTCACTCCGCCCGCTTACCTCGCCGTCGCAATCCTCGTGCTCCGCTGATCAGTCCCGCGGCCCCGACTCCAGATCCGCACAGCACCGGAACCCCAGCGAGTAGTCGAAGTACCCTGTCGGATGCGCCGTGATCTTCGACTCGCATCCGTTGCGCGTCGCCCTCGAGTAGAACCCACCCAGGAACATCCCTCCGGGATCATCCACCCACTCGTCGACGTTCCCCACCATGTCGTAGATCGCGTCGCTGCCCCACACGCTCCTGCACAACGGGCTGCCACCCGTCTCCCGCAGCAACGCCGCCCCCTCGTGCGTCACCTGGTTCAACCGCGGGTCGCTCAGCCCCTCCGACGCGTTGCCGTGCAGGACGTGCGCAGGGTGCTCCGAGCGGAACACGTTGCACGCCCCATGCCGGTACTCCGGCCCGTACGGGTGCTTCGTGCCCCGCTCCCCCTTGCACGCCGTCACCCACTCCTCTTCACGACACAATCGCTTCCCCGCCGCCCGACACGCCTCCAGCGCAACGAAACCCGGCGTGTGCCCCTGCGGCACCTCCCCCGCCTTCGATACCGCCATCGGCTTGAACCGATCTCCCGTCTGGATCTCCGGCAGCTCCGGAAGCTGCATCACCACGTTCAGCGACAACACGGATCCGTCGGGTGCCGAAGCATCCGCCGTCAGCTCGCTCCACGTCACCCCACCGTCGTCCCGCCCCACCGACACCAGCCGCGCCCCCCCGGCCTCCCGCACCGACGCCGCCCCGTCTGCCGCCCCCGCGTCGATCCACCCGAACGCCACCGCTCGATCCCGCGCCAGGTTCGTCGCCCACGTGTTCACCGTCCATCGCAGCAGCTTCGCGTGCGGAGGATAGTACGGAGACAGCTCCGCCCCCGTCTGCGCATCGACCGTGCGCGCCTCCCACCGGTCAATGCAGAACTGCCCCCGCACGTTCACCATCTCCGAGGGACAGCGATCATGACGTCGCGTACGTTCGATCGGACGCGCCGAGGCCGCGGGAGCCGTGCGACGCTCGTTACGTCTGCCGCCGCGCTCCGCCTTGGCCTTGCCCTTGCCCTTGCCCGGCCTGGCCTTGTCCGCCTTCCCCTTGCCCCCTTTCGCCGGCTTCGCCAGCGCGTCGGACAGATCCAGCTCCGCACACGTGACCAGGCCCACCCCGGCCAGACCGAGTGCGACGATCACGAAGCGAAGGGACCGGAGCCGCACGACGCCTGTCGGTGTGCCACGATCCGGACGGGGAGGCAAAAGGAGCCGTCCCCCCGCCGCAGGAGGGTCAGTCCGCGTCGACGATCTGCCCGCCGCGCTTGATCGTGCCGCCCGCCGCGGCCAGTAGGTACCCCTCGATGAACTGATCGAGGTCGCCGTCCAGCACCGCATCCACGTTGCCCGCCTCGACCCCAGTGCGCAAATCCTTCACCAAACGATACGGCTGCAACACGTACGATCGGATCTGGTTGCCCCACGCGATCTGGGTCTTGGCCGCAGCCGCGGCCGCCGCCTGCTCCTCGCGCTTCGTCATCTCCATGTCGTAGAGCTTTGCCTTCAGCATCTTCAGCGCCATTCGACGGTTCTGAAGCTGGCTCCGCTCCGCACGACACACGATCACGATGTTCGTCGGCAGGTGCTTCAGCCGCACCGCCGTCTCCACCTTGTTGACGTTCTGACCGCCCTTGCCACCAGCCCGCATCGTCGTGATCTCGAGGTCCTCGTCCTTCACCTCGATGCTGATCTCGTCCTCCACGTCCGGCTGTACCTCGACCGCCGCAAACGACGTCTGCCGACGCGCGTTGCCGTCGAAGGGGCTGATTCGCACCAACCGGTGCACGCCGATCTCCGCACGCATGTACCCGAACGCGTTCAGCCCCGAGACCGTGAACGAGACGCTGTCGATCCCCGCCTCGTCACCGTCCTGACGATCCAGGATGTCGATCTTGAAGCCGCGCGTCTCTGCCCAGCGCAGGTACATCCGCAGCAGCATCTCCGCCCAGTCCTTCGCGTCCGTTCCCCCCGTCCCCGGATGGATCGACACGATCGCATCCGCGTGATCCACCGGACCGCTCAGCATCCGCCGCAACTCCGCCTCGCGCACCGCCTTCTCCAGACGCTGCGCCTGCGCCGCCGCGTCGGCCAGCGCCGACTGATCCTCCTCCATCGACGCCAGCTCGAAGTACTCCGCAGCGTCCTGAAGATCCGCCACGAGCTTCCTGATGCTCTCCAGCTTCTGCTCCACTCCGGCCCGCTGACGAAGCAGCGCCTGCGCCTTCATCTGGTCGCTCCAGAACTCCGGCGCTCCCGCCTGTTCGTTCAGCCGATCCAGCTCCGCGGTCAGCTTCGGGACGTCAAAGATGCCCCCTTAGCGCATCCACGCGCCTTTGGAGGTCCGCCAGCAAGTCTCGGGTCTCGACGAGCATGCGCGTGTCTTTAGGGCATCCTCGCCGTTCGCGCAACTTCCCACGGCACCCTCTTGCGTTTCACCCTTTCCCCGTTCATGCTCCGCCACCGCCTTTCTCCGACGTCGTCTAATGGCAGGACAGGGGACTTTGGATCCTCTAATCGTGGTTCGAATCCACGCGTCGGAACCTCGATGCAGCTCGTCGCCACCCTCGGCCCAGCTTCCCTGCATCTCGCCCCACGCATCGTCGCGCTCGGCGCTTCGTCCCTCCGACTCAACGCCTCGCACATGACGCCCGAGAGCTTGCGCAACACCCTCGCGCAGCTCCGCCTCCTGCTCCCCTCCACTCCCGTCGTCATCGACCTGCAAGGCGCCAAGATGCGCCTCGGTCTCTTCGACCCCTTCCCCGTCCACCTCGACAACCGCCTCCTCCTCTCGCTCGACAACTCCGGCGTCCCCGTCCCTCACCCCGAGCTCTTCCGCTCCGTCGCTCCCGGCGAAACCCTCAGCGCCGACGACGACCGCCTCCGCTTTCGCGTCGAGCAAGTGTCCCCGTCCTCCCTCGCCGTGCGCTGCATCCAAGGCGGTACCCTCCGCCCACGCAAGGGCCTCAACGTCGTCGAACACCCCGTCGATCCCGGAGATCTGTCGCCCGTGGACCAGCAGCACCTCGACGCTGCCCTCCCCTTTGCCCCCGTCGCGTTCGCGCTCTCGTTCATGACCGACGGTCGCGAAGCCACATGGATCCGCTCCCGCGCTCCAGGATGCCCCGTCGTCGGCAAGGTCGAACGACGCGAAGCCGTCGAGGCAATCGACTCCATCCGCGCCTCCGTCGATGCCGTCTGGATCTGCCGCGGAGACCTCGGCGCTCAGCTCGGTCCCGCACGCCTCGCTCGCTGGTTCTCCGGCTTCCGCCCCGCCCCCTCGCCGCCCACCCTGGTCGCGGGTCAGGTCCTCGAACACCTCACCGCTCACCCCCACCCCACTCGCTCCGAAGTCTGCCACCTCGCCGACCTGCTCGACCGCGGCTTCGCCGGCATCGTCCTGTCCGACGAAACCGCCGTCGGCTCCGACCCGCTCAACGCCACCGCCACCGCCGCCGACCTGCTCTCCTCCCTCGTTCGACGCTGAATCGCGGTCCCCCGAACGGCGCAGTTGCGCACCCGCGGGCATGACGCTACGAACCTGCCATACATCCATGGCACTCAAGCAAGTCCACATCTCGGTACACGGAAGAGTCCAGGGCGTCTTCTTCCGCGCCAGCGCCCAACGCGAGGCCCGTCGCCTCGGCGTGACAGGTTGGGCCAAGAACCGCCCCGACGGCTCCGTCGAGATGCTCGTCGAAGGCGAGGAAGAATCGATTCGCGACTTCGTCTCCTGGTCACACCGCGGCCCCAGCGCCGCTCGTGTCGACAACGTTGACGTCAGATGGCGGGCGTACACTGGTGAGTTCCACGACTTCCGCACCCAGGACTAGCGGCCCCTCGCGCGGCGTTCTCCCCCCCAGGAGCATGCATCCCTCTGTCAGCCACCCGCGCGTCTGGTTCCCCCTGATCCCCCTGCTCACGGCTGCCTGCCTCGCCGCGGGCTCTCATGCGCTCGCGCAAGCGCCCGGCGCCTCGGCCGAGCCCTCCGCCGCCGTCCCCACACCCACCATCCCCGCTCCCCAGCCCACCGCGCTGCCCGCGCCCGATGCCCAGTCCGTCTCCGAGCTCGACGCCGCCCTCGCCAAACTCGCCGGGGCCGACGACGCCGCTCGCAAGAGCGCACTCGCGGAGCTCGCCGACGCAGACCCATCGTCGATCCCCGCCATCGCTGCCAGGCTCGCTTCTCTGCGCAAGACCGCAGATCGCGACGGCATGGGCAAGCTGCTCGAACGCGCTCGCAAGAAGAGCCGAACCGCGTCCGATGACGAAGACCCCGGCCCGGTCCGCAAGCGCGACAAGGATCAAGCCTCCGACGACAAGGAAGCTGCGTCGCAACCTGCTTCGGCCTGCAATCACGACCTGTCCGACGGCTCCCCGTCCGACTGGCTCTCCGCAGTCCTGTCCGCTGCCGAACGCGATAAGCCCGGCTACAAGGACCTCGTCGCCGTCCTCGCCCTCGAACGCGCATGCGTATGCATCTCCACCACCGCCTCCGCTCGCGAGCTCGTCAACGTCTACACCTACTTCGGTGACCTGTTCCGCCCCGATGTGCAGCGTCAGCTCGAACGCATGGGCGAACGCGCCCTGCCCGCGCTGATCGAAGCCAAGTACCACGACTCCCGCATGGTTCGTTCGTGGGCCGAACGGCGTCTCGATCAGCTCGGCAAGGTGATCCCCAGCGAGGCCGTGCGCACCAACGACAACCAGGTGCTCGCCGACGTCCTGCGCGCCTTCGGACGCGCACGCGAGGTCGAAGCCGTCCGCGTCATCGTCACCTACGCCAACAGCGATCGCGCCCAGGTGCGAGAAGCCGCTCGCGAAGCCCTCGGACTGATCGGTGAGCCCGCCAGGTGGCAGCTCAAGGAAGCCTTCGAGAACCTCACTGGACGCAAGCCCGAGTCGTCGTGGGACTGGAAGCGCACCGCCATCGAGCTGTTCGCCTCCTATGATCGCGCACGCCTCGCCGAGGTCTATCGCACGGCCGACGACGGCTTCGCTCACCACAAGGCAGGCAAGCTCGACGACGCCATCGCCGCGTTTGACCGCGTGCTCGCACGCGCGCCTACCTTCGAGCGTCGCGCCGAGATGGTGCCCGCCTACCTCGAAAAGGCCCGCGCCTTGCGCGACGAGGACCGCGTCGCCGCTCGCGCAGCGCTGCGACGCGCAGAGCTCCTCGACCCCACGGGCCCCCACGCGAAGGCCGTCCAGAGCGAGCAGGCTCTCCTCGACGCCGAAGAGCTCGCCACCCGCGGCGTCGTCGACATCGCTCTCCTGCAACGCGCCGTCGAGCTCGATCCCGACAACGCTCGCGCCCGCGTCGCCCTGCAACACGCCGAACAAGGCGTCGAGATCCGCCAGGCCACCTGGCGCAGATACGCCGTCGCCGTCGCCATCGGCGTCATCGCCCTCGCGGCCATGCTCTTCGTCGTCCTCGCTCCGCGCCGACGAAAGAACTCGCCCGCTGCGCCTCCTGCTCCGCCGCCGCCTCCTCCTCCGCCTTCCTCCCGACGCGGCGCCGACGCTCTCCCTGCCTCCCCGCAGGAGCCCTCCGCCGATGCGCCGCCCCGCGCGGACGCTGTCGCCCCCCCCGAGGCCGACCAGGCCCCCGTGTCCCTCGACACCCCTCAGGGCTTCCCCCCCCCGAGCAAGTAGCCCCTACCGGACCAGCGTCTCCACTTCCTTGTGCTCCAGCACGATCGGGAACATCAGCGAGCTCGCCTTCTTCGCCCGCGGGTACGTCCACAGCATCATGTGCTTCTCCACGCACGCCGCGAGCCCCGTGTACGCATCGCCTCCGACAACCTTCACGCGCTTCGGCGTACCGTTGGGCTCCACCTCCACTTCGGTCGCAACCCGAACCTTCTTCGGCCCCTGCGGGTTCTGCTTCATCGCCTTCGCCCAGCAGTACTCCGCCAGGAACGGCTGGTTCGCCGCCACCACCTTCTTCGCGTGATCCGCTCCCAACTGCACCGCCCCGCTGTCCCCGGGATCTTCCTGCGACACCGGGATCGGCTCCGCCGCGGGCTTCGCCTCCACCTTCGCCTCCGTCGCGTCTTGCGCCTTCGCCGACGGCGTCGCATCCGACGGCGCGTCCGATGGTTCGGACTTCGAATCGGCCTGCGCGTTCTGCGTCGCAGCCTCCGGCTCCTTCGCCGGACTCGGTGATCCCGCAGCGCACCCCGTAACCCACAACGCCACGACTACGCCCGCCGCCGCCATTCGCCTCGTCACGCTGCGCCTCCTTGTTGGATCCCATGCGAGCCTAACACCGGTCTCTTCCGCTCCGATTGCCCTTCTGGTATCGCGTGACCAGGAGGCTCTTCATGCACCGACGTTCAATCATCGCCGCATTCGCTGCCGCTCTCGCGGCCTCGTGCTCACCCGCTCCCGCACCCGTTGCGCCCGAGCCCCCTCCTCCCGCATCGACGCCCGCTCCGCCGTCCTCCGCCCCGCCCGCAACAACCCCGGCCTCCGCCGCTGTCGCCCCGACCGTGCAGCCTCCCGCCTTCGCCGCGTGGACCGGCGTGCCCGCCAAGGACACTTTCCCCGCCGGCGCAGAGCCGATCTCCGAAGCCGAGGCCACCGAGGCCGAAAAGAAGTGCAAGCCGCTGCAGGACGCCCTCGCCGCCGCAGCCAAGAAGATCAAGGCACCCTCGGCCACTGAAGCAGTCCTGCAGGCCCTCGCTGATCCACCCAAGGTCAAGGGCGTCGATGTCCCACGCTGCGCCGACCTCATCCGACGCGACCTGATCTCCTATCGCGCCAAGACGATCGAATCCGACGCTATCCAGCAGCTCAAACGCCTCGCCGTCGCTGTCGGCTCTGGCCTCGACCGCCAGCCCCGTGTCTTCTGCCAATCTGCCCCCCCTGTCCCCGCCGACTTCACCTCCCTGAACACCGTCCCCCTCCAGACCGATCAGAAAGCCTGGGACCACGTCGCCTGGAAGTGCCTCGGCTTCTCGCTCGCAACCCCGCAGTACTTCCAGTACCGCTACGAGATCGACGAGCCCTCCCAGACCTTCGTCGCGGTCGCCAAGGGGTTCCCCGTCACTGGCAAACCCGCCGTCGAGCTCTTCCTTCGCGGCCAGGTCGACGGCAAGGAGCTGAAGTCGGTCACCGAAGTGATGCGCAAGCAGTAGAGCCCGCGCGCCTTCCGCCTACGACTCGATCTCCTCCAGATCGTCGTCGTCGATCTCTTCGATCTCCTCGATGTCTTCCGACTCGAAGTGCTGCTGCAGCGCATGCACCGGACGGTCGAGCTGCACGGCAACCCGATACGGATAGACCATCGCGGACTTGCCGGTTTCGTTCTCCACCCGAACGACCTTGCCTCGCACCATCACCTCGCCGCGGCTCTCCGCGAGACGGATGCGCAAGGTGAGACGCTCGCCGACGCTGAACTTGCTGCCGGTGCTGATCAGCAACCCCTGCAGGCTCGCGTCGCGACTCACGCCGATCCGATTCGGACGCCCCTCGCCGTCGATGCCGATGGGGAGCCAGACAGGATTCCTCGGATGCTTGCGAGCCTCGCGCGACATGGTGCGAGGATGATGCACGCCGCTTCGCGGCGTCAAGGTCCGGTCGTAGGACAAAATGAAACCGCGCGAAGGATCCGAGGACCCTTCGCGCAGCAATCTACCCGCCAGCGACGACTCAGCCCTCGGCCTTCGCCGCGGCCTTCGCCTTCGGTCCCTCGTACGGTCCCACGAACTCGATCATCGAGACCGGCGCGTTGTCGCCGTGACGCAGGCCGAGCTTCACGATGCGGGTGTAGCCGCCCGGACGACCGGCGAAGCGCTTGGAGAGGTCCACGAGGACCTTCTCGATGATGTCGATACGCTTGTACTCTTCCCCTTCGAGGCGGGTCATGAAGCGGGGGATGTACTGGCGCAGCAGACGCTCGACATGGATTCGCCGCGCGCGGTTCTTCAGCCACTCGCGCTTGGCGGCCTCGTCGGCAGGCGCTTCCTTCGGCAGCTTCGTCCAGGCAACCTCGCCCAGACGCACCGCCTTCGAGATCAGGCGCTCGGCCACCCTGCGCAGCTCCTTGGCCTTGGCGTCCGTGGTCTCGATACGCTCGTGCGTGATCAGATTCGCCGTCAGGTTGCGCAGCATCGCCCGACGAGCCGTGGTGTCGCGGCCGAACTGTCGGCCTGAGTTCTTGTGACGCATGACGCCTTCTCCCTGAGTCCGGGGCTCGCAACGCGTGCCCCCGATGCACCTATCTCAAATCAGTTCTGGCTCTGCTGGGCCTTCCAGCGCTCGAGCAACTGCGGCCAGTTGTCGATCTTCATGCCCAGCGCCAGCTGCATCCCCGCGAGGATCTCCTTGATCTCCTTGAGGGACTTGCGGCCGAAGTTCTTCGTCTTCAGCATGTCCTGCTCGGACTTCTGCACCAGCTCGCCGATCAACGTGATGTTGGCGTTCTGCAGGCAGTTCGCCGACCGCACGCTCAGCTCAAGCTCGTCGACGCTCCGGAACAGGTTCTCGTTGACCGGCTCCTCGTCCGACGTCGGCTGCGCGTAGCTCGTCTCCTCGGTCTCCTCGAAGTTGATGAAGATCGAGACCTGCTCCTTGAGGATCTTCGCCGCGAACGCCACCGCGTCCGCCGGCTTCACCGACCCGTTCGTCCAGACCTCGAGGATCAGCTTGTCGTAGTCCGTCACCTGGCCGACACGCGCGTTCTGCACGGTGTAGTTCACCTTGCGGATCGGCGAGAACAACGCGTCGATCGGGATCGTCCCGATGGGCATCGTCGCGGTCTTGTTCCGCTCCGCAGGCACGTACCCGCGCCCCACGCCCACCGACAGCTCCATCGCGAGCGGGCCCTTCTTGTCGAGCACGCACACGACATGATCGGGGTTGAGCACCTCGAGCCCTTCGACGAGCTGGATGTCGCGCGCGTAGACGGGCCCCGGGCCTTCCTTGTCGATCCGCACCGTGTACTGGCGGGGCGAGGAGGCCTTGAAGACCACTTCCTTGATGTTGAGGATGATGTCGGTCACGTCCTCGACCACGTCGGTGATCGTCGTGAACTCGTGCAAGGCACCGTCCACGCGGATCGCGGTCGCGGCCGCTCCCTGGAGCGAGGACAGCAGGATGCGACGCAGCGAGTTGCCGATGGTGATGCCGAAACCGCGCTCGAGCGGCTCCGCCACGAACTTGCCGTAGAACTCCGTGAGGGACTCGGGCTCCACCGAGATGGACTTCGGACGAATCAGGTCCCGCCAGTTGCGCGTGGTCATCGTGTTCATCGACTGTCCTTCCTTCTGCTTCGCTGCATTCGCGCGGAGATCCCGACCGCACCGCCGAACCCGCTCGAACGATGCCGCCCGTCTCCTGCCCGCGTGATTCCTGCCTCTGCCTCCGACATCCGGCTTCGACGCACCAGGGCGGAGGCCGCTCTCGCGGCTCCCGCCCCGTGTCCGTCTCACTACCTGGAGTAGTACTCGACCACGTACTGCTCGCGGATCGCCGGCTCGTTGAGCTCCTCGCGGATCGGGTTGCTCTTGACCACCGCGGCGAACGCGCCGCGATCGATCTCGAGCCAGCCCGGGATAGGCCTGCGCTCGGCGAGGCCGACGGAGAGCTCGACCAGCTTGAGCTTGCGGCTCTTCTCGCGCAGCTCGATCTTGTCGCCGATCCGCACGACGTAGCTGGGGATGTTGACGCGCTTGCCGTTGACGAGCACGTGGTTGTGCTTGACCAGCTGGCGGGATTCGGCGCGGGTGGCGCCGAAGCCGATGCGGTAGCACACGCTGTCGAGGCGACGCTCGAGCAGCTGCAGCATCTTGTCACCGGTGCCGCCCTTCATGCGCGTTGCACGGTGGAAGTAGATGCGGAACTGACGCTCCAGCATGCCGTAGACGCGGCGGACCTTCTGCTTCTCACGCAGTCGGAGGGCGTACTCGCTCAGCTTGATGCGGCCCTGACCGTGCTGCCCCGGGGGATAGCCCCGACGGGTGAACGCGCACTTCTCGGTCAGGCACCGCTCTCCCTTGAGGAAGAGCTTCTCGCCTTCACGACGGCAGAGTTTACAAACCGGGCCAATGTAACGAGCCATGTTCTTCGTCCTCTGTGGGGGTGAATCAGACGCGCCGCCGCTTGGGCGGGCGACATCCGTTGTGGGGAATCGGGGTCACGTCGCGAATCAGCGTGACCTTGAACCCGGAGGCCTGCAGCGCGCGCAACGCGCTCTCTCGGCCCGCGCCAGGTCCCTTGACGAACACCGCGACCGAGCGCATGCCGTGCTCCATCGCACGACGCGCCGCCTCTTCCGCGGCGAGCTGCGCGGCGAACGGCGTGCTCTTGCGCGAGCCCTTGAACCCACGCGAGCCCGCGCTCGACCACGCAACCGCGTTGCCGTTCACGTCCGTGATCGTCACGACCGTGTTGTTGAACGTCGACTGGATGTGCGCGATCCCGGTCGCAATGTTCTTGCGAACCTTCTTCTTCGTCTTCGCGCCCTTCGCCTTGGCCTTCGTCGTGCTCATGCGTCGCTCCCGCTATACCTTCTTCGTACGGGCGCGCGACAACATGCCCTTGCGCGGGCCCTTGCGCGTGCGCGCGTTCGTGTGCGTCCGCTGTCCCCGGGTCGGCAGCCCGCGGCGATGCCTCAGCCCGCGGTAGCAGCCGATCTCCATGAGGCGC
>CAYMUE010000195.1:0-899 GCA_964393505.1 uncultured Polyangiaceae bacterium
CCCGGTCGGAGTTCGCGCCGTGTGAGGAACGGCGCAACACAGGAGGATTCTCATGCCCGTCAAGTCCAGGGAACAGCTCGCCAGGTCTCTGTTCGGTGTCTCGCTCGAAACGCTCGAAAGATACCCCGAGCGTGCGCTCAAGTTCGCGCGCGGCGTCGGCACCAATGTCACCCTGCGCGCCACGCTCCAGCAGCGCGGCTACACCCCCGCCGTTCACAACCTCGTCTGGGATCGGCTGCAGACCGTCTGCAACATCTCCCTCCCCGCTGCCACCGACACCTTCGACGCCAAGGCCCTCGACGCCATCCCGTTCATCGACTCCAACGACGAGATGCTGTTCGAGATCATCTCCGCCAGCGTCGCCCCGCGCTTCCCGGAGCAGGCCGCCTTCCTCTGCGAGGGGATCGGCCCCAGCACCGGCATGACCAGCGTCATCAACACCCGCACCCTGCTCGACCGCATGAACCAACTGGAGAAGTCCCCGGAGCGCAAGGAAACGCGCAAGAAGGACCATGCTGTCCTGGAGCTCCTCGCCGAGCGCGGCGTCACCCCCGAGCTGCGTGACCGGCTCGCCGCCGCCGTCAAGACGGCCACCGCCGCCCCGGTCGTCGCGGCCATCGACACCCCCGCGATCGCCGCCTCCGACGAGGCCTACGTGAAGGCTCTCGGCGAGCTGCGCGCATGGTATGACGAATGGTCCCGCGTGGCCCGCGTCACGATCAAGCGACGCGACCACCTCATCCTGCTCGGCCTCGCGCAGCGCAAGACGACCCGGCGCGACGAGCCTGCGCCTTCCGATCCCACCGACGAGTAGCCTCTTCAGCACCTTGGGCGGTCTTCTCCACGGCGCCACGGTGTGTCCGCGAAGCACCGGAGCGGGTTTGCGGAAGGTCCGGAGG
>CAYMUE010000195.1:999-6256 GCA_964393505.1 uncultured Polyangiaceae bacterium
GCTTCCGCAACGGTCCGGAGGGCTTCCGCAACGGTCCGGAGGGCTTCCGCAACGGTCCGGAGGGCTTCCGCAACGGCCGGGAGGGCTTCCGCAACGGTCCGGGGGGCTTCCGCAACGGTCCGGGGGGCTTCCGAGCCGCTGCGGAGTCGGGCGCGATGCGGTCGCGAGCCGGTACGCCTCCCGGACACTCCTCCGATACGCCCTTGGATCTCGCGTCGCTCGGCGGCAAGATGCCCTCACCGTCGCAAGCGAGGGTTCCCCGTGATCCGCAAGCTCAGCGTGTCGAACTACCGGAGTCTCGACGAGCAGGTGACAACCTCTCTCGGCCCCTTCACGGCGTTCGTGGGACGCAACGGTTCGGGCAAGAGCAACGTGGTCGATGCGTTCAACTTCCTGCGGGATGCGATGCATCTCGGGCTCGGTGGAGCGATCACGCATCGCAACGGCGTCGCGGCAATCCGGCGGTGGAGCAACGGTCGTCCTTTCAACGTGAGAATCGGCGTGGAGGTGGACTTCGACGGCGGATCGGGGGCCTACGAGTTCGAGCTGGCGGGTGACAAGCAGGCCGAGTGCCGCGTGAAGCGGGAAGAGGCCTCGGTGAGTCGAGGGGGGGAGCGCCATCAGCTGCGAGTCGAGGCCGGCCGGTGGACGGGGCCTGCGGGATTGCTGCCGCAGGTGGACGAAGCGAGCCTGGCACTGCCCGCGGTGGGTGGGGACGAGCGGTTCCGTCCTCTGCTGGAAGCGCTCAAGAGTGTGGCGGTGTACTCGGTGTTTCCTGACACCCTGCGGCAGCCGCAGAAGTACAACCCCGAAAGACCGATGCTTCGTCACGGCGAGAACTGGGCCTCGGTGCTGCAGGACCAGCCCGAGCATTCCTGGAAGCCGGAGCTCGTCGCCGTCCTCCGCAAGCTTGCAGGGGACATCGAAGACGTCAGGATCGCGAAGGCCGCCGGGTATCTGGTGGCGGAGTTCCTTCACACGTCGGGTTCGCGGAAGAAGTGGTTCGGAGCCGATCAGGAGTCCGACGGCACGCTGCGCGTTGCGGGGATTGTCTCGGCCCTTCTTCAGCAGCCTCCGTTGGCGCTGGTGGGGGTCGAAGAGCCGGAGCTTACGGTGCATCCGGGCGCCTTGCCTCTCGTCGTGGACTTTCTGCGGCAGGCGAGTCGCACCAGTCAGGTGGTCATCACCACGCACAGTCCGGAGTTGCTCGATCTGCTCGAAGTCGAGGAGATCCGTGTGGTGGAGCGGCGCGATGGAACGACCACGGTGAGGCCCATGGATGCGGGCCAGAAGCAGTCGGTGCGCGCGGGGCTTCTGAAGCTTGGTGAGCTGATGGTGGCCGAGGGGTTGAGACAGGAGATGGACGTCCCGGAGGGTGCGTCACATTGAAGGGAGCCCCTCCGCAGACGACTTCTTGCGTCGAAACGCCCGGGGCTCGAGCGGATTCCCGCACGCGGGGGACTTGAAACCGGCCTCCGCGGCTCTCGCCCCCGCTCACACCTGATTCGCTCCCGCACGCGGCGAGAACGCACGCGCACCTCGCGCTGGCGAAGTGCGCGTGGTGAGCGCGAGTGGAGCGGCGCACATCGCCACGGTCACGGTCACGCCGACGGTCACGACCCACGGCCCACGGTCACACCCCCCTTCCCTCCCTCCTCCCCCTTGTCGTACCATCCCCCTCTCGTGGGGAGGTTGGATGGGATTCTCCATTGACACGGGTCTCGACGGGCTACCCGATGCCGGGTTCATCATCGGTCCGAACGATCGCGTCCTCGAATGGAACTCCGCCGCCGTGGAGCTCTTCGGGATCCCGCGCGACGCGGCGATCGATCGCACGCTCGGTGAGCTGGTTCGCTTCTCGGAGCCCGGGTGGAGGGCCGATGCCCTGGCGCTCGCCGGGGCCGGCAAGACCTGGCGCGGAACCCTCAAGATCAAGCTCGACGGTCGCTCCCGCTTCCTCGACTGGGCGCTGAAGCTGCTCCCCTCCGACTCCCTCGCGCCCTGCACCCTCGAGACCGTTCGCGATATCACCGAACGCGTCCGCGCCGAGCAGTCCCTCGCCAACCTCTTCGACGAGAGCCCCTACGTCGTGTCCGTGGTGGACCTCGAGACCAGCCGCTTCGTCAAGGTCAGCGGGCTGTTCTGCAGGTACCAGCACCGGCGCAAGGACGAGATCATCGGGCACACGGCTGAGGAGCTCGGGATCGTTCCCCCGGACAACGCCAGGGAGCTGAAGGACAAGCTCCAGTCCGAGGGGTATCTCGAAGGCGAAGAGGTCGTCACGACCAACGCCAACGGCATCGTCTCGGTGGGGCTTTCGTCGACGCGTCTGCTCGAGATCGACGGGCGCATGTGCGCGGTGACGGCCTGGCAGGACGTCACCGAGCTCAAGCGGACCGAGACGGCGCTGCGCGAGGCCAACGAGCGTTTCGACGAGGCGATGGCGGCGATTCCGGTGACGATCTGGCGGATGACGCTCGACGAGCAGGGGGGGGTGCACGACGCGTACGTGTCGCCGGAGGCGGATCGCATCCTGGGGCTGCCGGAGGGGACGCTGCGCAACGACTGGGAAGGGTTGATGGCGCGGATCCACGGGGAGGATCAGTCGTCGGTCGCTGACCAGATCCGCGAGGCGGTGCTGCAGCCGGGGGCGCGTCCTCGTCAGGTGGAGTACCGGGTGGTCCGGCCCGATGGAGGCGTGCGGTGGATTCGGACGTCGGGGCAGACGCGGGTGGGAGAGGACGGCAGGATCCAGGCCTTCGGGATCTCGGAGGACATCACGTCGCAGCGGCAGGCGGCAGCGGAGCGCGAGCGGCTCGCGCAGCAACTGCAGCAGGCTCAGAAGCTGGAGTCCCTCGGCAGGCTGGCCGGCGGCATCGCCCACGACTTCAACAACATCCTCACGGCGATCCTCGGCAACCTCGATTTGGTGATGATGCAGATGGCGCCGGGGGATCTGCGGCTCGAGCGGTTGCGCGACGCGCAGGCTGCGGGGCGCAGGGCGGCGGAGCTGACGCGCCACCTGCTTGCGCTGTCGCGGCGCAAGATCATCGAGCCGCGCGTGGTGGACCTCAACGAGCTGGTCGGCAACGCCTCGCGGCTGCTCGAGCGGCTCATCGGCGAGGACGTCCGCCTGCGCAAGGCGCTGCAGCCCAACCTGTGGGCGGTGAAGGTCGATCCGAGCCAGATCGAGCAGATCCTGATCAACCTCGCGGTCAACGCGCGCGACGCGATGCCCGTGGGGGGGACGCTCACCCTGGAGACGGCGCACGTGGTGCTCGACGACGAGTACTGCGAGACGCACCCCGACGCGATCGTCGGCCCGCACGTGATGCTCGCGGTGAGCGACACGGGGTGCGGGATGATGCCCGAGGTGAAGGCGTCGATCTTCGAGCCGTTCTTCACCACCAAGCCGCAGGGGCAAGGGACCGGGCTCGGGCTCGCGATGGTTCACGGCCTGGTGCGCCAGCACGGCGGATCGATCGCCTTCTACTCGGAGCCCGGCCAGGGCACGACGTTCAAGGTCTACCTGCCCGCGGTGGATCTCCAGGCCCAGCCTCTGCGCCTCTCGACCAACCCGCCGGCGTCGCGCGGCGGCGCCGAGACGATCCTCCTGGTGGAAGACGACGCGGGGGTGCGCCGTCTCGCCTCCGAGGTCCTCGTGCAGCTCGGCTATCGCATCCTGGCGTTCGACTCCGTGGGCCCGGCGATCGAAGCCGCGGAGAGTCACCAGGGCGCGATCGATCTGCTGCTCACGGATGTGATCCTGCCCGATCACAACGGGCGTTGGCTGGCCGATCGGCTCCGGGCCATGCGGCCCGGGATCAAGGTCCTGTTCTCCTCCGGCTACACGGCGAACGTGATCGTGCACCACGGGGTCCTGGAGGAAGGGATCCACTTCCTGGAGAAGCCCTACACGACCGAGGCGCTGGCGATCGCGGTGCGCAAGGTGCTCGACAGCGGTACTCCCTGACGGCGGCTGGGATACGATGCCGGCGTGCTGACACGTTCCCGATCCGGTGCTCGCGGTCGCCTGCTGCTGGGCGCCGGCCCCTTCGACTCGCGTTCCACCAAGCTCGGCACGGGCTGCCTCCTGTACGGCATCCTGGTCGTGACCGTGCTGCTGTGCGTGGGCTTCGGCGGCAAGGCCCTCGTCTCGCTGTTCGATCCCGACTACGTCCCCTATCGCCTGGCCCGCGAGCTCTCCCCCCAAGAGCTGCGCGCGGGGGTCTTCCGGGGCGGCGTGACCGTCGTGGGAACCTCGCCCGCCCAGGTTCCTCCCATCTGTCTCGTCACCCATCAGCACTACGTCAGCGGCAAGAACGGCGGCTGGCGCGAGGACTGGCGCAAGGTCTTCCTCGAGAGGGCCGAAGTGGTGACCGCGCACGGACGCCGGGCCCCGGTGATCGCCGACCAGATCCAGTTCGCGCCCGAGGAGCTCGTGACTGCGCGCTACGACCAGGTGTGGTCAGCCAAGGCCGGGTTCACGTCGGGGCGCTACCTGGAGAGCTGCGTGGACAGCGACGACAAGGTGTTCGTGGACGGGTGCCTCTCCGAGGGCGGAGCGCTGACGTCGTGCAGTTGGAACGCGCCCCTCGTGATCACCACGGGGGATGGGACGCCGCAGCGCCGCATCGACATGGTGGCGGCTTCCACCATGTCGCGGCTGGCCTGGGCCGGCTTCGGGGTCTGGCTCGCCATGATGTGGCTCGTGCGCGTGTTCTCCGCGCCGCCGCTGGTGACCGAGCTGGTAGGCAGGCTCGCGAAGCGATCGAGGAAGCCGGCCTGGATCGCCGGATCGCTGGCGATCGGCGCCGCCTTCGTGTTCGTGGTGGGGCTGGCCCTCAACGGGTGCAACGCGCAGGAGGGAACGGATGCCGCGGTGTCCCGCGCCGGCCACGGCTTCGGCGTGATCGCCCTCGCGCTCTTCGTCGTGACCGGTGTCCTGCTCGCGCAGCGCATGATCGAGCGCTCCGCGGTTGCCGCGAAGCTCAAGGTGTTGCCGACGCTCCCGCTCGCCCGGGCGTCGGGCGATCTCGTGGAGCTCGCGGTCCGCGTTCACCCGCAGGCGCCTCCGCATCCGGGGCCGCTGTCCGGCGAGCCGCGAGCGTGGTGGTCGCTGGTGGTTCGTGAGGAGTACCGTCAGGGCAAGAGCACGAGCACGAAGCTCGTGAGCACGACGTTCAGCCAGCCGGGGGTGGCGGTTCTCGACGAGTCGGGCGAAGGCATGCTCGAGCTGGAGGGGGCGAAGCTCGAC
>CAYMUE010000195.1:6356-11145 GCA_964393505.1 uncultured Polyangiaceae bacterium
GGCATGGCGACGGTCCACGTGGGCAGGCTCATGGGCCCCGTGGGGTTCTCGCGCACGGTTGCCATCAAGCGGCTGCACTCGATCTACGCTCAGGATCCCGAGTTCGTTGCGATGTTCATGGATGAGGCGCGCCTGGCGGCCCGCATCCAGCACCCCAACGTGGTGTCGATCATCGACGTGGTGGCGGAGCAGGGCGAGCTGCTGCTCGTGATGGACTACGTGCAGGGCGAGTCCCTCTCGCGTCTGCTGCGCGCAGCGCGGAACCGCTCGGAGGCGGTCGAGCCGAAGATCGCCGTCAAGATCCTGTCCGAGATCCTCAACGGACTGCATGCTGCGCACGAAGCTCGCAACGAGCGTGGGCAACCCTTGGGGATCGTGCATCGCGACGTCTCTCCGCAGAACACCCTGGTAGGGTCGGACGGTGTGGCGCGGCTGATCGACTTCGGGGTAGCGAAGGCGGCGGGGCGGATCCAGAGCACGCGCGACGGGCAGATCAAGGGCAAGCTGGCGTACATGGCGCCCGAGCAGATCCGGGGCAAGGCCTTGGATCGGCGCACGGATGTGTACGCGGCGGCCGCGGTTCTTTGGGAAGTGCTGGCAGGGCGACGGCTCTTCACGGGCGACGAGGCGAACCTGATGTACGCCGTGCTCACCGTCCCCATCGCGCCGCCGAGCACCGTCAACCCCGCCATCCCCCCTGCCCTCGACGCCGTCGTGATGCAGGCACTGCAGAAGAACGCCACCAAGCGCTTCGCTACCGCGCTCGAGTTCGCCGATGCCCTCGAAGCAGCCGTTTCGCCCGCTTCCTCTCGCGAGGTCGCCCGCTGGCTGGAACGCCTCGCCGCCGACGCCCTGGACCAGCGTGCGAGTCTGGTCGCGGAGGTGGAGAACAGCTCGCACATCTCGACCTTCCCGCCCGCGCTCGCGGCGGCGCTGTCCGAGGAGCTGTCGAATCCCAGCCAGCAAGCGGCCCGCTTTTCGGTCCCGGGACCCCCTCCGCCTTCGCCCCGGCCCACAGCGGGCGAAGCTGAGCCGGTCGTCCTGAACGAGAACGACCTCGCATCCGGACCCGAGCTGGTCTCGGAGACACCGACCGAGACGAGCTCTTCGATCAGCAGCGCCCATCACGCGATGCCGCACCGCTCTCCGCCGGTGCTGTGGATCGCCGCGGGGGTCTTCGCCGTGGTGACCACGGGCATCGGGACCTTCCTGCTGGCGCGCTCCGGCGGGGACAGCGCGCCCGCGACGGCCACATCGGCGACTCCGCCAACGATGCCGCAAGCGTCGGAGGCCCCGGCGACCTCGCCGCTCGAGGTGGCCTCCGCTGCACCGGTGGCCTGTGTTTCGGCTCCTGTGGCATCGACGTCCCCTCCCCCGCTGCCGTCCGAGTCGGCTCCGGTGCAAGGCTCGAAGACAGGCGTCCGGGCAGCGGCGAAGGCCACGACCGCGGTGGTGCCGACCGCGCCGGCGACGGGCGCGAAGAAGAAGCAGACCTACACGCGGGACTGACGCGGCTCTGCCGGATCGATGCGCGGTGGCATGGGATTGTCCGCCCGTTTGGACATGGCGTACACTCGCCGAATGAGGATTCCTGTGGCAATGTCCGCGGCTCCGTGGACGTTGGGGTTGTGTCTCGGGCTTGCCGCACCGGCGATGGCCCAGGACAGCGCGGCGAGCGAAGCGCTGTTCAACAAGGGCGTGGCCGACATGGAGGCGGGCAAGTACGCATCGGCGTGTCCGGCCCTGGCCGAGAGCCATCGCCTCGATCCGCGCGCCGGCACCATGTTCGCCCTGGCCGAGTGCGAGGCGAAGTGGGGCAAGCTCGCCTCCGCCGTGGCGCACTACTCGGACTACGTCGGGCTCGTCTCGCTCATGACCCCTGCGGACAAGACCCGCCATGCCGATCGCGCGAAGACGGCCGAGAAGCAGATGAGCGCGCTTCGGCCGCAGGTGCCCCAGTTGACGCTCGTGTTGCCTGCCAACGCGCCCCCCGGCACGGTGGTCAAGCGAGACGGGCTGGAGCTCAGCGGGGTGTCGTTGGGGACGGCGCTGCCGGTCGATCCGGGCGATCACGTGATCGTCACGCAGGTGCCTTCGGGGCCGGAGCACGAGCAGAAGGTCACGCTCGCGGCGGGGGAGAGCAAGCGTCTGGAGCTGCGGCTCGAGCTCCCCAAGGCCGAGGCCGCAACGACGCCCGCCGACTCCGCAACGACGCCCGTTGCGAATGAGCCTCCCCGTGACGCGCCCGCGCCGTCGGGCTCTCACACCTGGGCCTATGTCGCTGGCGGGATCGGCGCGGCCGGACTCGTGGTCGGCACGGTGACGGGGCTGATGTCGATGGGCAAGAAGAAGACCGTGGACGACAACTGCGTCGGCACGGTGTGCAACGACGAAGGTTTGTCGGCCTCGGATGACGGCAAGACCCTGGGCAACATCAGCACGGTGGGGTTCGGCGTCGGGATCGTCGGGGTGGCGACCGGCGTCGTGCTGTGGCTGGCCGCACCTCGCGCGACGCCGAAGGAAACGGCGCGGCGCAGTTGGCAGCCGAGCGCATTGGTGAGCGGCAGCGCAGCGACCGTGGGATTGACCGGGACGTGGTGACGAACGCGGAGGTCGCGCGATGAGGCGCAGTGGGATTCCGACCTGATCTGCGTGGGATTCACTCCCTTGTGCGAAGAAGACGCGTGCGTGGCGGCTTCCATCCACGGACCGAGTCGAGCCTCTCCCTCGCCGTCCTTGCGTGCATGAACCTCGCTCACTACGCTCGCGTGACCCATCGATGCTCCGCCGATCCATCGCCCGCGACCTGCTCCCCCTGGCGCTCACCGCTGTCGCGGCGCTCCTGGTGATCGTCGCGATCCACCACGTGTTCCTCGTGGCTCCCGTAGAAGCCCACATGGGCATCGTGCAGAAGATCTTCTACTTCCACGTCCCCGCGGCCTTCGCGATGTACCTCGGCGCAGCCGCGTGCTTCGCGGGCTCCCTGATGTACCTGCTCCGTGCTTCCGACACCCGCGACGCGATCGCTCGCTCCGGCGCCGAGGTGGCCGTGATCATGGGGAGCATCGTCCTGGTGACCGGCCCGCTATGGGCCGTGAAGGCCTGGGGGCAGTACTGGACCTGGGATCCGCGCCTGACGACCTCGCTGATCTCCGTGCTGATCTACATCGCCTACACGGTGCTGCGGGCCTTCGGCGGAGAGCACGAAGGCGAGCGCAAGTTCGCCGCCGCCCTCGGCGTCCTCGGCGCCCTCAACCTGCCCATCATCCATTTCTCCGTCCAGAAGTGGAGCGGACAGCACCCCCGCGTCATCAGCAAGGGCGGAGGTGGGCTGCAGCACCCCGACATGAGAATCGCCTTCGCCCTCGGACTGATCGCGTTCGCTTCCGTGGCCGCCGTGCTCTTCTGGGCCCGGCTGCGGACGAACCTGGCCGCGTCCAGGCTCGAGCGTGCCGAGCGCGACGCTCTCGAGCTCGGGATCGGAGAGGAGGACTGACCGATGAACCCCACAGCCCCCGAACGCTCGAGCGAGTTCCGGGCCGTCGAAGGCGGCGGTGAGCGCCACAACGGCACGGTCCTCCTCGTGGAGGCCTACTCCGCGATCTGGTTGATCCTCTTCGGCATCGTCTTCCTCACCTTCCGCAAGCAGCGCAAGCTCGAGGCGCGCCTCGAGCTCCTCGAGACCGCTCTCCGCAAGGCCCGCAAGGAGTCCCCATGAGCGCCGCCCACCTGCTCTACATCCCGCTCTGCATCCTCGTCGGCTTGATCGCAGGCTACGTCCTCGGACAGAAGACAACCCTCGCGCGGGTTGCGAGCGCAGCCGCAAAACAAAAGGAATGACGACCCTCTTCGGCCCCGGCGCCCTCGGCCGCTCCAGGTATTGCCGCCTCCCACGCCGCGAGTAGCTCCCATGCTCGACTTCAGCCTTTCCGATGAGCAGTTGGCCCTGATCGACGCGGCCCGTCGCTTCACCCGGGAGCACATCGTCCCGGTGGCGGCTGCGTGCGATCGACGAGGGGAGTTCCCGATGGAGCTGCTCGAGGCGGCGTGGAAGGCCGGCCTGCTCAGCCCCACGGTGCCCGTGCGATTCGGTGGTTGCGGGCTGGGTGAGCTGGACAACGCGTTGGTGTGCGAGGAGCTCGCCTACGGGTGCCTCGGCATCCAGGCAGCGCTGCAGTGCAACGCGCTGGCTGCGACCCCGATCCTGCTGGCGGGCTCCGAACGGCTCCAGCGCGAGTATCTCGGACGCCTGGCCGCGTCGCCGATCCTGGCCGCCTTCGCCACATCCGAGGCCGACGTGGGCACCGACGTCGCCGCGATGCGATGCCGCTTCGAGCGCGTGGGCAACGACTACGTGCTCAACGGCCAGAAGGCGTGGATCACCAACGCGACGCTGGCGTCGTTCCATGTCGTCTTCGCCACCAGCGATCCCAGGAAGCGGCACGAGGGCATCGCGGCCTTCGTGGTCGAGCGCGGCACCGAGGGGCTGACCCCGGGGAAGCCCGAAGACAAGCTGGGGCAACGCGCGTGCGACACGGCGACGCTCACCCTCGAGGACGTGAAGGTCCCGGCGTCGCACCTTCTGGCCGAGGAGGGCAAGGGGTTCAAGCTCGCCATGGAGACCTTCAATCAGACGCGCCCCGCGATCGCCGCGGCTTGCGCGGGGTTGATGCGTCGCTGCCTCGACGAGTGCATCGCGTACGCGAAGGAGCGCAAGACCTTCGGCACCGCGATCGCGAACCACCAGATGGTCGCGGCGATGCTCGCCGACATGTCGATCCGCATCGAA
>CAYMUE010000196.1:0-5872 GCA_964393505.1 uncultured Polyangiaceae bacterium
GTCCATCTTGAGCACCGCCCGATCGAAAGTCTGGCGCACAGGATTCGCGGCTGGCAGGTTGATCGGCACCAAGCGCCCGCCGTCGGGATCGTTGACGACCTTCGCCTGGAACAGGCGGCGAAGCGTTCCGAAGCTCAGCTCGTTGAGCTTGCTCTTCTTCGACACCAGCACGGCCACCGCCGTGCGCTCCGCGGCTGCACCCGTGCCTGTGATTGCGACCACCGCGAGGGTGGAAAGACCCAGAAGCAGACCGCGACGGGACAGGTTCACAGTATTCATCAGAACGCCCATGCTGCCTGGAGGTCAATCCCTCGGATCGTCTGACCCGCGAAGAGAGAGCTCCCGTGCTTGGGAGTGTACGCCTGCGTGTACTCCACCTTGAACACGACGCGTGGTAGGGGACGGATATTCAACCCGCCCGAGTACATCACGAACTTGTCGGCGATTCCGATGGCCTGGGTCTGGGGCTCGGGGCTGTACTCGAACTTGAAGTACGGCATCGTTCCGAGCCACGGTGTCCTGTACCCCAGCAACGCGTATCCGCCCCACAGCCGCCGATCCGGCGACAGCCCGCCGTTGGCAGCCGCCGTGCGCCCCGCGTCGGTGTACTTGCGGTCGTTCATGATCCATTCGGTCTGGAAGTGCACGTGCGACCAGGTCCAGCGCAGATCGACTGCGTACGCCACCTCGTCCCACTGCTTCTCGATCTGCTGCCTGCTCTTGAGCGCCGTCCCCGCGTAGTACAACGCCTCCGAAGCCCGTGTTGCCCGCCCCTTGTAGGCCGTCGCCCCCACCGTCAGCTCTCCCATGCCGCGCCACGTCATCGCCGACCGGAGCGTCACCGCCTTGTTGGCGTCGAAGTCCTCGTAGAAGCTGAAGTCGTTGGTGCGCCCGTTGGAAACGCCCAGCGCGTAGCCGAACTCGAAGTCCCTGCCCAGATCGATCGTGCCCTCGGCGAGCAAGCCCACCTGCCGCCTCGGGAAGAGCTCCGCCCCGATGATGAACGGGCTCCGGACGCTGATGACGGTCGGCGATCCGTGGTCCACGTTCCAGACGCCGTAGGGGGTCAGCCACTGCCCGGCCTTGATCGACAGCCAGGAGAAGCGCATATACTGCAGGTACGCGCGCTCGATGATGATCCCTCCCACGCTCGTTGCGCGCGAGAACTCCGTGTAGTCCCCGGCCTGGTTGGAGCCCCGCTCGACCAACCCGTCGGTCACCGCGGTCGAGGCCGCGCCGTCGGGCAGGTACGTGAAACGGATCTCGGACAGGGCTCGCCACTTGGGGCCCATCTGCGTGTCGAAGTAGACGTTCAGGTTTCCCACGTGCCCGGTCGTGTTTCGCGGGAGGTAGGTGAACCAGGGGCTGTCCTTCGGCAGGATCAAGTGCCGAATGGTCATGTCGGAGAAGCCGTAGATGCGGATCGGGCTCTCCGACTCCTCAGCGGGTGCATCGGGCTCCGACGCCGCCTCGGCCTCCGCCTCCGCCGCACTCGCACTCTCCGCCCCCGGGCCCGCTACCGCCCGACTCGACCGCACGGTCGTGTCCCACGGATTGTCCTCCTTCATGTAGTCCCGGCGGGCGGTCGGCAGACCCGCCGGAAGCGATGCCGAAGCGGCGGACGATGGTGGCGGCGCCGACTCGACAGGGGGAGCGGGGGCGCTGTCGGACCCCGGTGTTGTCGCGGTCGGCGCTGGCGGTTGCCCGGTGGTTTGCCCGAGCAAGGGCAGCGGCCACAGGGCCGCTGCTCCGATTGCCAGGCCTCGCAGTCCGGTCTTTCGTCGAAGCACGTCACTCTCCTCGTGGAATCAGGGTGCCGCCGCCGGGACACGCGCCGTTCTCCAGCGCATCGGGCGGAATGCACAGCGACGCCCCGAGCACCGAGATGTCGCAGCAGACCCAGTCTCCATGGCAGATCGACGGGTCCGGCTTGCACCCTTGTCTGAGGCACTTCTTCTCGCGGAACGCTTCGCAGTAGTTCGCTTCGAATCCGGCACAGTCGGCGTTCGTCGCGCACGCGTGCCCCTCACCGGTCGGAGGCCTCTCGCAGACGCCGACCGCGCCGAAGTAGTCGCACGCGTAGTCGAGGCTCTGGTCGCAATCCTCGCTCGATTCGCACGCGCTGGTGCAGTAGCCCGCCCCTCCCTCCACGTGACACACCGAGTACTTCGGATCCTTGCACTCCGCGTCGCCCGCGCAGGCCTTGCCCAGCGCTTCGGCCTTCTGACACGCCGTGCCTTCCGAAGGGCGCGCGTAGCCTTCGGCGCAGTCGCAACCGCTCAGCGTGCCGACCTCGTGCTCTCCGCATGGCACGCACGCTCTGTCGACGAGCCCGAAGCCGGCTGCGCACACGCACCGCTCGAGCTCCGCGTCGTACGCCTGCGAAGTGCCGCAGCGATCCGCCTCATCGTACAGACACCCATACGGCGTGGCGGCGGCAACGACACCCAGCAGCGCGCACACCACACCCAAAAGCTGTCTCGTTCCCGCTCGTCGATTCGGTCTTGTCTTCATGGCGCTCGCGAGGGGCCGGTGAGCACAGCGCGCAACCACGCGCACGAGCGCTCCTTCGACCGGCCACGCGCCGCTGCCAGCGTCATGCCATCACGATATCGCTCGATTCCAACCGCTCTGCGCACGCCTTCCCGCGGTCTCGCCACGTCCGGAGGTCTGTCAGATTACGCAGCAGTCTGATTCCGCAACACCGGCTGTCGGTCTGTGGCGAGACGCAGCAGGCGCCTCGAACGCTCGGAGCCGCGGCGCGGGTTTCCGTGCGTCCGTGAATCGCGTGGGATTGGGGGAACCGCGGGGGATCAGTCGCGACCCGATGCAATCACCGTGACCCTGTTCCCTTCGATCGTTGCATCGAGCTCCATTTCGGCCTCGCAGCGCACCCGAGCGAGGCCGAGCATGGCGCGCAAGGATAGGGGCGATGAGACGCTGCGCAGAGCGTCCTGGTAGACCTCTTGGGGGTCCCGCGACTTCAACTCCGCGATGCGGCGCGTCAGCGCAGTGATACGGGACGCGACCGACTCGTTGCTCACGCGGATCTCCAGCCGCTGCGCGGCGGGAAGGTGCCGGAGCTCGAAGGAGATGTCGGCAGTGATCGAACAGTAGTTCGCAGCGTTCTCGAGGAGTTCCTGGGTGGCCGTGCCGATTCGCTCGGCCACGCGCGAGGTGAACCGGTTGCGGGCGTAGACCTCGAGGAACTGCCGGAACGCCTCAATCGACTGCCAGTGCGCGGACACGCGGAGCTGCAGCAGGGGCTGCGGTGCGTCTCGCATCGATTGGCTGGCCGGCGCGCCCATGGATTCGTTCCTTCCCGCGATGTCTCCCGTCCTCGTGATCTTCGGGAACGACCCCGTCATGGCGCGTCCTCCGCGTGCTCGCAAGCGTCGCCGGCGCCCGTCGCTCCTTCCCCCGACCCAGAGGGCGTGCACCACACCGTTGTTGCGCGGCGCAGAGCGGGCGGAACCACCGCAATCCGAGTCTGCAACGGGTGTGCCGCCTCCGCGTCGCCGCCTGCTCCGCGGCGTCAGGTCGTCAGCCCGCACTTCTTCAGCTTCTGAAGCAGCGTCACCCGGTGAATTCCAAGCGCCGCCGCCGCGCGCGTCCGATTGCCATCGTAGGCCAGCAGCACCCGCTCGATGTGGCGAGCTTCCACCGATTCCAGCCGCAGGTCGTCGCCGGGTGACAACGCCCTCCTGGGCGCAGCCCCACGGAGGCTCTCAGGCAGATGTGCGGGCCGCACCTCCGCCTCGTTGCACAACAGCACGCCTCTTTCGATCACATTGCGCAGCTCCCGGATGTTCCCCGGCCAGGCGTAGGCCTGCAGCATGTTCAACGCCTCGGGGCTCACACCGCCGATCGCCTTGCCGACGGACCGCGAAAGGTCCCGGACGAACATCGTCGCGAGCGCGGGAATCGTCTCCGCCCGCTTGCGCAAGGGCGGCAGCAGCAGGGGCATGACGCTGAGCCGGTAGTAGAGATCGGCCCTGAACTTCCCTGCCTGCACCGCTTTCGCAAGATCCGTGTTGGTCGCCGAAATGAGACGGACGTCTACCGAGATCGATGCCGTTCCCCCAAGTCTGCGGAACTTGCGCTCCTCCACCACCTTCAGCACCTTGGCCTGGACGTCGATCGGCATCTCTCCGATCTCGTCGAGAAACACGGACCCGCCCGCGGCGATCTCGAACAGCCCGCGCTTCATCGTCTTCGCGTCGGTGAACGCGCCGCGCTCGTGCCCGAACAGGTCGCTCTCGAGCAACGTCCCGCTCAGCCCCGCGCAGTTCAAGTCCACGAACGGCGCACGTCGTCGAGGACCCAGATCGTGGATCAACGAGGCGACCAGTCCCTTGCCCGTTCCTGTCTCTCCCTGCAGCAGCACCGTCGTCCCGGGACTTCCTGCCAGCAGCCGTATCTGATCGAGCAGCCCGTTCGGCAGCACATAGCGGTCGTCTCCCCCGCTTGTCAGTGCCGTCCGGGACTGCAGGTAGTCGAGCGCAGTCTGGCGAGCATAGTTCGCCGCGACCCGCGCGATCACCGCATCCAGCGCCTCCAGCTTCGTCGGCTTGAGAAGGAAGTGATCCGCTCGCATCTGCAGGGCCTGCACGGCGACCTCCACGTCGCCGTAGCCCGTGAGCATGATCACCCCGGTCGCCGGGCTCTGCTGCTTGATCGTCTCCAGCACCTCGAGCCCACTTCGATCCGGAAGCCGCAGGTCAAGCAGGACCACGTCCGCCGCTTGCGACCGAAGGGAGGCGAGCCCCGATTCCCCATCGCCCGCCTGCGCCACCTCGTACCCCTTGAGCATGAAGTACCGAGCGACGTTCTCGCGGAGAGATACCTCGTCGTCGATGATCAGCAGACGCATGGCCCGTGAGAATCCAGGGTGACTTGGGCCCGCAAGGCAGGCCCGGAAGAGACCGCGGTGGCATGAGCCCAGCGGTCCCCGGGTGCCCCCGCGGGCAACCCGCGCCACAATACCATGCGTCCACGAGCCATTGGGCGCGGATCGGTTCAGACGTTGCGCAGACGGACTGCCCCGCCGCCGCCCTCTGCCCCGCCGGCTTCGGCGGCCTCGTGCCCCTGAGGAGAGAGCCCTCCGATCCGAACCCGGGACTCGGCCCCTACGACGAGAGGGTCACCACGTCGGGCGCCAACGACTGAAGCGTCGGCAGGCTCGTCCGCTGCCAGGTGACGGCCCTCGAGGTCACGAACTGCAGCCGGTACCGCCTCGGCTCACTCTCGCCTTTGACCAGCATGACCCAGTTGATGAGGACGCGGATCGCCGACGAGTTCACGAACGTCAACGAGCGGATGTCGACCGTCAGCTCCTTGATCCCTGCACCGATCGCGGCGGCGTGGATCTTCTCAACAAAGGGCTGGACCGTCTTCATCGGCTCCCGGGCCGTGATCGTTCCCGACATGACAACCTTGTTGGGAGACTCCGCCGCGATGCGCAGGTTGTCTGCCTCGAAAGTCCCGATGGCTGCGATTCCCTTGGTGCTCATATCTTCCCACTCGCGGTCACACGGATGCGACCGTCCTTCTCCTCGGTCAGACTCAGCTCGAAACGCCCTTCGAATCGGATGCGCGCCAACCCCAGCCGGCTCGCTCCGGAAGGCAACTGCGTCGCCCGGCTCATCGCTTCCACGTACGCCGTCTCGGCGTCCCGCGACACCAGCGACGCGAACTCCGAGCGGAGCATGTCCAGCGAATCCGGAGTCGGCTGGTTCGCGACCGTGATGTCGATGCTCTCCCCGTCGCTCCGAATCGCCAGCTCAACCTCGTCCGACTCCCGCGAGGAGTACTTCACCGCGTTCTCGAGCATCTCATGGATGACCAACTGCGCCCGATCCGCCACCCCCTC
>CAYMUE010000196.1:5972-9356 GCA_964393505.1 uncultured Polyangiaceae bacterium
ATCGCATCGACCGTCTCGTGCTCACCGGCAGCCCTTTCCAGGGCATGGGTCAGCCCCGCCGTGTCGAACAGCTCTCCTCGGGCATTCCGGGACTCGGTCAGCCCGTCCGAATACAGACACAGCACGTCGCCGTGCTCCAGCTTCAACTCCGTCACCGGCGCACTCCCGATCTCCGGCACGATCCCGAGCCATGGGCCCGTCGTCTCCAGCACCTCGCACTTGCCCGTCGAAGCCCGCCAGACGATCGGCCAGGTGTGCGCGCCGGCGCATCGGAAGACGCCATCTCCCGCGTAGGTCCAGACCTGAGCCGTCAGGTACTTCTCGTCCTTGCGACGCTGAACGATGTTTTCTCGAAGCACCCGGTTCACCCGCCGGATCACCTCGTCGGGCGCGGCACCGGGCAGCGCTTCGAAGTGCGACGCGATCGCCGCCTGCGCCATCAGCATCACCAGCCCGGCCTCGAGCCCGTGGTTCGAAACGTCCCCGACCGCCAGCCACAACTCCGACGAGCCTTCGCGCGTCAGCACGTCGTAGAAGTCCCCGCCGACCTCGTCAGCCGGAAGCATCCTGCCCGAGAACTCGAAGTCCTTGTGACGAGGGTCGGGCGGCAGGACCGCGCGCTGGATCGACGCAGCGATCTCGAGCTCGCGCGCCATTCGGGACTTCTCCTCCAAGGCGATCCGCGCGGCCGCGATGTCCGCGATCATCTTGTTGAACCCGCTGCCCAGGATCCCCAGCTCGTCGCCCGACTCGATCTTCACCCGCGTCTCGAGATCACCCTGTGCGACTCGCTCCGTCGCCGCGGTGAGCAGGAAGACGTTGCGCGAGATCCCGCGGGCGATGAGCCACGCCATCAGCACGCTCGCCAACAGCACCGTTGTCGTGAGCCCGACGCTCAGCAGGATGTTGGCGCGGCCCTGAGCCGCCTTCGCCATCGCCGCAGACTTGACGCGGCCGTTGAGGTTGTTGGCGGTCTTGCTGAACGCTTCGACATGAGCCCTCTGGGCTTCGAACCAGCGCGCTGGATCGACGCGCAGCTCCTCTTCGACCGCCTTGATGGCCGCCTCGCGCATCGCGCGGGCCTCGCCCAGGGCGGATCCTTGCTGCGTCGCCTCGTACCACCCATTCTGCTCGGTCGAGGCGAGCGTTCGCACGAACGCAGCGTGCGCCTCCTGCTCCGTGATGCGCGTGACAAGCGTGCGGTAGGTCCCCGGTGGAAACTCGCCGGCGCTGAAGACGTACGCGAGAATCGCGTGCTCCACGCTTGCCGCTTCCTTCTCCTGCAGCAGCGCGACCAGCACCGTGATCGTCCGCAGCAGCTCGCCGTCGTCCGTCATCTCGTTGAGGGCGGCGGTCGCCGCGATCAACGACGTCGTCGCAGCCCCGTACTTGTCGATCTCCGACGCCAGGTCCTGCTTGGGATCCTCGATCGCCTTGCGAAGCTCGCCAAGCCCCGCGAGCCCCTTCCTCGCACTGCCCAGGTGCAGCGCGAGCCGGGGAGGCAGGTTCGCCTCGTCGAGGCCCCCGAGAAACTCCCCCAACGTCCGTATCGCCTGGTCGGTGCTGCGCGACTGCACCTGCGCCGCCGCTCGCGTCTGCTCCAGGCCCTTGCGCTGCGATTCGGCCTCCTGCGCGGTCAGCTCTCCATCACGCCGCAGGGCGGCATTGCGCCCCATCGTCGCGGCCACCCACGCTCGCTCGAGCTGCAGCTCGTGGATCACCACTCCCATCGTCGCGTTGAGCGCCGCCAGGTTCTCGACCGAGCCAAGCGCTCTCGCCTTGCGCGCGTCCTCCTGCGCCCCCCGAATCAGCGGGATCGAAAGCAGGATCGCCCCGAGCACCGGAATCCCGGCGAGCAGCAGAAGCTTCCAACGAATGGGCAAACCCCTCTTCATATCCCACACCGTCGCCGAATCGGGCAGCACACTCCCTGCAATCCCGCTGCCATTGTCTTCCCTCGTGACTCCTCCCGGCTGTACGCCGCGTCCCTGCGCTCGAACGCTTCCCTGCGCTCACCCCAGGAGCGATCGTCATTGCATCAGCGTTGAGTTTCGCGACACCCCCCGGAAACCTCCATGCGCCCCCCTCGTCAACGCTCCCACAGCGCTCCGAGCTCAATCTCGATCGCCTCGAACGGCTCGGCGCACACCACCTCGCTCCCCCGGCAGGTCGCGACCGCGCTTTCGGAGCCCGTCCCCAATCGAACGACCTCGAGAAGCTGCCGCGCCGGATCCACGAACCAGGCGAGTCTCACGCCCTCCCGGGCGTACACGCGTTGCTTCGTCCTGCGAACGAAGTCCGCTGAACCCCCGGAAATCACCTCACAGACCCAGTCCGGAGCGAGCGTCAGGTGGGCAGTGGCCGGGAGCTCTGGCATGCGCTCCCTGCGCCACCCTGCGAGGTCCGGCACGACCACATCAGGTCGCCGTCCCAGGTGCAGCTCCGGCTCGTCGAGGAGCACCCAGCCCCCTGGTCCGCCGCGGCCCAGGTCGAAGGCCGTCCCCGGCAGCGTTCCGAGGCGGGTGCGCGCACGAGCAGCGTCGATTGCCGGCCTCGGTCGGAGATACATCTCGCAGTCCGCCACCTCGGCCAGCAGGAACTCGGGTGTGCGCAGCACATCCTCGTAGCTCCCACGCCTGCGGACAGGGTCAGCCATGCGGCCCAGTATGCGGCAATGCCGCGTCCGGCGAAAGCGGCGTTGCTCTACGGCGGCGAAGAGCAGTCGCGCAACGCCGGCTCGGCCCGAGAACGCGCCGGTGCGGTCCGGCGACGACTCGACGACTCGCCGAGATGCTCGTGCTATCGTTGCCCAATGGCGGAGGGGACGGCAACGGGGCGACGCATGATCGAGGCACTCGAGGACCCGTGCGCGCTCCTTGATGCGGACGGTCGGGTCGTGGGTTGGAACGGCCCGGCAGAAGCGTTGTTCGGAGTCCCGCGTGCCGACGCGGTCGGCGGTCGCATCGCGGATCTGATCGGCGCGTCCGGTCCATCTCCATGGCCTGGGCTCCGGGCCGAAGCAGTGGAACGGGGACGAACGACTGTGGAATCGACGCATGTCGCCAGGGACGGCCGGGTGGTTGCACTCGAGCTGACGCTGGCGAGCCTCGAGCCGTGCGACGACGAGCGAGGCGTGCGGTTCCTGCTCACTGTGCGGGACGTCAGCGGGCGCAAAGCGACGGAGCGGGCGCTGCGCGAGCTGCAGGACCTGTACCGGATGGTCGTGGAGCAGAGCATGATGTCCGTGGTGTTGATCGACGAGAAGGGGCGGGTGCTGGAGTTCAACCGCGCGTCGGAGGAGCTGACGGGACTGAAGCGGGAGCAGGTGCTGGGGCGACCGTACGTCGAGGTGCTGCAGAGCATGGTCATGGACGACGCCCGGTC
>CAYMUE010000196.1:9456-11075 GCA_964393505.1 uncultured Polyangiaceae bacterium
GCCCCGAGATCCAGGCGCATCTGTTCGAGCCGTTCTTCACGACGAAGCCTCCCGGCGAAGGGACAGGATTGGGGCTGGCCTCGGTCTACGGCACGGTGACTCAAGCGGGCGGCATCATCGATGTCGAGTCGAGCCCCGGCCGCGGCACCACGTTCCGGGTCCGTCTTCCGTCGGCCTCCGGGCCCGCACCGCATGAAGTGATGAAGGCGGGCCGCGACGAGCCGGTGGGAGGGAAGGAGACGATTCTCCTGGTGGAGGACGAGCCCCTGGTTCGCGACGCAGGCAGGCGCATCCTGGAACGCCTTGGGTACACCGTGCTCTCTGTATCCAGCGGCGCAGAAGCGTTGGAGGCGTCGGCCCATCACCCGGGGGTGATCGACCTTCTGCTGACCGATGTCGTCATGTCCGGGATGAACGGACGGGAGCTGGCCGGGCGGTTGTCGGAGTTGCGTCCCGGCATCAAGGTGCTGCTCGCCTCCGGCTACTCGGGCGACGTCATGGGTCACGAAGGGTTCAACGACGAGGGCTACCCGATCGTGGCGAAGCCCTATACGATCCGAGCGATCGCAACGACGGTACGCGCAGTCCTCGATGCCGATCGCTCGGCGCCGTCCACACCCTAGGCGGTTGCTTTGTCCTGAGGCGCGCAGCCGTCCGGGATACGCGGCGCTCGAGACGCGGTTGAGATAGACTCGCCACCCGATGGCACGCGAAGAATCGGGGGATGTTGTCTGCCCCTCGGAACAGATGAGCGAGGAGCGCAACCGGGAGCCCGGCGAGACTACTGCACCCGAAGGAAGGTCGAGTGCTCTCGCCGTGGCCGACAGGGCTCCTCTGGACCGCGCTGCGGCCGTCCGCATCGCCATCGACCGGCTCTCTTCCGAGCCGCGTGACCAGGTGAAAGCTGCCTTGATGGAGACTGGCCTCTACGAAGAAGAAGCCGAATGGGCAGTCCAGACGGCCGAGAAACATCGGGCCAACAAGAGGCACGCAGTCGCCATGGCCGCAGCGGGGATCGCGATCGCGGCAGTCGGGGTGGTCGCAGCACCCGCGGTCGCGGGGCTCGGAGTGCTGCCCTTGTTTTGGGGAGTGTCGAGGTGGTTCAAGAAGGCCGATGTCGATGCGTTCCCGTTCCTGCGGAGTCCCCAATCGCCCGAGGTGGAAGAGGCCAACGCTGGCGACGACAGCATGGAGAGCGACGATGCCGCCCTCGTGTTCAGCCCGGTGCCGGTGCAGACGCTGGGCACGGACAGACGAGAATGGCTTCGGAGTGTCGCCAGCTGCCAGGGAGCCGGCACCTTCGACATGACGATTCGGCACGTGCCAGCCGCAAAGAGCCTCCGCACGGGCGACCCCGAGTTCGATCGATCGTGGTCCGTCGACACCAACGATCCCGATCTGGCGCGAGTGTGGCTCCGCGGGCCGGTCGTCTCGGCAATCCTGGGCTGCCCGCGCGGCACGGCACGCATCGTCAACGGCCTCGCGCAGGTCGAGGCCCCGAGGGGTGATTGGGAAGCCGCGCGAAGGACTGTGTCAGCGCTGGTCCGTGGGAGCGCGCTCATCGGCGCTGCCTGGCGGCGGCTCGCAGCGGAGGTGGGCGTTCGGCTTCCGCCGGGGCC
>CAYMUE010000197.1:0-10980 GCA_964393505.1 uncultured Polyangiaceae bacterium
ATGCTGCGCTGGGAGAGGCGCCTGCCTCGTTGGACCCAGACGGAGCGCGTCAGCGGGTCGTCGCTGTGGTTCGCGCTGCGAACTCGATCCGGTGGTGCCAAGGGGCGGAGTTGAACCGCCGACCTAGCGCGTATGAAACGCCCGCTCTGACCAACTGAGCTACCTTGGCGGAAAGAGAGCGCGCATGTTACCTGCGCCGCTGGCGCTGTCAAGCGGAGTATTCGCGGTCGAATGGAGACAGCGATACGGAGACGGCACGATTCTAGAGGAGCGAAAGCCGGAGGATTCCTCCCCCCGCAAGGCGAGAAAGTCATGGCGGCGACCGTTGGAACCGCGTAGATTCCGCGCCCCCGATGCAGGCCGCACCCCCCTCAACAGAGCCCGGATCGGCCGGTGCTCCTTGCCGGTCTGAGGGTCGGTCCTGGACGTGGACGCGAGGTCCACGAGGTGCTCGCCGGCGTGCCGGCGTGCCGGGGAGCTCATCTCCGGCTGAATGAACACCGAGGCAGTCATGACGGACTGGAACGAGAAGCTTGCCCTGTTCCTGCTCGGCCTTTCGGCCACGGCGCGCGCACACGACCCCGCCCGCGAGGGTGAAGGCCGCCTGCCCGCCGGGCTGCTCGAGCCCGAACGGGAGAAGGACCTTCGCGCGCGCTTCGATCAGGCCTGGTCCTGGATCGACGCCGCCTGCGATCGTCCTCCCCTGCCGGCCCCCGCGGCCGACAAGTCCCCGCGCGTCGCCTGGCTCGATGCCCCCGAGCTTACGCACCCGCTGTCCGCGGCGCGTCGCTCGCTCGACGCCCGCCTCCCCTCCGAGCGCGTCCACGGAGCCATCTCCTCGGCGCTCGACGAGATCGCCTCCCGCTCCGCCGGCGATCCCAAGCGCCACGCGCTGTGGCTCTGGCGTCGCCTCGCGGAACGTCTCTCCGAGCTCGACGGGAGCCTCGGAGCCGATTGGTTCCGCTACCCCGCCGACCCGCGCACGCCGCACCTCACCGCCTGGCAGCAGATCGCGGCCACGGCGGCCCTCGCCTCCGCGGGCTCCGAGCCTGTGCTGCTGTGCGTCGGCGTCGAGCTCGCCCTCGAGGCCGGTGGACGCAACCCGCACGACGCGGGCGCAGCCTCGGCCATCCGATCCCACCTCGCCTGGGTCGCCGCGCGCACCCTCGCCGAGCAGCTCGGGCCCGATGCGATCCTGATGCCCGCGCTGTCCCAGTTCCCCTGCACCGACGCGTGGCTGTCCGCTGCGGGCGTCCCCGATGTCCGCCCCACCGACGGTTCCACCTGGGGATTCCCCGCATCGGTCCTCGCCCTCGTCCCCTCCTCTCGTGCCGAGGAGCTCGGCGCCGCCTGCGCGTCGGCGATCCGCGAGGCCTGGGACGCGATGCTCGCTCCGGTCCGCGACACCCTCGCCGGGCTCGCGGGCTCCGACGCCGGCTTCGCAGCCGCGTGGGCTCGACAGGGCGAGGCTGCGCTCGACGCGTGGTGGACCGTTACCCCGGTGGAGGAGGACTCCACGGGCGCGGGGGCGCTCATCGCCTCTCGCGACATCGGCGCCTACGACAAGATCGTCAAGCAGCGCAGAGATGCTTCGGGTGCCGAAGCACCTGGACGGGGTGCCTACCTCGGCATGTGGTGCGAGGCTGCCCGCGCATCCGGCGAGGCCCGTCGCATGATCGGCAACTGCTCGCGCCACGAGCCCCGCCCCCGCTGCACCTGCTGCCGCGATCGCGAGGCCCTCGGCTCCGGCGACTCCCCCTTGTGGAAGGCGGCGCGCGCGAAGTGGTCCGATCGCATCGGCTCCGACGAGCTGCTGTGCGCGGTGTGCGCAGCGGGACGGCTCGGACCGGCGATCGCCGCCGCGTCATGGCCGAAGGCTCCTCCGCAGGCCGCCGCGCCGTCCGGACCGCTCGCGGTCCTGGTCGTGTCGGGCGACGGTCTCTCCGCTGCGCTGCGCCCCGGCGAATCCAAGGAGGCGGCGACGCTGCGCTCGGTGTTGCACACCGAGATGCCCGCGCTGCTGCAGAAGCTCCGCTCCCGCTGGCGCGACGGGCTCGACCTGCCGATCCTCAGCGGCGTCGGCCGGATCCTCTCCGCCTCCGAGGCCGTGACTACCTGGGAGCTGCACACCGCTCGTCACGAGGTCGCCGCTGCAGGCGGCGTCGAGCTCTCCCTGTCCGGCAACGACCTCGTCGCCCTCGTCCCCGTTTCCAAGGCGCTCGGCCTCGCCGCGCGCCTCCGCGAAACCTGGCGTACCCCGTTCGCAACCATCCAGGGCCCGGCCGGCCACGAGAGCCGTCTGCACCCCGGCCCCGCTGCTCCCCTCGGCTGCGCGATCTCCATCGCTCCCCACGACGCACCCCTCCCCATTGTCGCCGCCCGGTGCAGCAGGCTGCTGCAGCGCGCGATGCAGGAGAACCTCGGGCGCGAGGCCTTCGTCGTCGAGCTCCGTCGCGATCACGGTCGCGGATGGTTGCTCGCCGGCAAGTGGGACGAGATCGGCCCGGGCCTCGATGCGCTCGTGGCGCAGCTTCGAAGCCACACCCGTCGCGACGCGCTGATCGCCGAGGCGCTCCAGCTCGGTGTGGCCCTCACCGACACCGAGCTCGACAAGCCCAAGCAGGAGATCCGTGTCGCGGTGCTCCGCGCCGCGGTGAGCGGAGTACTCGCCGGGGTGGAGACCGAAGAGGCGGAGCGCATCGCCCGAACCCTGCTCGGGCTGGTGGATCACAACGCGTCGCAGGCGCTCGACCCCGACGGCAACCACGGCCTCGACGGGCTCCGCATCGCGGCGTTCCTCGCGGAAGGTGTCGCATGAAGACCGACCTGATCCTGATCCCGAGCGACACGGTGGTGATCGCGCAAGCGCAGGGTGCGGACAGCGTGTGGGGCGAGCTCCCCGCCCCCATGCCGCCCGGCCCCGCCGTGTTCCTCGATACCGTCCGGAAGCTCTACCTGTCCCGTCACTGCTCCGAAGGCCCCGCGAAGTACGAGGCCGGCTGCGCCTCCTGCTCCCGCCACGGCAAGTGCGACGGCGAGGCGGTTGCCGGGGCCAAGGACACCGACCCGGCCACCATCGGCCTGCAGATCGGAGCGCCGCTGCTCGCTCGCGAGGCCGGTGGCCGCATCGAGCCGTTGTATCCCGCGCCCGACGACGTCGTGCTCGACGACAAGCAACGCGACTTCATGTTCGCCCAGCCCTCGTTCCTCGAGCCCCTGCGCGGCGACTTCGTCCGCCACGACAAGACGGGCCTGCGCCTGCTCGTGCCCGCGAGCCGTCGCCTCGATGCCGATCGGCTCGGCGTGTTCCTCACCCGCAAGGGCGTGCGTACCTGGGCCGAGCGCAAGGTGGAGAGGCTCGCCGACGGTGAGCACTACCTGCAGCCGCGCAGGCTCTTCGAGCTCGAGCAACGCGTCGAGCGGCGCGACGGCTCCGTGACCGTGAGCGTACACGCGCGCCTTCGCCCCGGAGTCGGTTTCGTGGTCCCCGTGGAGATCCCCGAAGGACGCCCCGGGCTGCCGCTGCCCGGGCCCGCGGTGATCGGTCCCGACGCGCGCGGTGCGTGGGCCGAAGAGACCCAGCTCCCTCAGGCCGACAACAAGCTCAAGCCTGCGCGCCGTTGGCGCGTGACTTCGCTGGCCGCAACGGCCGCGCAAGACGGCGGCCTCCCCCCGTGGATCGATCCGCAGGATTCCTCCACGCGCGCTCCGCTGCCCGAGGGCGGCAAGCTCTTCGCCATCGCCTGCCGGGGAGCCTCCGGCTCGCCGGATCCCATCGGCGCCTCCATCCCAGGCCAGCCTGCCATCCCGGCCGGCGCCACCTTCTTCCTCGAGTTCAATGACCCCGTTCGCGTCGAGCAATCGACCTGGATCCTTGCGGGAGGATACTGACATGATGACCGAGTCCGTCGTGCTTTCGTTGTACTTCGAAACGCCGCTCCATGCCGGCGCGTCCGGCACTCTGGGTGCCGTCGACCTCCCCATCCAGCGCGAGCGCACCACCCAGTGGCCCACGATCCCCGCGGGCGACGTGCGAGCCTCGCTGCGCAAGGCCATGGCCGGTGCGGGAGAGGACGCCCTCGCCAGGCTGTTCGGCGACGGCGACGCCGATGCCTCGCTCAGCCTGGGTGATGCGCGCCTGCTCTTCTTCCCCGTGCGCAGCTCCGTCGCTCCCTTCGTCTGGATCACCTGCCCCGCGGCCCTCGCGCGCCTCCGCCGCGACCTCGAGCGCACCGTCGGCGTGCAGCTCCCGGCGGTCCCTGCCCCCGCGAACGAAGAGATCCTCGTCTGCGCTGCATGGAATCACGGCTCCGATGCCTTCGCCCTCGAAGACACCGTCGTCACCCCCAAGCCCGGCCTCGAGCTCCTCTCGACCGCCCTGCTCCTCCCCTCGACCTCCACGGCCTACCAAGGCTTCGCGTGCGAGCTCGAGTCCTCCGTCGGCATCGTGTCCGATGAGCTCTTCGGCTTCCTCGTCCGCACCGCGGTGGAAATCTCCCCCGTCGCCGACCGCGGCGCCGTGGCCTACCAGGAGATGATGCCCGCCGATGCCCTCTTTTATGTCCCGGTGGTCGGCCTCGGCGCCCCCGCCAAGGGCAAGAAGCAGTCCGCGACCCAGTTGCTCGAGAAGAACCTGCCGTCCCATGTCCAGTTCGGGGCCGATGCCCAGCTCGGTCGCGGCTGGGCCCGCATGCACGTGCTCAAGGCCCAGGGAGGTACGCCGTGAAGACCCGCGATCAGATCCGTGCCGAGAAGGCCAGCGCTGCGGTTATGTCCCTCAAGCCCGAGATCGTCGATGAGTACGCCGCCGAGCTCCGCGAGTTCCCGGCCATGGTCGTGCACAACGGCATCGGCCCCACACTCGCCTTTCTCAAGGCCCGCAGCGGCCCCGTGCGCAACGCCCTCTACGATCACCTCTCCGGCTGGCTCGGCGAGACCGTCTACGCAGACAAGGGCGACCTGCTCGCCCTCGTCGTCGCCCAGCCCGCCGCCAGACTCATGCGCGCCCAGGAAGAAGCCCTCGTCTTCGCAGCCTGGCTCCGCCGCTTCGCCGATGCCCGCGAAGTCAAGCCGAGGAAGTCATGAGTCGTCCTCTCCCCCTCGACCTCATCCCCATCGTCGATTCCAGGGGACCGTCGGTCGCCAACCCGGGACTGCGCTTGCTCCGGTGGGTGGATTGGGGAGACGACTTCGCTCTGCCCGAGGCCGACGAAACCACGTACCTCAAGCACTCCGTCAACCTCTTCAAGAAACAGGCGAAGCCCGACAGCGTGCTGTCCCATGCCCTCGCTGCCCGCAACGCTCGCACCGCCGAGCGCGTCGAGGCGCTCCGTGCCCAGGGCTGGCACCTGCAGAGCCTCCGCGCCCCCTGCGCTGGCAGGCTCCGCCTCGGTCACGCTGATCCCGCTCCCGCCGACCCCGGCCTCTGCGTCGATCGCAACCTCGGCACCCCCTTCGCCCCCGCTCGCTGCGTCCTCGGACTGATCCGCGCAGGGTTCGCCATGCTCTCCGACGGCCCCGGCACGACCGACCCCGCTGCAGGGCTCGTCGTGTTCGACTCCTGGCCCGTTATCGTCCCGCGGCTCGAGTCCGACTTCCTCCCCGCCGCCAACAACCAGCCCGCCAGGGAGATCGAACCCGCACGCAGGTTCTCCAGCAGACCCGTCGAGCTGCTCTCCGTTCAGGCCGGCTCCGAGTTCGAGTTCTGGATCGCCGCCCGCGATCCCGATCTCGTGCAGCCCGCGATCCACGCCCTCGAAACCGCCCTCGCGGCCTTCTCCTCCACCTCTCGCGCCAGCATCGACGACGAGACCCCGGAGGTCGAGATCGCTGCCGGCCCGGTCGTCATCCCCGCCGCCGACGGTACCACCGCCGGCATGATCGCGCGGGCGACCACCGTCTCCTACCAGGTCCACAACGGCCGCATCGTCGCGATGTTCAGCCCCGCCTCCGGCAAGGAAGTGAAGGCCGAGGAGCAGGCGAGCAACGTTGCGATGACCGACGAGGTCCGCAAGCGTCTCGCCAAGAAGAAGGTCCTCCAGGACATCGAGATCGAAGTCGAGGCCGTGGGCAACGGCTGGAAGATCCGCGCCGTACACGGCTGATCCCCCTACATCTCATCGGGCCCTGCCCGCCGCACCGCGCGGCCGCGGGCCGACGTGCGCGCCGAGCGAGGCGTCCGCGAGTGCGGATACGTGCTACGCTCCAAGACAGCCACACGGGAGAGTCGCATGAACGCGTGCCGATCGCTTGCTGCGTGGGGAGTCGCCGCTGTCATGGCGCTCGCCGGGGCCTGCACCCTCGAAACCGAAGGCGGGCTGGCGGCGGCACCCGGCGCGGGCGGCAAGGCGGGAGCGTCGATGACGGGCGGCTCCGCCGGAGTCGGCGGGGCGGCAGCGAGCGGAGGCAAGGACGGCGGTACGGCGGGGCTCGGGGGTGCGGCTGGAAGCGGAGGCGGGGTGGCCGGCGCAGGTGGTTCGGCACCCGACGCATCCCAGGATGTCGGGCTCGGGGGAGGATCGCAAGGCGGAGCAGGGGGCGCGCAGAACACCGGCGGCGCGCAGAACACCGGCGGCGCGCAGAACACCGGCGGAGGCGTGGTGATCGACGCGGCCACCGAGCAGCCTCCGGTCGGGCCGGAGACGGACTGCACGAACGGCACGGACGACGATCACGACGGCAAGGCGGACTGCGAGGACAAGGACTGCACGAACGCCGGGTTCGTGTCCATCGCGCAGATCCCGGACGCGGCGCAGCTCGTCTGGTACCACGAGCGGGCGTTGAGCGAAGGGCCACCCGCATGCTCCAGCGCTCTCGACCCACGCTTCTTCGAGCTCAACAACGGGAGCGTGACGTGCGCGTGCAGTTGCGGAGAGGCGACCGGAGGCTCGTGCGCGGTCACGACCACACAGGTCTCGGTGAACTCGAAGGACGACTGCAAGGGGTACAGCGATTCCCATGACTGGGGGAGCTGCCGTACGTCGGTGCCTACCGGCTGGAAGCTCAACGGGATGACGGGGGGAGGCGCGACGGTGGTGAGCAAGGGTACCTGCGCCCCTGCGGTGACCCAGGCTGCGGTAGAGCCTTCGTTCGGCAAGGCGGTCGATCTCTGCTCCGTGCCCGCACAGGGGCTCGGCGCTGCGTCCGGACAGGTCTGCGTGGCGTCGTCTCCGAAGGACTACGACTCGAAGGCCTGCGCGATGTTCGCTGGCGTTGTGGACTGCTCGAAGATCCCCGGCTACACGCACCCCCGGAAGTACTACCAGACCTACGACGACACGCGCGGCTGCGTAGTCACCGGATGCACGTGTGATCCCGCGCCCACGACCTGCCAGGCGAAGGTCGGGTTCTATTCGGACACGTCGTGCACGAACGCGCTCACGGAGTACGAGACCGACAACGACGCGTGCATCGCGCTCAACCCGGCCTACTCCAACGGCACGGCCGGGTCGTACATGGGAGTCGTGGACAAGACCCTCGGCGCGTGCGTGAAGAAGGGCGTGGGAACCGTGACCGGCTCCGTCGCCCCGACCGGCGAGACCACTCTCTGCTGCCCGTAGGGACCGCGCGGTGTTCAAGATTCCTGCCCCCGGATCCGAGGGCTCAGGGATTCTTGACGGCCCGATAGATCATGGAGATGGGGATCCGGATCTTGGCATAGACGGCGGAGACACTCCCGAGGTCCTCATAGGAGCGGTATTGGTATTCCACGCCGAACAGGGACCAGCCGATGGCGCCCAGGGCACCGAGCTTTGCGTGGGAATCCACTAGACCTCCTGCTTGGAGGTACAGCCCGGAGCCAATGTTCACGACTTCGCCCTGCAATCCGAAGGTGGCGCCAGCCAGGTTGGAGGTCTCGAAGGTCGGTCCGATCGCGTAGTAGAATGGCTCGTTGGCGAATAGCACGCCCGCTCGGATGCGGCCGAAACCCGTCCCTTTCGAGTCGCGGTCTACCTCGCCGAGCAGGGAGCCGTAGGCTCCTTCGATATTCAGGTCCCAGCCGATTCCTCGATCCCTGGGGATCCCGCGGTAGCTCGACGCCGGATTCGGGAGCTTCGCGATGGGGGGCCTCTCCGATGAGCCCGCGGATGACGGAGCCTGGGCAGACGCCGGCGCCGAGGCAGAGGGCAGAGGGGCGGAACTCGAGCCGGAGGAATCTGCAGCCACGGAGGCGGAGGCGAGAGCGGCTGGGGCGCCCTGACCGCGGGCCAGACTGGAGGTCGCGAAGACGGGTGCGACGAGGGCCAGGACGATCGCAAGGCGAATCCCCGGGACGCAGCGAAGAGGGGAGGTGTTCACGGTTTCAGCGCCGGTTTGACGGGGGGGGGCGGCCCCGGCCTCAAGGCCCGATAGCGAGCCAGCACGCGCAGCGGCGTATTGCATGGCGATACCATAGGCTGACCATCAATCGCGTTCAAGATGCAGAGCTGGATCCCCTGCGCGCCAGTCCGATTGGATTCGGTCCTTCCGGCCCGCACGGCGAACTCCACATCGACGCCCTCCTGGGTTTGAGTAGCGGTGGCGAGGTCGGGGCACGCCTTGGCACCCTTGTGAAAGAGGGTGGCCAGGGGATTGGCCATGGGGCCGACGTCACAAGTCGGGGACACGAAGACCGCCACCGAGTAGGAGGCGGCGGGGGAGTCTCCCTGGATCTGGAACTCGACGCGCTCGCCCTCGAGGGGAGGAACTTCCTGAGTCTTCGAGCATCCCAGCAGGAGTACGACTGCTGCCGCAATCGAAAGACGCATCAACTCGCACCGTTGGATGTTGGAGGGGGCATTCGCACCGTTTGGTGCCGATTCAACTGGGTAGGACCACTGCGTAAGCGCGGCTATCCGAGGAGGCGTCCCGCGAGGTGTCGGCTCCCCGAATGCTTCAAATCACGGGCTTTCGGCTTCCTTGCAGTTCGAAACCCCGGTCTCGGCGACCGTGCACACGTAGACCGTGTCGGCGCCCAGTATCGTGTTCCTCGCGATGATAACCTTGTCAGTGCCCATCGGGGCGGCCGCGCCGTACGCGCAGCCCAGGGTGGAAACGAGCGTGATCAGCCCAAGCAGTCCAAATAGAGCTCTCGTCATGGTCATCCTCCGCCTCACGGCGCCTCGTTCTTCTGGCAGTTCTGGAGCCCGCCGTCCGTCGCCTTGCACACGAACACCCGACGGAACACGCCATACAGGAAAGCATTGTTCTTGACGACGACAACCTTGTCCCCGACCTGAGCAACACCGACGTAGGACGTACAGCCGCCAGTCGACGTGGCAAGGAAAGCTCCGAAGAGTACCACTCCCAAAATCTTCCGCATATTGAGTCCCTCCGTGTAGTTCCGGCGTTTGCGAACGCGCGAAACGCCCTGAAGCGGTCCTTTCCATCTCATTGTGGCGAGCCGCCGTCAAGGACGGATTGCGCGAGGTTGCCGGCAAAAAAAAGAAGCCGGTGAACAGAGAGCGTTCCGCCGTGGACTCCCTTCCGTCTCCTCTCCAATCGAACGCGCCTTCCCGCCCGCCCGTTGGCGTGAGCGCGGGGGGGCCAGGGACTGCGCAAACGACCTTCCCGCGCTCCGCGCCCCCACTCCCTTGCGCCGCGTCCCGTCCCCCGCCATCCTGCGCCCCAGTGCGCATCGCCGTCGTCACGACCTCCTACCCCGCGTCCCCCGATGACGCCTGCGGTCACTTCGTCCGCGCAGAAGCCCTCGAGCTCGCACGCCTGGGACACGAAGTCCACGTCGTCGCCCCCGAGCCCGACCGCGCCCTGATGGGCCGCTCCGACGACGCGCTCCGTGTCTGGCCGCTGCCTCACGGTGCGGCGTTCGGTTGGCCCGGCGCAGCGAGCCGTGTGCGTCACAACCCCTGGCGCGCGGCCGGCGCCGCGGGGTTCGCAGCCCTCGCCATGGCGCGGCTCAACGCCCTGCGCCCCGATCGCATCGTGGCCCACTGGCTCGTGCCCTGCGCGTGGCCCATCGCGCTCGGCAGCCGCTGCCCGGCCGAGGTGCACGCGGTCGCCCATGGCGCCGATGTTCGCATGCTGCTCGGCATGCCCGCACCCGTGCGAGAGCGTCTCGTGTCCGCGCTCCTGCACCGCGACGTGAAGCTCCGCTTCGTCGCCCACACGCTGCGCGATGCGCTCGTGAAGGGCCTGTCTCCGTCCCTCGGCGCCTGCGTGATCGCCCGCAGCTCGGTGCGCCCCGCCTCCGTGATCGTGCCCGATGTGACCGCCCGCGCCCGGGAGCTGCGTCGGCAGTGCGAGGCCCCGATTCTGGCCACCGTGGCCGGCAGGCTGGTGCAGGACAAGCGGGTGGATCTCGCGATCGGGGCGGCGGGGCTGCTCGACGGAAGGATGCATCTGGCCGTGGCGGGAGATGGTCCGGATGCCGAACGATTGCGGCTGTTGGCCGGCGCAGGGCACGTTCGCTTCCTGGGGCGCGTTCCGAGACACGATGCGCTCGCGTGGATCGCGGCCTCCGACGTGCTCATTCATCCTTCGGCGGTCGAGGCGGCGCCCACGGTCGTGCGCGAGGCGCGGGCCCTGGGGACACCGGTGGTGGCCTGTGCGAGCGGCGACGTGGAGCGTTGGGCCGGTGATGATCGCGGAATCGTGATCGCGGAGCCGAGCGTGGCTTCGATCGCCCGGGCCGTGTCGTTCGCGGCGGCGTGAGAGTCCCGGGAACTCCCGGCGGTCCGGTCATCGGGCAGGCGGCTCTGGCGAACGTGCAAGACCGTGCGGCGCGCAGCGTCTTGCGTGGACCCGTGTCCAGACTGCTTGCGTTTGAAAAAAAACGAAAACAATGTCATCCAGGTCGGGTGACGAGTCGACAGCACACGCGGCAGTCCGGGAGCGCAACATGAGCAGCGACACGGCAGCATGGGTTTCCACGAGTCGGGTCACGCCCTCCTCGCCGCTCGTCCTCGCCGCCTGCGTGATCCTCGCCGCATTCGCGCTCGTCGGTTGCTCCGAGGCCGACTCCAGCACCGAGGTGCAGGCCGA
>CAYMUE010000198.1:0-10880 GCA_964393505.1 uncultured Polyangiaceae bacterium
CCGGGCGGAGCCTTCTACCCGCTCGACATGACCAAGCAGGAGTTCGATGCCCACCTCGCCGCCAACCCCGGCGACAAGGACGCCTTCCAGGGCTACTTCTCCGTCATCCGGCGCAAGGAGGGCAAGCTCGCCGCGATCCCCTACTCCGAGGCCTACAAGGAGCTGCTCGTGCCGGCTGCGCAGAAGCTCAAGGACGCCGCCGCAGCCTGCAAGGAACCGTCCCTCAAGAAGTTCCTCGAGCTGCGCGCCGCCGCCTTCGCCAGCAACGACTACGTCGAGAGCGACAAGGCCTGGATGGATGTCACCGGCCCCATCGAGATCACCATCGGCCCCTACGAGACCTACGCCGACGAGCTCTTCCAGTACAAGGCGAGCTTCGAGGCCTTCGTCGCCCTGCGTGACGTGGCGGAGTCCAAGCGCCTCGAGGTCGTCGGCAAGCAGATGGAGAACATCGAGAAGAACCTGCCTCTCGACGACAAGTACAAGAAGGACGCCAGCAGCCGCGCCAAGGGATCGCCCATCGACGTCGTCACCCTCCTCGCCAGCGCAGGCCAGGCCGGCGTCCAGACCGTCGCCTACAACCTCCCCAACGACGAGCGCATCCGCAAGGACAAGGGCTCCAAGAAGGTGATGCTCAAGAACATCCTCGACGGGAAGTTCGAGCACATCGTCAAGCCCATCGCCGCCAAGGTCGTCGACGAGCAGCAGCTCAAGCTTCTCAACCCCGAGGCGACCTTCGCGTACATCCTTATGCACGAGGTCGCCCACGGCGTCGGCCCCGGCATGATCACCCTCGCCAACGGCACCAAGAGCGAGGTGAGCAAGGAGCTCAAGGAGCTCTACGGCGCCATCGAGGAGCCCAAGGCCGACATCACCGGCCTGGTCAACACCCAGTTCCTCATCGACAAGAAGATCTACCCGAAGAAGTACGAGAAGGAGATCTACGTCGCCTATCTCGCCACCGCCTTCCGCCAGATGCGCTTCGGACTGCGCGAGGCCCACGGCAGAGGCGTGATCGCGTCGGTCAACTTCCTCATGCAGAAGGGCGCCATCGTCTACGACGCCAAGACCAGCCGCTTCAAGATCGACTTCGGCAAGATCAAGAAGGCCGTCCGCGAGCTGTCCGGTCAGTACCTCGAAATCGAAGCCAAGGGCGACTACGCCGGCGCCAAGGCCTTCCTCGACAAGTACGCCGTCGTCTCCCCCGAGCTCGAGAAAGCCGTCGCCTCCATCGGCTCTTCCATCCCCGTCGACATCACCCCCCAGTTCGCCGTCTACCAGAAAATGAAGACCTGGTAGGTCCGCCTTCTCCCACCCCCGAAAGAGCCCTCTGCGGGGAGTGAACCCCCACGGCCACCCCCCCCAAAATGAAAAAGAGGGGAACCTGTGTTCCCCCCCCTCAACCGGTCGATGGTGTCCCCAATTCGCGGGACTGTCATCGTGCTTCGCCGTTCTTGGCTACTCCGGTTGACAACCTTGGCGTAGGGGCCGACTCCGACGAAGTCAACCTCCCGATCCTGCGGCCCTCGACGCCGTGATCCCGCGTCCGCGGCGGGCGATCGGACCGCTCATCTATCCACGAAGGGATAGGGAAGACCCGCTCGCGAAACCACAAAATAACGAAGGGGCGCCCCTCGGCGTCCCCTTCATCGACCGATGCACATCCCTTTGTTGTTTCCGGGTGGAAACGGGCCCCGTGCCTGCTTCCGATGATCGCTGCGCGCCTCATCGGTATCTCGGTCGACGCTATCCGTGTGGGGTCTGACTCGGACGAGGTCAAGGGAGGGGGGCGAGGCGCAGGAAGATCAGACGGCGGGGCGACGAAGCTCCACGATCCCCGCCCGGACCATGTTGCGGAAGAACAGCGCCGTCCGCTGCCGCGCCGGCGCCACCCGCTCGCCGAACTGCGCCTCGAGCGCCACCGCGATCGCCCCGCCCTCCGTCTCCCCGTCACACCGCGTCCAGATGAACGACCCGACCTCGTCGAGCTTCACCCGGAAGTGCGGGCGCCCCATCCGCTCCATCCACGCCTGCAGCGGACGCCAGTCGAACCTCGGCTGCAGCACGACCACCTTGCCGTCGTCGGTGGTCTCATGGCCCGCCTTGCGCACGGGAACGCACGACAGGATCACCTCGTTGTCGTCTCGACGAGCCATCGGTCTCAGGGGGGGGCAGGAGCGCGGGATCAGCCGTTCATGTTGACGCCCGGATCATCGGGCTTGCCGGCGGCGTTGATCGGCTGCTTGACCAGCAGGTAACCGAGGCCGCCCATCACGAGGATGCTGACCAGGTAGGGCAGGTTCGGCAAGCTGGGGAGCTTGACCTCGCCGAAGGCAAGGCCCGCGAACACCAGGCCCATCAGCGCTTCGCCCGCGATGAGCCCCGAAGCGATGAGCGTGCCCTTGTTGTCGATGCGCGACTTCTGGTTGTCGTTGAACTTGCGGCGCTCGATGATCATGTCGACGATGCCGCGGATGAGGCCGCCGACGAAGATGGCGGCGACGGTCTCGAACGAGAGGTACATCCCGACGCACACGAGCATGGGGCTCTTGACGCTCAAGAGGATGAAGCCGATCGCCATCAGGATGCCGACGATGATGAGGGGCCAGACCATCTGGCCGCCGACGATGCCCTTGGAGAGGCTGGCCATCAGGCCGGCCTGCGGCGCCGCGAGCACGTCGCCTCCGAAGCCCCCCGTGTAGCCCTTGATCGCGGCGTCCTTGAGATCGCCCGCGTTGAGTACGAACAGCGGAATCCACATCACCGCGGCCGAAATCCCCACGCCGATCATGTCGCCGGACTGCATCTTCCACGGCGTTCCGCCGAGGATGTGCCCGACCTTGAGGTCCTGCAGCATCTCGCCCGCGACGGCCGCGGACACGCAGGTGACGCCTGCCACGGCGAGCACGGCGATGACGCCGTCGTTGCCCCGAGCGCCCATCACGACCATCAGGATGGCGGCAACCACGAGCGTGGAGATCGTGAGTCCGGAGATGGGGTTGTTCGACGAGCCGATGAGGCCGACGAGGTAGCCGGACACGGCCGCGAAGAAGAAGCCGGCGATGAGCATCACGATCGCGGCCACGACCGCGGGCATCAGGGCCGAGGACTGGAAGCCCATGAACCACCAGTAGGTGGCGAACGTGATCACGGCGATCGCGATCAGCCCTCCGAACACCAGCTTGATGTTCATGTCCTTGTCGGTCCGCACCGAGGTCGCCTCGGCCGTCGCGGCCTTGCGGACATCGTCCACCGAGCGCTTGATGCCGCCGATCAGGCTGTTGCGCATCTTGAAAAGCGTGAAGGCCGCGCTCATCAGCATGCCGCCGATGGCCACCGGCTTGACGATGTTGGCGAAGATGCTGCCGGCGACGTGCGACCAGTTGAGCGCGACCTCTTTGCCGCCGATGATCATCATCTGGCCGATGTACGGCTCGTAGCCCGGGGCGAGCAGGAGCATGAAGATCGGAACGAACAGTCCCCAGGCGAGGATGCCGCCGGCGAAGTTGAGCGCCGCCAGGCGCGGGCCGATGATGTAGCCGACGCCGAGGAATGCGGGGCTCAGCGACGGAGCCTTGAGCAGGAAGCCGCCTCCGGTGTTCACCCCCGTGAAGGCCGCCACCGTCGAGCCCACCGCGGCCTTCGCCCGCGGCACGATCTGCGAGGTGTTCGGGATGATCTTCGAGCCGACGGCCACGAAGCTCTGCCAACGCTCGGCGAACACGCCGAGCTGCTTGAGCGCCTCGATCGCGCCACCCAGCGCCATCGCGACGAACAGCGCGTTGGCCCCCGTGCTGCCGCTGCGCCCCGCCTTGTGGATCTCCGAGGCCGCCACCGACTCCGGGAACGGCAGATCCGCGTCCTCCACCATCACCCGACGAAGCAGCGTCACGAACAGGATGCCCGTGATGCCGCCCACCAGCATGATGACCGTGCTCTTCCAGTAGCCGTCCATGGAGCCGAACATCTCCGGGCTCCACACCCCGGCAATCAGGAACGCGGGCAGCGTGAAGATCGCACCCGCGGCGATCGACTCGCCGATCGAGCCGACCGTGCGCGTCATGTTCTCTTCGAGGATGTTGTTGTCCTTGAACAGACGCAGCAACGCCATGCCGAGCACGGCCGCCGGATAGGTGGCCGCGATCGTCATGCCCGCCTTCAACCCGAGATAGGCGTTCGCCGCCCCCAGCACCACGGCCAGCACGAGCCCGATCACCAGGGCTCGGATCGTGAACTCCTTGAGGTTCTGATCCGCCGGCACGTAAGGCTTGTATTCCTTGCTCATGGCACCTCCGTGGATCGCCAACGAGCTGCGGAATCGCTTATCGCCCGGGCGGCGTCAACCCGTACGTTCCCGCCTCCGCTCCACGCCCCTGCATTCGTGCCCACGCTGCCAGCCGTCGTCCGCTCCCGCTCCTCCCTTCCCTCGCGCTCGCCCCGCCGTCGACAAGCCCGCATTTCTGCGCTACCCCCCCCCGCGATGACCACCCCCAGCAGCGTCGTCACCGCACGCTCCGGTACCGTGCGCGAGGTCGTCTCCTTCTCGGCGCCGCTCGTGGTCTCCAACCTCAGCCAGTCCGTCATGTGGATCGTCGACACCGCGATCCTCGGCCGCGTCGGCACCGTCGAGCAGGGCGCCGCCGGCCTCGGCGGCGTGCTCTGGTGGGCCATGCTCTGCTTCTTCACCGGCACCATGACCGTCGTCAACATCCTGGTCGCTCAGGACCACGGCGCCGGACGCAAGGATCTGTCGCGCCACGTCAACGCCGGCGTGGCCCTCATCCTGCCCATGTGCCTCGCCATCGCGCCCCTCTGGTTCGCCGTCCCCCACGTGCTCGGCTGGATGGGCGCCTCCCCCGAGGTCCGCCCCTTCGCCACGATCTACCTTCAGATCCGCCTGCTCTCCTCGCCCTTCACCCTCGGCACCTTCGTGCTCGCCAGCTTCCTGCGCGGCCTGGGCGATACCGTCACCCCGATGATCGCTTCGCTCGTCGCCAACATCTCCAACGCCCTGCTCGCCGTCGTGCTCGTCTTCGGCCTCGCCGGCCTGCCGCGCCTGGGCGTCGAAGGCGCCGCCTGGGCCACCGCCATCGCCGGCGCCATCGAGTGCTCCTACTGCGTCGTGATCTACCTGTGCAGTCGCCGCGCCATCCAGGCCGGCTCCCGCTCGTGGTCGTCCCCCGGGCTCTGGCAGCTCCGACGATTCCTCACCCTGGGTGCGCCCATCGGCCTGTCGTGGATGTTCGAGATGGTGGGATGGACCGCGTTTGCCGCCTACGCGGCCACGCGCGCCCCCGCCGAGCTCGCTGCCCATACCGTCCTGTTCCAGGTCACCAGCTTCTGCTTCATGCCCGCCGCAGCCCTCGGCGTCACCGCCTCCACCCTCGTGGGCCAGTACCTCGGAGCCCGGCGCCCCGACCTCGCCTCCAGGAGCGCCTGGCTCTCCATCGGTATCGGCGTCGGCTACATGACCATCGTCGGCATCGCCATCGCCCTGTTCCGTACCCCCCTCGTCCGCACCTTCAACCCCGACCCGGCCGTCGTCGCCCTCGGCAGCGCCATCGGCCTGCTCGCCGGCGCCTACCAGCCCTTCGACGGCTTCGGCATCGTGGCGCAATCGGTGATCCGCGGCTCCGGACGCACCTCGACCCCCACCTACGTCATGCTCGGCTCCGGCTTCTTCGTCTTCCTGCCGCTCGTCTGGGTGCTCGGCGAGGGCGCCCAACTCGGCGTGCGCGGCGCCTGGGGCGCCGCCGTCGTCCACGTCACCGTCGTCGCCCTCGTCATCGGTGTCTTCGTGCTCCGCGGCAAGTGGCGCGACGCGCCCGTCCTCATCGGTGCGGACCGCACGCCTCGACCGGTGTGACGACCTACTTGTGCACGAACACGCCCTTCAGATCCTCGGTAGCCGAGATCGGCACACCACCCTTCATCGAGACGACGCGGAACTGGTAGTACATCCCAGGAGACAGCGGCGACCCGTGAACGCCACGAACACCGCGTACTTCCCATCGGGCACTTCCGCGATCGAGAAGGCCCCCGACACGTTCGCCGCTCGCGACCCCCTACACCGCGAACTGCCCGCTGCGCAGGATCTCTCCCACCCTCCACAAGAACGCGTTCGCCATCACTCCGTCGATGATCCGGTGATCGTACGAGAGCGCCGCGTACATCACCGGGTGGATCGCCATCGCGTCGGCCCCACCCTCTCCCTCGATCACGACCACCCTCTTCTTCACCTCGCCGGTGCGCAGAATCCCCACGTTGGGCTGCGAGATCACCGCCGCACCGAACAGGTTGCCCTTCGCTCCCGGGTTCGACACCGTGAAGCTCGAGCCCGAAAGCTCGTCGGCCGTGAGCTTGCCCTCCCGCGCCCTCGCCGCCAGCTCCGCAATCGCTCGCGCCAGACCCCGCAACGACAGCTCGTCCGCTCGGCGGATCACCGGCACGAGCAGCCCCTCCGGTGTGTCCACCGCCACGCCGAGGTTCACCTCCCCGAGCAACACGTACCGATCGTCGAGCACCCGCGCGTTGAGCCCCGGATGCTCGCGCAGCGCCTTCACCACCGCGGCGCACACGAACGTGACCAGGGTGAGCGCAATGCCCTCGCTCTGATGGACCGCCTTGTGCTGCTCCCGAAGACGCACGGTGCGCTCCAGATCGATCTCCGCCACCGTGACCACGTGCGGCGAGACCGCTTTCGAGTAGACCATGTGATCGGCAATGAGACGTCGGCGCCTCGAGAACGCCACGATCTGATCCCCGTCCTTCGGCATGTACGCAGGGACCTTGTAGGCGTTGTACCCGACCCCCGGGATCGGAACCGCAACGCCCGGGTTCAGCAGCGCGGCGATCTCGACGGCCTCCCCGGCTCGGTGAGACTGCTCGGGCGCAGGAGCCGGAGGAGGCATCGGACCAGGACCCGGATCTCCTTGCGGTGCGGGAGCCCGCGTGACCGCATCGGGGTCCAGCCCCGCCGCGCGAAGCACGTCGTCACGCGTCACGCGCCCGTGGGCCCCGCTCCCGCGAAGCGCTCGCGGATCGATCGCGTGCTCCAGGGCGAGACGTCGCACCGCGGGCGAGGTCACGCACGCGCCGAAGGTCCCGCGGGGAGGCGCCTTGGCGCGCTCGCCCGAGGGTGCAGGCACGGCGTCGCCCCGGCTCGTTGCGACAGGAGTCGGGACCTGCGCCGCGGTGGCCTCGGTCTCGATGACGCACAGAGCCGCACCGATCTTCACCGTCGAACCTTCAGCGGCGAGCAACCGCTCGATGCGCCCTGCCTGCGGGGCAGGCACCTCGCTGTCGGCCTTGTCGGTGGCGACTTCGACGACGGCCTGATCGCGCTGGACGAGGTCGCCGGGCAGAACGAGCCAGCGGGTGATGGTGCCTTCCACGACGGACTCGCCGAGCTGGGGCATGATGACATCGACGCGCATGGGGAGTGTCTCCTGGTCTTCGAACGCTCGGAGGGGACATCGAACGCAGGTCGCGGTATACGTTGAAGCCCGGGTGGGATCCACTCGCCCGGCGTTTCGATCCCGGTTGATCGCGGAACCATGATGGGTCGGCTGCTCGATGTTCTCGCCCTTGTGATGCTGGTCCTGGCTGTCTCGGCCTTGTGCGGCGGCGTGTGGGTCATGGGCAACCGCGACGACCTCGGCGCGGTGTTCCTGCTGGCGGTCGGCGTCGCCCTCCTGCGCTCGTCGATCGATCTGCTGCGCCCCAGGAGCGCGGGATGAACCGACGCTTCGGGATCGGTCTGGGTGCGCTTGCCCTCTGCTGCTGCACCGGCGTACCGACGGCGCCGCGGGAGCAGTCGACCGCGCTGGCCGATGGCGAGGTCGCTCGCGTGGGCGGCCTGCCGATCACGGCCGAAGCCGTGCGCCACATCGCCACCGCCCAACGGGTCTCGGCGCAGGAAGCGCGGTCGCGCGCAATCTTCGATGCCCTCATGGCAGAAGGCGCCAGACAACGCGGCTACGACCGCGATCCGTTCGTGATCGTCGAGCAACGCGGAGTGCTCGCCGATGCCTTGCTCATGAGGGTCAAACGAGAGGCGGACCGGACGCCGTCGACCGCCGAGGAGCTCGAGCGGGTCACCTCGATCCACTGGTTGGACTTGGATCGGCCGCAGGCGCGGCGCACCGTGCACGCCGTGGCAATGGCCGCGGACAGCGACGCCGAGGCGCGCAAGAAGGCGCGGAGCGTCGCAGAGAAGATCGCGGAGGCGGTCAAGGGCAAGCAAGGGGCAGGTGCCTTCATCGATGCGGCGAAGGCGGTAGCGGCCGACGGCATCGAGGTGCGCACCGAGCAGCTTCAGCCGGTAACCGAGGATGGGCGCATTGCCGATCTGGTGAATCGGCCGGAGCCTGGGGCGCCGACACCACGGTTCGAGATGGACTACGTGACGGCGGTCTGGAAGCAACTGCACGCGCCAGGGGATCAGACGGGTCCGGTGGCGAGCCCGTTCGGCTGGCACGTGATCATGCTCACCGAGATCCAGCCGGCGCAGATCGTGCCGGAAGCCCAGCGCTCGAGAATGCTTCGTGACGAGATCGTCGCCACTCGCGCGAAGGTCGAGCTCGACAAGCTGTTGCTCGACTTGCGAGCCAGGATCCCGGTGAAGGTCGAGCGCAACGCCGAAGGTCACCTCGGCACGATTGCCACCCCGTCGCTCGAGGATCCTCCGCGATGACGCGTCGCCGCAAGGACGGCCTGCGCGACCAGGATCTATCGACCTTCGCGCGCATCCTGCAGAACTTCCTCGAAGCAACGCCTGGCGCGCTCGGGGCGGTGCTCGTGGACGATTACGGTGAAGCGGTGGACTACGCAGGTGCGCTCGACCCGTTCGACGTGAAGGTCGCGGGCGCACACATGCAGCTCGAGCTCCGCAAGGCGAGCCAGGACCTTCCCGAGGCGTGGGGACCGGTGCGGCAGGTGATCATCCGCGCCGCCCGCAGAAGCTACGTCGCCCGCACCCTGCAGGAAGGCTACGTGCTCGTCGTCGTCATGTGCCGCGCCGCAGGCTACGGAATCAGCGAGCGCGCCTACGCACAGGTGGAGTTCGATCTGCGCGCGGAAGGCGGGTGGACTCCTCCCAAGGGGGTCGAGCGCTGGGTGCACGCCCGCGTCGAGTCCGTCGAGCTCGACCGACGTCGCCCGCAACGCGTGCAGCTCGACGGCAGGTGGCACGATGTGCAGGTGATCGGCAGCGTCGTGGGCCTCGCTCGCGGCGAGCGCGGCTATCGCGTCAGGCTCGCGACCGGAGCGGAGTTCACCCTGGTGAGGGAACGGCTGGGACGCTGGTACACCGACACCGTGCTGCAGTGATCAGGCGCCGCCGCCCACGCCCGGATCGCGCGCGACCACCAGCCGCTCCAGCAGCTTCTTCGAATACGTCGTCAGCTCCCGGAAGACCACGCCCATGCCGTCGTCCGACGTCCTGACCACCTCGCCGGTGCCTTCGATCGTCTCGACGTCGTCCATGATCACGGTGAAGCGGAGGTTGACCTTCGTGCCGACGGGCAGGACGTTCTTGGAGCGGATGAAGACGCCCGATCGGGAGATGTTGGTGACGTACTCCTGCAGGAAGGCGTCGAACGATCCGAACTCCTTGTTGATCGTGACGCGCTCGTCCCTCCGGCTCCCGAACCCGGCTCTGGACTCCTCGCTCATGGTCACTTCCCCTGAAGGTCGAACTGCTCGATGTGATACTCGCGCCGCGGCACCAGCTCGATGCGTCGCATGAAGCGGTTCTCCGCGGTCGCAAGCGCCTCCGCTTCCTCGGTCTTGAGCACGTCCACCACGGCGGGGTGCGCGTTGACGACCACTTGGTAGCCCGAGAGCGAAGCGTACTCGCGACGAAGCTGGCGGAGGATCTCGTAGGCCACTGTGGTGCGCGACTGCAGTTGCCCCGTGCCGTCGCAGTAGAAGCATGGCTCGTGCAGCACCCGCCCGATGCTCTCGCGCGTGCGCTTGCGCGTCATCTCGATCAGCCCGAGATCGGAGATCGGGTTGATCGTCGTGCGAGCCTTGTCCTTCTGCAGCAGCTCGGTGAGCCGCTGGCGAACCTTCTCGCGGTTCGACGGCCGGTCCATGTCGATCGTGTCGAGGACGATGAGGCCGCCGAGGTTGCGGAAGCGCAGCTGGTAGGCGATCTCCTCGACCGCTTCGAGATTGGTCTTGAGGATCGTCTCCTCGAGATCCTTGGAGCCCTTGCCGACGAAGCGGCCAGTGTTGACGTCGATGGCCGTGAGAGCCTCGGCCTGATCGATCACCAGATAGCCACCGGAGGGCAGCGGGACCTTGCGGGAAAGCGCACGTCGTATCTCGTCTTCGATGCCGTACGCGTCGAAGATCGGCTCGCTTCCGTCGTACAGCTCGATGTCCTTCACCCGCTCCGGCATGAAGGTCTCGATGAACCGGCGCAGCTCCTCGAAGGACTTCTTGTCGTCGATGACGATCTTCTCGACCTCGTCGCCGAATGCGTCGCGCGCCGTCCGCAGCACCAGATCCAGCTCCGAGTACAGGCACGAAGGGACCTTGGGCTGCGCCTCGCGCTTGCGCACAATCTCGCCCCAGAGGCGCACCAGATAGGCGATGTCGGCCTTGATCTGCCCCTTGGTGAGGCCTTCCGCGACGGTCCGCACGATCACGCCCCCCTTGGGCGGACGCATCGCGTCGATCGCATCGCGCAGTCGCTCTCGCTCGCGTGCGGAGCCGATGCGGCGCGACACGCCGATGTGATCAACGGTCGGCATGTAGACCACGTAGCGGCCCGGCAGAGACACGTGGCTCGTCACGCGCGCGCCCTTGGTGCCGATCGGATCCTTGGAGACCTGGACGATGATCTCCTGTCCCTCGCGCACGACGTCGCGGAT
>CAYMUE010000199.1:0-4481 GCA_964393505.1 uncultured Polyangiaceae bacterium
AGCAGGTTGCGCTCCGCGGCCGGCACCGCCTCCTCCGCGAGAGCGCGGAACTCCGCCTGGCGTGACACGTAGGCCGCGCGGGTCGCAGCAACTTCACGATCGATGCGTCGCAGCTCGATCTCCAGGCGCACCTGGTCGGATTCTCTTTCCCTCATGTTGACGGCCAAGGCCCCCTGGTTGCGCTGCGCCACTGGCAGCTCGACCGATGCGCCGACGGCCAGGAACGTCGCAGAGTGCGGTGAAGCGTCGTACGTCCCAAAGAGCCCGACGCGCGGCGCCACCTCGCGCTCCAGCCGCGTGGCCGTCGCTTCGAGCAGCTTCAGGTGCGACCGGATCGCCGCAACCTCCGGTCGCGCCTTCTCGGCGTGCCGCAGCAAGGCTTCCAACGGAGGCGGAGACCCCGGCACTGCGGTCTCCGCGCTCACCTCGAGCGCCGTCCCAGCAGGCAGATCCAGCAGGTCGCGAAGCTGCATCAAGCTGACGCTGCGCTCGCGCTTCACGCTCTCCAGCGCCGCCTGGAGCTGGGCCACCTCGAGGCGCGCGGTCATCTCCTCGATCTCACCCGCCGCCCCGGCTGAGATGCGCTCGCGCGAGGCGGCGAGCACCCGGTCGGTCACCGTGCGCGCGCCGTTCAGATCCGCGATCCGTTGGGTGGCGATCGACGCCGCGAGGTAGGCCCTCCAGGCATCGAGCCCCGCGTAGAAGCGGACCAACTCCGCATCGACGGTGGCCGAGCGCGTGCGCATGTCAGCCTCGTGCACGCGGGCCGATGGAGCCCCGGCGACATCGAACAGGGTGTCGACGGTGACGGCGTAGCCAAGCTCGCGAGTGCGGTACTCGCCGCCGACGAGCGACTGGCGCAGATCCACGGACAGTCGTGGTCGGGTCGGCATGACGATGCCGGCGCCGACGCGCGTGGCTTCGGCCTGGCGCACCCTGTGCTGGGCCATGCGCACTTCCGGCGCGCGCTCTCGAGCCATCGCGATCGCTCGCGACAGGGTGAGGTGCATTGCCCCCGCGGCTGGGTGCGGCTCCTCGGCGTGAGCCGCCGCGGTCAGCAGCTGCGTGCACAAGAGAGCGCAAATCGCGCCTAATGCGAGAGGGGGACGGATCAAGATGAAGCAACCTTAATCGAAACTCGCCCCGATGCAACCGGCGCGAACAACGTCCGCTGCACGATTGTCACCCGACCCGTCCACCAGCATCGCGCGTCGCGCTCTCTCCTCCAACGCATCCCCCTCTCCGAGCATCGCACGATCGAACGACGCGATCCCGTGAAGCACGTTGTGGGTTGCAGCCGCGCCGGTTTCGGCAAACCCTTCCCGCTCCGTTGTCGCCCCTGTTTGCCCGGTAGGTTTTCGTCGACCATGCGCATTGTCATCCTGTCTCGCAGTCCGTCCCTCTACAGCACCAGCCGTCTGACCCTTGCGGCTCGGGCTCGCGGCCACGAAGTCCGCGTCATCGATCCGCTGGAGGTCCAAATCGTCGTCCGCTCCTCCGGACGCCCCGCCCTGTGCGTCACCGGCGCCGACCTGTCCAAGGTCGACCTCGTCATCCCTCGCATCGGCGCTTCGATCAGCAACTATGGCCTCACCGTCGTCCGCCAGTTCGACCTGATGGGCGTCCCCGTCCTCAACGGCGCCGTCGCCATCGCCCGCAGCCGCGACAAGCTCCGCTCCCTTCAACTGCTCACCCGCAAGAAGATCGCCGTCCCAACCACCGTGTGCGCTCGCTCTCCGGGCGCCGTGCCCGAGGCCCTCAAGCTCGTGGGGGGATGCCCCGCGATCGTCAAGCTGCAGCAGGGCTCCCAGGGCATCGGCACGATGATCGCCGAGACCCCGCAGGCCGTCGCCTCCCTGCTCGAGACCCTCTGGGCCATGGGTCAGGACATCATCCTGCAGCAGTACATCCGCGAGTCCAAAGGACGCGACGTGCGCGCCATCGTCGTGGGCGGACGCGTCGTGGCCGCGATGCGTCGCACCGCCAAGGCTGGCGAGTTCCGCTCCAACCTCCACCGCGGCGGCTTCGGCCTCGGCGTCGATCTCAAGCCGCCCTACCGCCAGACCGCCATCGCCGCCGCCAAGGCCATGGCCCTCGAGGTTGCCGGCGTCGACATGGTCGAGACCCGTACCGGACCCCGCGTCCTCGAAATCAACAGCTCCCCCGGCCTCGAAGGCATCGAGCGCGCAAGCGGCGTCAACGTCGCCACCGCCATCATCGAGCACTCCGAGAAGTTCGTGTCCCGACGCCAGTGGCGCGTATGCAAGGACGCCGCGGTTGACTACGAGCGCAGCACCACCCGCCTCCGTGGCGCCATCTGACCCCGCGGGACTTTGTTCGAACCCACGGGAACCCCGTGGACCCTGCGGCTGTCTCCGCTGCCGAGGAGACGGCCATGCAAGCACGACAAGAACGATCCGAACGCGCAGCCGGCAGCAAGCCCACCCGCCCCTGGCTGACGCTCATCGTGGCGGTCTCGACGGCGGTGCACCTCGCCATCCTCGCCGCCGCGTCGCTTTTCCCCCCGCCTCCGGTGGAGCCGGCCCGCACCGTGCGCATCGAGGTCATCCAGTTCCAGCAACAAGGCGAGGACAGCGAGGACTGGGGCACGCTCGGACGCGTCCACGCCATCGTGAGCCGCGAAAAGCTCAGCGCGTCCACCGGGCAGTAGACGGTCGCGACGCGCGCCTTGACCCAGCATCTCCGCCTGCGCGGAGTCCCCACCGGGCCGTGACCAGGTTGCTCCCCAGGTCGCGGCCCGGACCTATTTCTTCCGCGTCGCTCGTTGTCCCTCGAATCTGCTATGAGCCGGGGATGCGCATCGCGATCACAGGAGGAGCGGGGTTCATCGGATCGCACCTGTCGGAGCGGCTGCTGGCCGCGGGTCACGACGTGCTGTGTCTCGACGTCCTCGACCGCTTCTACCCGGCTCCGATCAAGCTGGCGAATCTGCAGGAGGCGCTGCGCCACCCGCGATTCGTGCTCGCAACCGCCGACGTGTGCGATCCCGAAGCGCTCGACGATTCCTTCGCGCAGTTCCAACCCGAAGCCGTGATCCACCTCGCCGCCACCGCCGGCGTGCGCCCGTCGATCGAGCGCCCCATGACCTACGTGCGCTCGAACGTCGAGGCGACCCAGCGCGTCCTGTCCGCGAGCTCGCAGCACGGCGTCTCGCGCGTGATCCTGGCTGGCAGCTCGAGCGTGTACGGCAAGGACCAGACGCCGCCGTTCGAGGAGCACGCGGCGTCGGGGGAGCCCCAGAGCCCCTACGCTGCCACCAAGCGTGCGATGGAGCTGCTCGGCGCGGCACACGGCTCGGTGCACGGCCTCACCGTCACCGTGTGCCGGTTCTTCACCGTCTACGGCCCCAGACAACGCCCCGACCTCGCCATCTCGAGGTTCGTTCGCGCCCTGCTCGCGGACCGTCCGATCACCGTCTTCGGCGACGGCTCCTTCGCGCGCGACTTCACCTACGTCGAGGACACGGTCGCGGGGATCGAGGCTGCGCTGCGCGCGCCCCGCGGCTATCACGTCTACAACCTCGGCGCCGGGAGTCCGACTTCGGTCAACGATCTGGTGGCGGCGATCGAGCAGGTCATGGGCAAGCGCGCAGAGATCCTTCGCGAGCCGCAGCAGCGCGGTGACGTGCCACTCACGTTCGCCTCCGTTGCGAAGGCACAGCGGGAGCTCGGATGGCATGCGCGCGTGGGTTTGCAGGAGGGACTCCACCGGTTCGTGCAGTGGGCCCGCACGGCTCCCGAAGCCTACTTCCGCGCGGGAGAGCCCTGGTCGCTGCTCACGAAGCCTGCGCAGCCGTAGCCGTCCCCTCCATCGATGCGGGCGTTGAAGTCGGCGTTGTCGCGGCGTTAGACTCGGGCTCCCCCCGCGGGGAGGAAGGATGGGTGAGCCGTGCGCGGACGGTATGGGTACGGGAACGTGTTGGGAGCGGGCGCGCGGGCGACCGTGTGGTCGCTGGCAGCGGTCCTCGCGTGGGGAGGCCCGAGCGGGTGCAAGAGCCGCGAGGTGCGCGAAGCGGAGCTCTCGGTCGAGTGCAAGAAGGAGCCGCCGTGCAAGGAGTCCGGGCTGTGCACCGGGTCGTGTGAAGGCGACGTGTGCCGGTGCAAGGCGGCGCGCGACCTGGACTGCGCACCGACGATGGCGTGCGTGTCGAACGGCGTGTGCACGGCGAAGGACGGCAAGTGCGTGGTGGGCTCCGCCACGGACTGCCAGAAGGCCTTGATCTGCAAGGCCGGCGGCAAGTGCACGCCGAAGGACGGCGCGTGCGTGGTGGGGGGCGACGCCGACTGCAAGCAGTCGGACATGTGCAAGGCCTCCAAGAAGTGCGTGGCGAAGGACGGCGAGTGCACCGATCCGTCTTCGAACATCACCGCGCTTCTCAACCCGACGAAGGCGACGGAGCCGCCACCGGACAAGTTCCAGGTCAAGTTCGAGACCACGAAGGGGGAGTTCGTGGTCGAGGT
>CAYMUE010000199.1:4581-10813 GCA_964393505.1 uncultured Polyangiaceae bacterium
CGGACAAGTTCCAGGTCAAGTTCGAGACCACGAAGGGGGAGTTCGTGGTCGAGGTCTACAAGGCGTGGGCGCCGCTCGGCGCAGAGCGCTTCTACAACCTCACGAAGATCGGGTTCTTCGACGACGTGGCCTTCTACCGCGTGATCGATCGGTTCGTGGCGAGCTTCGGGATCCACGGCAACCACGAGGTCTCGGCGGCCTGGCGGGAGAACTCGATCCGCGACGATCCCCAGGCGAAGCACTCCAACGAGCGGGGCACGGTCTCCTTCGCTGCCAACGGCCCCAACAGCCGTTCCACCGAGCTGTTCGTCAACCTCGGCCCCAACACCAAGTTCGACAAGGCCGGGTTCGTTCCCATCGGCAAGGTGGTCAAGGGCATGGAGGTGCTCGACAAGCTGAACAAGGAGTACGGCGAGTCGCCCCCCAACGGCAAAGGACCGGAAGCCGCGAAGATCCAGCTCGAAGGGGTCTCGTACCTCAAAAAGAGCTTCCCCAACCTCGACACCGTCAAGACCGCAAGGCTCCTCTGACGACGCATCCCGCGTCGTGCCCCCGAGGCAGAACCTCTCGCGGCGCGCTCCGGTCGCTTGCCCGCCACCCCGCCGGAGGGTAGGAACCAGCCACCCGAGCCATGACCATCCTGCAGGTATCCGACGTCTCCTTCGGCTACACCGCCGACAAGCTCTTCCAGGGCGTGACCTTCTCGATGGCGCTCGGCGAACGGGCTGCGCTCGTTGCCCCCAATGGTGCCGGCAAGACCACGCTGCTGCGGATCGTCGCCGGCGAGGTCTCTCCCGATACCGGCGTCATCACCCTCAAGCGCGACCTGCGCATCGGGTTCTACAGGCAGTCGCACGAGGCCTCGACCGAAGGCACGCTGTTCGACGCGTTGCTCGGCGGGTTCCGGGAGGTCGTCGAGCTTCGCCACGAGCTGGCCGAGGCGAGACACGCCGCCGCCTCGGGGGAGAAGATCGCGCTCGATTCCCTCGCTCGCCTCGAGGACCGATACCATCTGGCGCAGGGCGACGAGCTCGAGCGCCGGGTGGAGGTGATCGCGCAGAACCTCGGGTTCTCTCGCGATCAGCTCGACCGTCCCGTGGCGAGCCTGTCGGGCGGCGAGCGCGGGCGCCTGAACCTGGGCGTGGTGCTCGCGCAACGTCCCGAGCTGCTGCTGCTCGACGAGCCGACGAACCACCTGGATCTGGGGACGATTGACTGGCTCGAGAGGTACCTGGTGGATTATCCGGGCGCGGTGCTCGTGGTGTCCCACGACCGCGCGTTCCTCGACAACGTGTGCCCGCGCACTTTCGAACTCGGGCAGCGGACCTTCCGGGTCTACCCGATGGCCTGGACCCAGTACGAGCAGGCGCGGGAGGAAGACCTCGAGCGCGAGCGCGCCGTCGTCGAGCGCCAGCAGTCGATGATCTCCAAGACCGAGGACTTCATCCGCCGCAACATCGCCGGGCAGAAGACCAAACAGGCGCAGAGCCGCCGCAAGATGCTCGACAAGCTCGAGAAGATGGAGCGCCCCGAGGACGTCTTCGAGATCGCGCACAAGATGAGCCTGCGCTTCGCCCCCTCGCCGCGCAGCGGTGACATCGTGCTCGAAGCGCGCGGGTTGCGGGCCGAGCGCGGTGGGCGCGTGCTGTACGACGGCGTGGACTTGCTGGTGCGCAGACTCGAGCGAGTCGGGATCGTCGGGCCCAACGGCTCGGGCAAGACGACGCTGCTCAAGCAGCTCGCCGGCGTGGGCGCTGCGGACGATCAGGGCGCCGTGCGCAGGGGCTCGAACCTGGCCGACGGCTACTTCGACCAGGAGCTCGGGTCGCTCGATCGCTCGCGCAACGGCATCGAGGAGATCCGCGCGGTGCGCGCGGACATGAACGCCGACGTCGTGCGGCAGTACCTGGCGCGCTTCCGGTTCTGGGGCGATCAGCCGTTCCAGGTCGTCGGAGGTCTGTCGGGTGGCGAACGATCCAGGCTCGCCCTGGCCAAGCTGCTGCTCGAGCCGCGCAACCTGCTGTTCCTCGATGAGCCCACGAACCACCTCGACATCCCGGCGGCGGAGATCCTCGAAGAGGCGCTGACGGAGTTCGACGGGACCGTGCTGCTCGTGTCGCACGATCGTCGGTTCTTGGAGAACGTGAGCACGCGGGTGGTGGCGTTCGACGACGGCAAGGTCGAGGTGTACCAGGGGGGATATCGCGACTACACGCGGCGCGGGCAGTCCGCAGTGGCGGACGACGACGACGCGCCGTCCCCGGTGTCGGCTCCGCGTCCGGGCGAGTCCGACGCGGACAAGGCGGATCGCAAGGCGCGCTTCGAGGCGGCCCGGCTCGCGGCCCGCGCGCTCGAGCGCAAGCAGCGCAGGGTGAGGGAGCTGGAAGAGCTGATCGCCCAGGGGGAGTTGGAGCTCGGCAGGATGCGCGACGCGCTCAAGACCGCGCCGGGCGATGACTGGGAGAAGCTGTCCAGGATGGCTGCGGAGGAGCAAGCGCTCGGGCGCAAGCTCGAGCAGATGATGAACGAGTGGTCCGGGCTTGCCGAGGAGCTTGCCAACGAGCAGGCTTCAGCAGCCGGCGCACAGCGCTGACCCAACCATGAAACGACTGGTCTTCGCACTCATCTTCCTGCTGATGGCCCTGGTGTCCGTGGGCTGCTGCCGCAAGCCGAACGAAGACGACGGCACGCGGCCGCAGTTGCGAGAGCTCCCGAAGCTGGAGCTGCGCGACGACACGGCGGATCTGCACATCACCTGGGTCGATGCGAAGGGCGACTTCCACGTGGTGCACAAGCCCGCCGATGTTCCGGTCGAAGGGCGCGATGCCGTGCGGGTATACGTGGCCGGGCGCGAGGAGGGCACCGGCGATCTGCTGTACGTCGCGGACCTGAGGACGAAGCTTGCAGACGGCACCTACCCGGTGCAGACCCTGGCGCGATCGGAGTGGGAGGCGATCGCCGAGCGTCGCCGCCCCACGAGCATGGTGGCCGCGAGCCCGAGCGCGGGGCAGGACGGCGGTGGCGCGGGGCAGGCGCCCACGGCTGCACCGGTGCGGTCCCGCGTCGCGGTGATCGTGTACGGGGCCGAATGGTGCGAGGCGTGCAAGGACGCCATGGCCTACCTGCGCCGCAAGGGCGTCGAGGCCGTGGAGAAGGACATCGACGACGACCCCGGCGCGCGCGCCGAGATGAAGAAGAAGCTCGCGCGGGCCGGGCTGCCCGACCGCGGATCGATTCCGGTCATCGACGTCCGGGGCAAGATCCTGACCGGCTTCAGCCCCCGCGAGATCGACCGGGCGTTGGCCGAGGCGGTCCGGGGCGAGGAGCTGTAGGGGGCGTGCTCCCGCGGGATTTGCGCGCGGTCCGGTGATATACAGGCCGCCTGGGCAACGGCGCCCGGGACGCGTGGAGGCGAGATGACGTCGGAGTCGATGGCGGATCGTGTGTTGGCGCTCGACCTGGAGATCCGCGAGTATCCGATCCTGCGCGACGAGATCCGCAAGCGCATGCGGGCGGAGATGTTCCGACGCGGCGTGATTCGCGAGGAGGTCTTCGAGGAGGAGGTGCGCCGGAAGGCCGAGCTGACGCAGCGCCGGGAAGGGTTGCACGACTCCGGCTCCCCGGAGCTCGACGAGGTCTGGGAGCTCCGATGCTCGCGCGTGCGCGAGATGCTCACGGACTTCTACTTCGCGCACAACCTGCCCCACAGCATCTTCCACTCGATCGTGGCCGACGCCCTCGGAGAGCGAAACAAGAAGAACCTCATCCTGAACTTCAACCCCGAGACCGCCCCGTGGGACATGCTCTTCGCCCAGGCCGACGAGTTCGAATCGGGTGACGAAGCATCCCGCAAGCTGACCGAGCACCACCTCAAGGAGATCATCGTGGTGCTGACCAAGGGCATGCTCTCCGATCAGCTCGGCTTCGTGGGGCTGGCGCGCCAGCACCTGCAGATGGACGACATCAAGGAGGTCAGCCACAGGCGCATCGGACGCGGCAAGGTCGGAGGCAAGGTCGCCGGCCTGGTGCTCGCCCGGCGCGTGTTGCAAACGCCCTCCCCCGACGACCCCTTCGACATCGGGGCCCGTGTCCGCATCCCCGATTCGTGGTTCCTCGCAGCCGACGTCCACTACGAGTACCTCGAGCAGAACAACCTCTTCTCCGGCGTGAACCTCAAGTACAGGGAGCTCGATCGAATCCGCGAGGCTTATGACGAGATCCGGGCTCGCTACGAGGAGTCCACGCTGCCCGAGAGCCTGGTCAAGCACCTCGACGACCTGCTCGACAAGGCCGGTGACGCTCCCCTGCTCGTGCGATCGTCGAGCCTGCTCGAGGACAATTTCGGCTCTTCCTTCGCCGGAAAGTACGGCACCCACCTGTGTCCCAACCAGGGCAGCCGCAGCGATCGCCTCGCGCAGCTCTGTACCGCCGTGCGCAGGATCTACGCCTCCGGGTTGAATCCCGACGTCATGGCGTACCGCAAGCAGATGGGCCTGCTCGACTACGACGAGCGCATGGGCGTGCTCATCCAGAAGGTCGATGGAAACGTCTGGCGCGACCACCTCTTCCCCCTCCTCTCCGGCGTGGCCATGAGCCAGAGCCCCTACTGCTGGAACCCCCAACTCGACCGTCGCGCAGGCATGCTCCGCCTCGTCTGGGGCCTCGGCACCCGGGCCGTCAACCGCGTCGGTCGCGACTTTCCTCGCGTCGTCGCCCTCAGCCACCCCTCACTCCAACCCGACCGCGTCCAGCGCAACCCCACCCGCTACTCCCAGCGCTTCGTGGACACCGTCGATCTGTGCAACAACTCCGCCGCCACCCTCCCCGTGGAGCGCCTCGTCGCCCACGATTACCCCGCTCTCCGCAGCATCGCCTCGGTCTGGGACGGCGCGGAGCTGCACGCCATCGACACCCCTGATCCTCGCATCCCGCCGTCGGACTACGTTGTCACCTTCGACTCCCTCGTGCGCGACGACCGCTTCATCCAGCTCATGCGCGCGATCCTGCGCAAGCTCGAACGCGCCTGGCGCCACCCTGTAGACATCGCCTTCTCAGCCGAAGTCCTCCCCGGCCCCCAGCCCGACTACCGCATCTCCCTGCTGCAGTGCCGCCCCCAGGCCGAGGTCTTCGGCGCCCTGCTCGTCCCGCTCCCCGAAGGCGTCCCCGCCGAGAACGTCGTCTTCTCCGCACGCGATACCATCTGCAGGGGGCGCATTCCCGCCATCCGCTACGCCGTCTTCGTCGATCCCGAGCGATACTCCCAGCTCGACACCCTCGAGCAGCGCAAGCGTGTCGCTCGCACCATCGGACGCATCAACCGCAGGCTCGAAGGAAGCACCTTCATCCTCGTGGGCCCGGGACGATGGGCCAGCACCGACCCGGAGCTCGGTGTGCCGGTCTCCTTCGCCGACATCTACAAGGCCGACGCGATCGTCGAGGTGCCCATGTCCACGCGTGACGAGGAGCCCGAGGCTTCCTTCGGAACCCACTTCTTCCAGGACCTCATCGAGAGCCAGATCTACCCGGTCGCCGTGCGCCCCGAGAGCGGCGACCGCTTCGATCTCGACTTCTTCCGGACCTCACCGAACGCGCTCCCTGGCCTGCTGCCCGAAGAGGCCGGGCAGGCGGAGGTCGTGCGTGTGATCGACGTGCCGGCGTCCACCGGTGGGCGGGTGATCGATCTGACCATGGCCGAAGGGGGACCTCAGGCCGTGGTGGCGCGTCTCGTGCCCGTGAGCTGAGCCCAGGCTTCAGGCCCGACGCGCTGCGGAAGAGCCCTTCGCTGGGCTCTTCGGCGCTCAGGTTCCCGGCGACGAGGTCTGCTTCAGGGCCCCTTCGAGCTTCGCGAGCAACGCGCGACCCGCGTCGCAACTGTCGCACGGATGGTCCTTGCCCAGCTCGGCAGCGTGCTTGCAGGTGCCCAGGCAGTGCTTCAGCGACTGGACGAGAAGAGACAGCTCGGCTGCGGTGAGTTGCAGGTTCATGGCGGCGTTCCTCCTGGCGCGCAGCATACCGGCTCGGACGGCACCCGCACACCAGCGTCTCAGCGACCCGCCGTCCGCTGGAAAATTGCCCACATCCCGCGCATGTCGCTATGAACCGAACCAATGGCCCACTTCCGTCTCCCCGTGGAAGCCCCCGACTTGATGCGCCGCGCTCGCGCCCGGGTCGGCACCATGCTGCGAGGCAAGTGGCACCTCGACTCCATCCTGGGCACGGGCGGGATGGCCAC
>CAYMUE010000200.1:0-2739 GCA_964393505.1 uncultured Polyangiaceae bacterium
TCGACCAACCCCACGGGGCTGATGCAGCGGACCAGCGGGCGGCTGCCGAGCGTCTGCAGGACCAGGGAGAACGGCTGGGAGCGTGGGTTGAGCTGCACCGTGCCGAAGAGCGTGCAGGCGGGGGCCTCGCTCTCCCAGGCGACTTCCAGTCCGGGAAGCCCGCTCTCGCGAAGCCTGGCGAAGCGGGAGGCGAGGCTTGCGGCCGCCTCCGGCTCGACCGCGAGTCGTTCCACCGTTCCCTCCAGCAGCTCGGGCCGCACCGGGAACGCGCTCTGGAGCCGCTCTCGTATCTGCGGCACCACGCGCTTGCCGCGGACCAGCTCTCTGCCCACATCGACGCGCTTCTCCTCGCCGGGGGCGGTCGTCAGCCCCTCGTGCATGAGGCGAAGGAACACGTTCATCCGTTCCAGCACCCGCTGCACCTGCAGCACCTCGACCGTGTCTTCGAGGTGAGGGTAGTACACCTGCAGCATGTCCGCGCCCTCGACCGGGCGTGTCAACGTGGCCAGACGCCTGTCCGTATGCGAACGCACGCGGTCGATGCGCCCGATCCGCTGCTCCATCGACGACGGAGTCCACGAGATGCCGTAGTGGTGCACGGCCGAGCAGAACGTGTGCAGGTCTTCGCCCTCCTGGAGCAGGTCCGTCGTGATGAGGACCAGCGGATAGCCCGGCATCCTGAACTGGCGAACCATCGTCTGGTTGACCTGCCCCGACATGCCACCCACGGGTTGCTGTTGCCGCATCAAGCTCCCGAAGGCGCGGGCGGTCTCGCTGAGCTTCTGGTTCCTGGCTTCGGGGGCGTTCACGTCGAGGATGAGGTCGAAGTTGTCAGCGACCTCGCTCAACTCGTCGAACGCGCACCATGGGCGGTCGGTCCGCGGCGCTCGCATCTGCCCTTCCAGCAGATCGAGATACTCGTGGATTCGGTCCGTCTCGGCATCGGCGCCTTCCTTATCGGCTTCCTGCGCACGCAGATCCAGGCTTCCCAAGCGCCGAATGGTCATCACGTAGAGGTCAATGAACGAGTGCCCCAGGCGAGCTGCGGCGGCGAGCAGCTGGCTCCGAAGCTGGCGCTCGCGGAACGCTTCGCGGTGGGCGCTACCCGGTGGCTCTGGCCAGACCCTCGTCCGAAGTTCGGGGCGCTGGCGCAGCTCCGTGAAGAAGGTTCGCAGTTGCAGCCAGTCCCCGATGTCGGGGGCGTCCGTGGCTGCAGGCCGGCAGACCGATGTTTCGAACCGCTCATGCCAGACGGTTCGCGCCGCCTCCTGGAAGGGTCCTGGGACCTCCTTGATCCACTCGACCGCCGCCGCCTGCACAGCCTCGAACCGGTCGGCGCGCGCGTGCTTGAGCGCCTTGCCGCTGAGGAATTTTGTGGACCGTCGGCGTAGGCGCTCGCGGACTGCTGCGGTCGTCCCACCGACGACCTTCACCAGCGTCTCCTCGACGCGCGCCGGTTCGCATCTCAGCAGGTCGGCCACGTAGTTGTCCTCGAAGAAAGTCGCGTAGGCGGCTCCTCGCTGGATGAATCGTTGCTGGACGTTCGCGCCGCTGATGATTCCCTTCGGGCCCTCTCCTCGGAAGAACCAGGCGAAGAACGTGTCGTTGCCTCCACGGTCCTTGTCTTGTTCCTCCTCTCCGCTCGCATCGTCCGCCCCTTGCGCGCCGATCGCGGCGACCGTGGTGGAGAGCCGGACTGCCTCGTACTCCATGAGCGCCTTGTCGAAGCGCACCTGGACTGCGTCTGGCAGCTCGGCGCGAAGCCGATTCACCAGCCACCGATCGTAGCGCTCGTCGAGCTTGCGCTTCAGCTCTCTCACCGATGCCACGCGACGTACGAATACCAGGGACTTTGTCCCGTCCTCCCAGGCGCCCGCCAGGGCCGACACCAGCGCGTCCATCTTGGGGTGCGGCAGCTCGTGGTCGAACCTCTTTCGATAGCTCTTCGCGATCCGGTTCACGTCGCGAACGTCGATGCCTTCCCGCTCGGCGTCATCGTCAGTCTGGTCTGCGTCATCGAAGACGGGCTGTTCGTCCGACACGTCGCGCTTCAACTTCGAGGTTTCGAGGAAGCTCTCGAACGACGCCAGCATGCCGATCTGGAAGGAGGCATTGAACCGCTCGTGGCTCAGAAGCTCGCTGACCTTCTTCTGCACGAGAGCGACGACGAGGCGCTGCCGCGGGTCATCTACTTTGATGGGCTCATCGTGGCTGGTGACGCCGCCTTGCCGCCATTCCCGCCTGTAGAGGTTCTTCGTCAACTCATCGTCGCCGACCCGCATCGCAGTGACCCGCCGCAGGAGGCATCGAGCGGCGGTGGCCTTCTTCTGGTCTTCGTCGAGATCGTGCCTCCGCAGGTCCTCGAACCCATCCGCCTTCCCGAACACGAACAACTGGTTGAAGAGATGGGTGTAGGTTTCTTCGATGGGCGTCGCCGACAGGCACAGTACGTGTCTCGCCCGCGGACCGTATCCCGGGAAGAGCCTCGGCGACGCGGCCCCGTCGGGGTGGCCGAACGCCAGGCTGAGCACGCGGTTCCGAGCCGAGGATCCCTCCGCGAAGCCGTGCTTGAGGTTGTGCGCTTCATCGACGATGACCAGGTCGAACACCGGCAGCGCGCAGCAGATCGCACGGGCGATGTTGTCCTTGAAGGCCTGCTTGTTCCGGAGATCGAAGACTTCCTCGGGGATCCAGGGAACGCAGCGCTTCACGCCGTCACGCAGGCGACGGCCCGCTTCC
>CAYMUE010000200.1:2839-7521 GCA_964393505.1 uncultured Polyangiaceae bacterium
TTCTCCCTCGGGGCGATGACCATGACCCGGAATCCGGGATTGAAGTGGCGGAAGAGCGCCATCACGCCCAATGCCACGTAGGTCTTCCCCATCCCGACTTCGTCTGCGAGATAGGCGATGCGGTTCTGCCGCAGGATGTTGTAGAGCGCGACCGCCCCTTCGAGCTGCTCGTCGGCTCGTCGGCCCTGTCCCATCCTGCTGCCGAAGTCCAGGAGGCGCGAGGCGACTTTGGTGTCGATCATGCGTCCTCCTCGGCGACGGACTTCGCCCGGCTGAGGAACCATCGTTCGAACCAGTCGAGGAATCCCGCCATGTCGCCGGTCTGCCCTGCTTCGATCCGAGCCCGGATCGCGGAGGTCTGCTCGAGAAGCTGATCCAGCTCCCGGACATCATCGCGGTGATCGGCCCAGAACTCGGGCCAGCGCTTCTCGGACTCCCTTCGCACCTGCCTGGCGCAGAGCATCATCACGTAGCGATCGACCTCGTCCCCCGCGCTTTCTTCCTTCAGCACGCGGTCGAGAAGGCTCCCCAGGGAGTCGTACTTCTTGCCGAACAACCGGTACACGGCTTCCTTCTCGTTGCCGCCTTGGCCGAGGGCTTCATCCACGCATCGTTCCAGGCAGGCGAAGGCGTGGAAGACACCGGCGAACCTGTCGAAGAGCGTATCGTTGGCGAACTTGACCGCCACCGTGGCGACGAGGTCGGCGCCCTGCTGTGTCAGCGCGACCTCAGGTGCGCGTGCCTCCAGGAAGGCGACGCGTTGCTCCGCCGTCAACAGCGACCAGTATCTCAGGATGTCGGCCACGGAGAGGTGAAACAGCAGAGACGGCTTGTGGGACATCCCTTCTTCCTGCACCAGGCCAGTCGCCGGTTCGTTGGTCTCTCCGTGAACCAGGATGAAGGAAGTCTCTCGCAGAACGTCTGCCAGCGCGGAAGCGAACGCGGGATCCAGTTGAACCCAACCCCGCGGAGGCAGTGGCCCGACGTTCCCCACGACCCTTCCCCGTGCCTCGATGCGCAGAATCGGCGATTCCGCCGTGTGATCCCACCAGGCCTCGGCTATCGAAGAGTCCCAGTGATACTTGAGGAGTAATCTGGTGCCGGTGGCAGTCCCCGCTTCGCTGTCCGGCTCGGAGGTGAACTGGGGGCGCTTACGCGCGTCGCTGTCGAGCCAGAACTCCGGCCGCCGCTGCGGTTCTACCTCGACGAGGAATCCGGTTTCGACGTTGCCGCCATTCTGGTGCGCGGCGGAAGTCATATTGACCGAGCCGACGAACACGTACTCGCGCTTCGGGCTCTGCGAGAAGAACCGGTACACCTTCGCATGTACGAACCGCTTGCCAGCATCCTCCGACCTGCCGAGCTGCAGAACGTCCTTCGGCAATCGTCCCCAGCTCACCCCAGAGGTAGCGGCGACGGAGTCGAATAGCTGCGGGGAGCAGGTCACTTCGTCCGTCGCGGATCGGGGAAGAAAGACCCGCGTCGCCTTGGGCTGGAAGCGATCGAGCAAGACTTGGAGCGGACCGCAGTCTGCAGTGTCGTCGAAGTACGGCGAGATGATCTCGAGATACATCCCCCGCAGACGGCTTCCAGCTACTTCGTCCAGGAAGTCGGGGAACGACGACGTCCCCGCGTAGAGATGGGTGTGCAGGCCGCCCTCCGTCGACCTATGCGTGCGCTGGTCCGTGGACGAGACGAAGCGCGCGATCGCTTCGAGCGCTGCGTGGTCGGTGGCCGCGGGCGACTTCTGGCGGACCAGGCGGAGCAAGCTGATGATGTCGTCTCGTAGTCGCGTCTTGTCGCCGGAGACGACCTCTTCCACATGGCAGACCTCGACGTTCTCCCACCATCCGGATCGCGTGAGGTTCGCCGACATCGAGGCCACCAAAAGGCTCTGCGGGCGGTTCCCCTCGTCGTCCGCCTCTGCATCTTCCACCAGCAGAAGTACGTTCTTCGGGTGGAAGATCCCGGTCTTGTGTCGGATGGGAATGCGCCGGATGTCCAGCCGCGACGAGCCGGCGTCGCCGGAGACGAGGCCGTGGGCATCGTAGTACACGGCGATCTGTCCTGGCATGCTCCGGATGGCATCCTCGAGCTGCACGAGCCGGATGGCGACCGCGTGGCTCACCGGGATATCGAACAAGACCGGCAGCACTTCCTGCTCGAAGAAGCCGGGGTCGAACTGGTACGTGAGGAAAACCGCGGCACGAAGGCGCTTGCCCTCCATTCGTTCCTGGAAGTGCTCGGACAGGACGGCACGCGGGATGTCCGGCATGTCAAACGACCTCCAGCGCAAGGGCATGGATGCGCAGCGAGTCGAGGAAGTACGAATGCCGCCAGAGGCTGGGCAGCTCGTCGCCCTTCGGGAGCCAGCCGCTCTCCTCGCGGAACTTCACCGAGACCCGGTTCTCTTGCACCTCGACCCAAGGAGCGCCGCCACGCGCGGCCATCACGGCACGGTTCTGGTCGATGAGCCGCCGTAGCAGATCTTCGTATCGTCCCGTGGCGGCGAGCTCCGCGATCGCGAGCCAGCGGTCGCGGTACTCGACGTTCTCTGCCCCGAGTTCCGCGGCGATCTCGCGCGTGCTGGCCAGGTCGATCGTCGCCACCGACGAACCCCATGCCTGGCGGATGTCATTGCCGATTGCCTTGATCGACTTACCATCCAATCCGAGCAACCAGCTGAAAAGCCTCGCCATGGGGGCCAGCAGTGCCTCGCAGACCCGGATCCGGTCCAGGCGATGGGCGAGGGGATGCCAGGCCTCCCCACGTCTGTGAGCTGCCTTGGCGAGCCCGAGCAAGTACGCGGGAGTCCATCCATCAGGCGACTGCAACTCGATGAGCAACGAAGCGAGTTGGCGTTGCCTCCCCTCCGTCCGGTCGTTCGGACCCCCCTCGAGGAGGTGGCGGCGGTACGCGTCGCGCTCGGCTGGCAGGAGCTTGGGGGCCATCACGCGGGCGACGGCCTTGAGCAGCTTCGCGTCCGCGCCCTGGGGGTCGACGCGGATCGAGGACTGCGAGAGGATCTCCACGAGCCGCCGCGCTCGCTTGGTTCCGAACTCGCCAAGGGCCGGAAGGTAGAGCTCCTCGACGAGGTCGCGGGCGGGAGGCGTTACCCGGGGAGGATCGCCGTCGAGCAGCCCGGATGCTCGGGAGGGCACCGTGTACAGGCCCCACAGGCCGTAGATCTTCTGGTTGCCGAGGATCTGGTGCGACCCGTCGGGCGACAGCGTCAATCGGCCCCCCGCGTTCAGCCTGGATCGAACGCGATCGACCCCGCGGACAGTTCGCTCCCCGATGACGCCAATGCGGGCGTACGCGACGAGCTGCTCCCACTTCATGAACGTGGCGAGCTCGGTCCCTGGGCCGACCTCGTCGGCTACCCGCTCTGCGAGGTAGTACCCGAGGACGGTCGTCGTGAAGTCGCGGATCGACGTGCTCACCGTCGTGAGGTTGCCCACGACGTGGCGCCCGAAGCGGGTCCAGATCGCCTGTGCGCCGAGGGGATCTCGGGAGCCCTTCACTTCAGCGCGGGAGTCCAGGTCGGTGAGGAAGGGAGTGGTCAGCATGGCCGCTCAGGTCCCTGTCCCAGCGATGACGGCGTGAGGAGTCTTCAGGTCCTTCGCCGTGACCTCCACCACCCTCCACCCCATCGTCCCCACCCGCAGCTTCTCCCGTATAGCCTTGTCCCGCCGCATCCGCTTGCCCGTGTGGAACGCGGCGCCATCGACGTAGACTGCTATCTTCGTCCCCTTCACCACGAAGTCCGCCACGCTGATCGGCTGCCCACCCTCGTCGGGCGCAACCGGGACTTGCTTCTCGACCTCGATGCCGTGCTGCTCGAAAAGCCTCAGGAACTTCAACTCGAGCGGTGAACCGACGCCTGCGTCGAAGGCGTCGAGCCAGGGCTTGGGGTCGAAGAGCTCGGTCTGCGTGAGCGTGGACTCGCCAGCCGCGAGTTGTTCGAGGTCGGGGACGATCGCCGGCCAGGCCAGGTGCTGATGGTGGCGCTGGTTGTTGTAGGACTTGAGGCAGCGGTAGCAGGCCGTCTCGCAGTCCTTGTGGTCGAGGTGCTCCAGAGCGCGCTGGGCCACCAGGTGCATGTCCTGCGCGGCGCGGCGCAGGAAACCGCTGCCGCCCACGGCCGGGTCGAGGAACGTGAGGGCGCCGATGATGGCGGGACCGCTGGGGCACTGGACCGTCCAGGGGCCTTCCAGGCTGAACTCGATCTCCGGACCGTCGAGCATGAAGAGCTGGCGCATGCCCGTGCGCAGGGCGTAGCCGAGGGAGTAGCCCCAGCGCAGGTAGTTCTCGTCGGGCTTCTCCGGGGCCTGGCCCTTGCCGAGGCAGACGAAGAGCCGGAGCGTGGTCGCCTTGCTCGCCGTGGTCAGCGCGCAGGGGGCCGGCGGCACGTTGATGTCCGGGCAGTTGCCGGCGTGCCCGTAGGGGTTGTCCTTGCCCTTGGAAGGCTTCTTCCTGCCCTTGCCGCTGTCCTTGGTGGGCTCGGGCCAGGTCAGTTCACGGCCGCACGTGGAGCACAGGTAGAAGCCCTTCTGGTCGTCGTACAGGACCGGGGCGCCGGCGAGCTCTTCCAGCGCGGAGCGTGTCTTCCCCTCGTGGAGCCAGCGGACCGTCTCCCCGCGCCGTAGCTCCATGAACCAGCTCGTGGGCAGGTCGTACCG
>CAYMUE010000200.1:7621-8728 GCA_964393505.1 uncultured Polyangiaceae bacterium
ACGACCTTCCAGCGATGGCCGCGGGCGTGGGCGACGGCGCCGGGACGGTACTGGGTGAGTCCGAACCGCCGCTCGACCGAGATGGCCTCGGCTTCATTGGAGTCGCCCAGAAGCCGGATGGTGCAGGGCTCGCTGGGGAACTCGTAGCCGGGGAGGATGCCGAACTCCGCGAACCTGCGCATGGGGTGGCCGGAGGTGCGGTCGTCGGCCTCGTGCTTGTCCTTGTCCACCGAGGGAAGGCCCAGCAGGCGGCGCTTGAGCTCGAGCGCGTAGGCGACCTTGTTGCCCTTGAGCAGGCTGAGGTGCGTCTGCACGGTCTTCTCGATCTCGACGATCTGCATCCGGCATCGGTCGAACAGGTCGGTGATGCGCGTCGGGAGCTGGTCGAGGGCCTTGCGCATGTCGTCGCGGGTGGCGAGCCCGGCTTGATCGCGGATCTCGGGGCCCCAGGCCTGCATGGCTACGTCGATGGCGCCGTCGAACCGGGTCTTGGCTGCGGCGATCAGGGCATCCACGGCTTCCTTCTGCAGGTTGCCGTTGGTATCCACGTAGTCCGCCATGCGCCCGCCAAGACCGGGCTCCGCGGAGCCGAGGACGATCGCGTGCAGGTGGCGAAGTGCCACGTCGCGGTTGCCCAGTCCGATTCCAGGGGCGGGGACCTCTCCCGCGATCATCTCGCCGGGCTTGTCGTAGAAGTAGCCGTCGTGCGGAGTGTTGCGGGCGTAGCCCATGACGATGCCGACGCGCGTCCGGCGTCCGGCGCGACCGCCTCGCTGGGCATAGTTGTCCGGGCGGGGCGGGACGTTGCGCAGAAGAACTGCGTCGAGGCCGCCGATGTCGATTCCCATCTCCAGCGTGGGCGAGCACGCCAGTACATTAAGCGCGGCGTCTCCCTTGAATTGGTCCTCGAGTTCAATGCGCCGATCGCCCGTGACCTGCGCGGTGTGCTCGCCAGCGACGAGCGGGATCAGCTCCTTGCGCAGGATCCGCTGGACGTAGCGGTTCTTCTTCACGTCGTCGTCGGCCCATGGCTGGAACGTGCCCTTGCACATCGGGCACGGTGTGCCCTTGCCCGCCCAGGGCATGCGCACGTTGCACACGCTGCAG
>CAYMUE010000200.1:8828-10795 GCA_964393505.1 uncultured Polyangiaceae bacterium
CGGCGGCGCATTCTGTCGTAGCGGCCTGCGTAGGTGATGAACCTGGCCTGGTGCGCGGCGTCCTGCCTGCTGTCCGCGAAGACCAGCAGACGTTCCTTCTGCACGGCGTTCTCTCGCTTGTGCTCCCGCGCCAGGCCCTCCATCAGCCCCTCGGCGAGCACGCGCACTGCGGCCGACGTGCCCAGCGCAACCGGAGTGATCACGTCCTTCGATCCGGCGGAGCCACCGCACACGAGGCAGGTCGTGCGCGCCGGAGCGAGCAGGCACTTGACGGGGTAGTCGTCATCCTTGGGTGAGAACAGCAGGTTCGCAGGGTCGAAGGAGCCGGACTGCACGCTGCGCTGCTTCATCTTCTTGCCGGTGGACTTCTCGACATCCCCGTCGTCCATGCCCTCCAGCTCGTCGATGCGCCCGAGGTCGTACAGGATCCACTCGCCTTCTGGAGAGCGGCTGTCATTGGGCTCGAGCCTTGCGGTCTCCTCGTCGTCGCCCTTGAAGCGCAGCGTGTCCGTGCCGCAGGCGCGGCAGATGTAGAGCGGCGCGGTGTGCTTGCCGCAAGCGCACTCCTCCTGTCCCATGGGATAGAGGCGTCCGCAGGCGGGATCCACGCAGCGATAGAAGCGCCACCCGCCGCGCACCAGCCGGTGCGTGCGAAGGCGAAGTGCGCCCGGTGCGTCATCGGGGAGGGCTGCACCCATAACCAGGGCGGCCTCGATCTCGGCCTGCACGCCCTCGCGAGCGTGCTGGGCGCGCTCAGGTACTTCCGCCATGACCCGATCGACAATGCCTGCCAGCGACAAGGGGCGCTTCGCCAGGAGCTCGTTGAGCTTCCAGAGGACCGCCGCCCTTGCCTTCTGGTCCCCGAGGTCGCCCGTGGGCGACGGCGACCACACAGCCTCGGCTGGCGGAACGAGATCCTGCATCGACTCGCCGATCACGCGGATTGCGGTCTTGTCGCCGCCGGCGAGGGTGCCGAAGAACTCCTGCACCGCCTCGTTGCGCAGCCTGGTGACGTCCTCAGGCGTGCGGTTCGTCTCGTCGATGCTCTTGATGGTCGCGGAAGTCGCGACCCGGAGGAGGTGTGGGAACCGCTTCGAATCCGTCGGATCGCCCGCATTCCAATCCTGGGTAGCCGCCTCGAGGTGGGCAGCGACGCGCCGCACGAGCAGCGCGATATTGGTGCCCAGGCTGCCGCGATATGTGTGGACTTCGTCGAGGACGAGGAACTTGCAGCGGTGGTTGGCGAAGATGCTCTCGCGGTCCGACGGGCGAACCAACAGGTACTCCAGCATCACGTAGTTCGTGAGCAGGATGTGCGGCGGGTTGTTGCGGAGGCGCTCGCGGTCCTTCTGGGAAGTGGAACGATCGTAGCGGGCCACCTCGACGTAGGTGTGCCCGGAGTTGGCGAGGTAGTCGCGGATCCTCGCTTCCTGGTCGTTGGCCAGGGCGTTCATCGGGTAGACGAGGATCGCCGTGAGGCCGTTCTTCTTGAACGCCGTGGCGTCGCTGATGGCGTTCTGGATGACGGGAACGAGGAAGCACTCCGTCTTGCCCGAGCCCGTGCCGGTCGTGACCACGGTGTCGGTCGGCTTTGAGGACAGCAGGTGCGAGATCGCCTCGCTCTGGTGGAGGTAGGCCGTCTTGGAGCGGCTGCGCTCCTCGAGCACGTGGGCGAGCTGCGGGTCGAGACCGAGGGCGTCCCATCGCTTGCCGGGCTTGAAGGGGCGGTGCGCCTGGAAGAAGGGCTCCTGGGCGAGGAAGCCGGCGGCGTCGAGCTCGCGCTCCAGGGCTTCGCGCAGCTTGGGATCGCGTGCCCGGAACTCCGTGCGCAGGTAGCTCTTGTACTCGTCGATGACCTCGTGGACGACGGTGATCGGGTTTAGCGTCACGGAGCCCTCCTCAATGTCCGGTGCCTCTCACCGCTCATAACCCGACGGCGATTGCGCGCATCGAAGCAGCCTGTTTCC
>CAYMUE010000201.1:0-10548 GCA_964393505.1 uncultured Polyangiaceae bacterium
GCCGCGGGTGCGAGCGGTGCAGCGGGCGCGGGCGGTTCCCTGGCGGATGCCGCAGAGCCCGTCGACGCTGCCGCGGGCAGTGACGGCTCCAGCGAGACTCCGGCCGAAGCGTCGGGGGACGAAGCGGGCTGCGCATGCCGTTCCACCGGCGGCTCCGGTAGCAAGCCCGAGGCGTGGTGGTTGCTCGCGGCGATCGCCGCTGCCCTGCGATCGCGCCGCTCTCGCCGCATCGAACGCTGATCCCCCTTCACGACGCAAGACCGTTTCGGCCGGCGTGCCAGCCAGCGGGCGCGGTCTCGTGGTCCGCTGCGGTGGACCACCGCGGACTCCCGCGCGATCGCGGCGTCAGCCCGATGCGCGCAGGAGGATGGTGCGATGGGTGAGGGAAGACTCTACGGGCAGGCTGCTGCCTGCGGCCCGCTGCCCGTGAAGTCGATCTTGAGCGTGTAGGGCGCGCAGCTCTTCGTCGAGCCCGACGCCGGGAAGACCTCCACGAAGTAGCGGTATCCGTCCTCGTATCCGCAGCCGCTCGCGATCGCGTAGCTGATCTGGTTGGAGGTCCCCGTCGTGCAGATCTTCTTCAACGGCGCCGCGCGGGCTACGGTGCACTCCCCGGAGTGCTGCAATCGTAGTGGTGCAAGGGCTGCGCGAACCCCAGAGTGGCCGCCTCCGAGATGCTCCACAGCCCCGCTCCAGTGGCGTCGTAGGCGACCGCTTCCCCCTGCATCTCGTCGAAGGGCCCGAGCACCGCCTGCGTCGAGGCAACCTGGCCGAGATCCGCCACGCCCTGCCCCGCGCCCAAACGATACTCGTAGATTCCCGTGTAGACCCGGAGCACGAGTCGCGTCCCCGATGGGTGGATGTCTGCCGCCGTGATCATCTTCCCCTTCGGAACCCCGGTGCCCGGCGTGCTCAGCGTCGCCACCTGCTCCAACGTGGCCGTGACCGACGGATCGTACGGCGCCGGATAGCGGAAGAAACGCGCCTGCGGACCGTCGACCTTCTCGAACAGGTACACCCCAGCCCCGTCCGGCGTGACCACCATCGCCTCGCTGTCCACCGCGTCCGCCGGATAGCGGAAGTCGAGCTTCCAGGGCACTGGCACCGTGAGGTCGCCCGACGCCAGCTCCGCCACATCCGGCTCCGGAATCACATACAGCGTCAACACCTCGCGCGTCAGCGCGCCATTCCCCGTGTCCGTGATCCACAGGCACGGCCCCGTGTGATCCGGGCACGGCCCCGCCGCGATGTCCTCCCAGTCCACCGCTGCGACCCCGTCGAGGACCACATGCCCGAGCATCGCCCCGCCCTGCGACACCGCGAAGAGCCTCGCCGTGTCTCCCGAGTCGTTGTGAAGCCACAGCACGCCGTCGTCGCGAAGCGACGCCACGATCCCCGACGCCTCCTTCAACTCCGAGCCGCCCGTGAGCGCGGTCGTCGTGTGGCTCTCGTAGGCGCCCGGACACACGAGCTTCGATGGCGGGACGTACGGACCGGCGTCCTGCGCGTCGTCCGCATGATCGGGCGCGCTGTCCGCCACGACCGTGTCGAGCGCGGCGTCGCTCATGCCCCCGTCCGCGGGAGCATCCGACGCCGATGCGTCAGCGGGTGCGTCTGCCGGAGCGGAATCGGTCGACGCGTCCGCGGCCGCACCGTCCGTCGCGGTCTCGGCTCCCGGCTCTGCTGCCGCGTCCTGCGCCGTGTCGGCGTCAAGAGAGGCGGATTCCGTCGCATCCTCTCCGCCGCAGCCGACGATCACCGCGGAGGCAAGGGCGCAGCCGAGCGAAACGCAGAGCGCGGCTCGAGCAGGGCGAAGGAGTCGATGGAGCATTACGGCTGCGCGGGAGCATAGCGCACCGCGGCGAGCCGGGCTCCTGCGAGTCGGACTCGTCACGAGCGCGGCGACTCGGAGGCGCCACTGCGCGCGCGCCCGCCCTGCGCCGCGACCGCGGCCCCCGCGCCCTCCGAGAGGGTGTCTCCGCGCGTGGCCCACGCATTGCACAAGCCGGAGGCCATGAACACCAAGCTCCTCCTCGGCCTGAGCATCCTCGCCTCCGCTGCCGCCATGATTGCCCTCGGCTGCAGCGCCGAAGGAACCGGCTACGACGACGCCGAGCTGCAAGCCCTCGACGAGGAGCTGTCCAGCGGTGAGGTCGTCGCCGCTGGCGTCGAGCTGCGCGTCACCGCCTCTGCCCTCAACTTCCGCAGCGGCCCCGGCACCTCCTACTCGATCCTCAAGGTCCTCGACTACAACACCAAGGTCGTCACCGTGAAGTCCAGCGGCGGCAATGGCTGGGTCAATGTCAAGGAGCCCGGCGGCAAGATCGGCTGGGTCTCCGGCAAGTACGTCGTGCGCACCGGCACGAGCTCCGGCGGCACCAGCACCACCACCTGCGCCCCCAGCCGCGGCCAGGGCATCGTCAGCAGCTTCCAGAAAGCCCTGCACGACAGCATCGCGTGGGCCGAAGGCACGCGGAACTACTCGAAGGACGGCTACAACGTCATGTTCTCCTTCAAGACGTTCTCGAGCTGCCAGTACCACCCGAACCAGTGCATCGCCTACGGCTCCACCTGCTCCACCGCCGCCGGACGCTACCAGTTCCTCACCTCCACCTGGAACGGCGCCAGGAGCGCCAAGGGGCTGAGCTCGTTCGAGCCCGAGAACCAGGAGCGCGCGGCGTCGTATCTCATCACCAACGTGCGCAAGGTCACCGTCCCGCAGACCCGCGCCATGACCGCCACCGAGTTCAGCAACGCGATGTCCAAGCTCTCCTACGAGTGGGCCTCGCTCCCCCCCGGCCGCTACGGCCAGCCCACCAAGACCCTGTCCCAGATGCGCAGCATGTACTGCGGCCTCACCGGCTGCTGAGCTCCCCGCCCGCTTTACGCCCCCTCCCACGCATGACAAGGAGAGCTCCGTGACGAACACCACGCGCGTGATGCTCTTCCTCGGCGCAGGCCTCGCCGTGATCGGAATCGGCCTCTGGCTGCGATCCGCCGATGCGCCCCCCGCTTCGCGCGACGGCTCGGAGTCGAATCCCTCTGCACCCGACGACGACCCCGCCCTGCAGATCGAGCAACTCCGCGCGCTCGAACGCGAGCTCGCCCGCGCCGCAGGCTCCGCTCCCATCCCCACACGCGGCGTCTCCTCCGCCCCTCTCGCGTCGGCGGCCTCATCCGCAGAAGCGCGACCAAGTGCCCTCGACGACGAGCGCTTCCTCGACCGTAGCATCGACACGCTCATGGCGCGGCTCTCTTCCGACGACGATCATCTCGTGCTAGATGCTGCCGACGGTCTTCGCGCGCGCAAGGCGGTGCAGGCGATTCCGAAGCTCGCGAGCATCGACGTGGTCAAGCGTCCCGACGCCGCGCGCTCGGTGATCGACGCGCTCGGGCAGCTCGCGGGCATGGCCGATCCGGCGAACCGCAAGGTGGCCACGGATCGGCTCCTGGCGCTGCTGGCGCAGGAGAAAGCGCGCACCGAGCCCGACGCCCCGGGCAACGTGCTGCAGATCTACGAGGCCCTCGGCGACACCGCCGATCCTCGCGCGGCCACCGCCCTCGAGCAGGAGCTGTCCGATCCGCGAGTGCCGATCGCCGCCCTCGCCGTGGTCACCGCTGCGATCGTGAAGCTGGGTCAGCCCGCGAGCCTGCCGGCGCTCACCGCGGCGCGCGCGCGTGTCGCCGGATTGGCTTTCGACGACGCCTTTATGACGCAGGTGCAGCAGGAGGTGGTCGCAGCGATGTCGTCGGCGATCGAGGCCCTCTCCGCGCGCTGATCGCGCAACCCCGTGTCTGCGCGAGTTGCGCAGGCGGGTGCGCAAGTCGAGCGATGGGTGGCTTGGAGGCGGAGGGAGGAGATGGCGGTCGCGGCGCTGCGGGCGAGCCGTTTGACAGCTACCTTCGGCCCGCGCTCCGACGGTCTCGGTCACGGTCGCGGCCCCCGGTCCTTCGAAACGAAAAAGGGCAGCCATTTCTGGCTGCCATAAGAAGGGGGGGAAGAGCTTGTCGGGGCGAGAGGATTTGAACCTCCGACTCCCTGGTCCCGAACCAGGTGCGCTACCAGGCTGCGCTACGCCCCGGGAGGGTCTCGCTCACGACGAGTTGCTCCGTGAGTGAGGGCGCGGAATATGAAGGCCCGCGCACGGTCTGTCAAGCGGTTTCATCCCCTCGCCAGACGGTAGCTGTCCGTGTCCACCCGAATCATTTTCTCCAACCACGGGTGGACCTCCGCCACCACGCGGTGCATCTCCTGCGCTACCCGACGGTAGCTCGCGTGGCCTTGCCGTCGGCTTCGCAGCTCCACCACGTGGAACAGCTCGCGCAAGCTCAGCGTCCAGAGCACCTGCACGCGGTAGGCGAGCGGCACCGCGTACTGCGCCTCGTTCGGATGCTGCTCCGCCAGCTCTTCCCACACCACACGGGCTTCGCCCAGAAGAGCGCGCGCGCGGTCCGCGTATCCCATCGCCTCCAGATCCTCCGACACGCACGCGCCAAGCTCGCACCCCAGCGGGCGCACGATCGGCGTGAGCATGCGGTGTCGCTGCAGGTCGCGGTAGGCGCCGTAGTCGAGCTCGAGCTCGAGGGTGAGGTGCGAGGCCTCGAAGGCGCGCGGAGCGGGATCGTGGGGACCGCGGTCTCGCATCGCGGCCCGCACGATCTCGAGGAGTCTCTCGCGGGGCTCGGCCCGCAGGACCATGAGACGCGCAGCCGGATCCGACGCGCCATCGTGCTCGTAGGAGAGGGCAAGCGCCACCCGCTCAAGGGCATCGGTGTCGAACCGCACGAGCCGCACGGCGCAGCCTGCTTCCGCCCGGGGCACGCTCGAGAGCTTCGCCACCGCGGGGCGCAGCGCCTCGGCCATGCCCATGCGATGCGAGCTTGCCGCGGTGTGCCGCAGCAGCGTTGGGGCGACCGTGAGGGACTCGTCGCGCATTTCGTTCGCAATCCGACGCACCTCCGCGAGCGGCGAGGACATCATCTTGCCGATGAGCATGGCGAGGGCGCGGGCATTGGCGGTGAGGCCGAGGTTGGTGCGGGTGCCGGCGGGCAGCAGGCCGCGGAGCAGGTCGAGGACCTGGGCGCGCACGGCGGCGTTCCACGCGGCCTCGGTCTGCTCCGGCTCGCGAGGGCACAGCTCGCGTACGCGCTGCTCGACGGCGGGCTGCAGCGCCAGGTAGCCTTCGAACAGACGCTGGCAGCTTGCCCGGTAGCGCGCCCGAAGGGGCTCCGGCAGCTCCGGGAGGTCCACGTACGAGTCGCGGTCGAACACCACGTAGCGCGTGCTCTTCTCGGTGTACGAGCCGAGCCGCAGATCCTCGATGACCTTGGAGGCGATGATGCTGACGTCTTCGACGGCGAGGTGCACGACGGCGTGCTCGGCCACCGAGGCGTGGCCGTAGCCCACGACCCACTTCTCGTGGAACGCGCGCGCCTTGTCCTGGGCGATCCGTGTCGCCCCCGGTCCCGACGGCCCCTCGTCGAGCCCCAACTCGTCGCCCGCCAGCAGCTTGCACAGGTTGGTCCGCAGGTCGTCGCGGCTGCGCGAGTAGTACGCGAACAGCACGGCGACCACCTCCTCGGGCAGCCCTTGCAGGGCGAACACCGGGCGGTCGAGGTTGGAGACATACCGGGCGATGCGCGGGTCGTGGGGCATGATCCGCGGAGACTAGATCAGATCAGCAGCTCGGGCACGACCTCGCTGCGCACGAGCGGGCGGCTGCGCCGGGTGAGCACCTCGCAGCCGGTGCGCGTCACCACCACCGTGTGCTCGAACTGCGCCGACAGCGATCCGTCCCGGGTCACCGCCGTCCAGTCGTCCTCCAGCACCTCCACCTCCCAGCCCCCCAGGTTGATCATCGGCTCGATGGTGAAGACCATCCCGGTGCGCATGCGATCGCCGCTGTGGCGACGTCCGAAGTGCGCAACCTGCGGCGGCTCGTGAAACTTGCGTCCGATGCCGTGGCCGACGTACTGGCGCACGACCGAGCAGCCCTGGCCCTCGGCGTACTCCTGGATCGCGGCGCCGATGTCGCCGATGCGGCCGCCGTCGCGAACTTGCTCGATGCCGAGCTCCAGGCTCTTGCGGGCGACCTCGGTCAGGTGACGGGCCTCGGGGGAGGGCTTGCCGATGTAGAACGTCGCCGACGTGTCCCCGTGGAAGCCTCCGTAGAAGGAGGTGACGTCGACGTTGATGATGTCGCCGTCGCGGAGGACCTGGGTTCCGGGGATACCGTGGCAGACGACCTCGTTGATGGAGGTGCACACGCTCTTGGGGAAGCCGTGGTAATTGAGGGGGGAGGGGATGGCGCCTTGGCGGACGGTGTCGTCGTGGACGAGGCGGTTGATTTCTTCGGTCGTCATCCCTGCGCGGAGGTTGTCGCCAACGAGCAGCAGGGTTTCGGCCGCCATCTGGCAGCTCTTGCGGATCGCGTCGATCTCGCGCGGACTCTTGATTTCGATGGCCATGGGCTAGCAGCGCATACGGGCGGAAGCGGCCTGTCGTCAAGCGACAACCCGCGGGCGCTCGGCACGGGAGCCCCGCTGGGGCCCATCGGGAGCTGGATGATTCTCGCGACTGCCCCGTCTAACCGGCGCAGGCCCATCGAAGTCTTGAGTGAACAAATGCTGCGGTGGTAGCCTGCGGCAGCCACAGTAGATGGTGCGAGCGCGGTCGAGGCCGATGGGTCAGGCTTGCGATCGGAATGGAGACGAAGATGAAGCACGCGGCGAAGTGGGCGATGTGCCTGGCACTGGGAATGGGCGTGGCCTCGATGGCGATGCTCTCGAGCACCGACGCGAACAGCAAGCCGAAGCCGGCCACCGTGGTCGCGCCGGCGGCTCCCGTGGATCCCCCGATGGTCAAGAGCCAGGGCGGCATCCTCCTCAGCCCCCAGGGGATTCGCTTCGGCATGAGCGAGACCGAGCTGGTGACCCTCTACGAGTCGATCATCAAGGAGGACTTCAAGCCGCTGTACGCCAAGGCGCAGCCTGGCCCCGCCTACAACCGCGTCGCCTCCGCCGAGGCCGAAGCCGTCGCTGCCTTCCGCAACAGCCGCGTCCCCTTCGACAACCTGCCCACCGGTGTCGACTCCACCCCCCTTCGCGGCGAGTACTCGTACCGCAACCAGGAGATGATGATGAAGATCACCCGCAAGGGTGTGAACCGCTACTTCTTCTTCATCAAGGGCAAGATGTGGAAGTTCTACGACGAGGTCCCGCTCAAGGAGAACGGTCCCCTCGGCAAGGACTTCGCTGAGGCGCGCAAGAAGTACGACGACGCCTTCCGCGTGCTCGGCCGCAACGTCGACGCCGACTTCAAGGATCGCAACTACAACGAGGTGGACTGGCAGGACGCCACCACGCACCTGCGAGTGATCGACCGCAACATCACGGTCGGAATCGTCTACGAGGAGCGCGCCACGCTCAACCAGCTCGCCTCCCTGCGCACGAACAAGGCCGCCGACACCGACACCGTTGATCCCGACATCGCGGCGCTGGTGCGTCCGCCAGGCGCTCCCTCGGCGCCGCCTCCCGCGGACACCAAGGGCAAGAACAAGAAGAAGTAGCTTCCCGGCGTTCCCTTGCACCGCGGCCGATGCCGTGTGCTAGCTTCACCCCGCCCATGCCGTTGCCGATCCGAGTCCAACTGCTTTCGCTGTGCCGAGATGTCCTGGCGCCGCTGCTGGCCGTGGACGGAGGGGTGCTGTACGTGGTGGCACTCGACGACGCGAGCCTGGTGTTGCACCTGGGTGGGACCTGTTCGGGCTGTCCCGGAGCGCCCATCACCACGTCCCAGGTGATCGAGCCCGCCGTGCATGGCGTGTCCCCCGCGGTGAAGCTGTCGGTCACCTCCGGCGGGATCCTCCCGCCGGGAGCGGTCCCCGCGACCGAGTTCTCACTCTGACCCCCTCCTCGCCAACTTCCGGTCCCGAAGCTGCAATCCCGGGTTGACCTGGGCGATGGAACCTGCTTACCTTCTGCGCCCCGCTGCTGGGCGACGGGTTTCGCCCGGATCCTGGTGCAAGCCAGGGCGGACGCTATCTTCGCGAAGGTTCGAAGACCGAGACTGAGAAGGAAGACCATGGCAGTTCACATTCGCTTGACGCGCCGGGGAGCCAAGAAGCACCCCCAGTACCGCATCGTCGTGACCGATCATCACGCCCGTCGTGACGGCCGCTTCATCGAGAACATCGGCATCTACGATCCCGCGGACAGCACCCGCGCGTTCATCGTCGACCATGAGCGTCTCGAGTACTGGACCCGCAACGGCGCCCAGCTCTCCGACACCGTCGCCGAACTGCTCAAGAAGCAGGCAGCGGCTCAGCCCAAGGCCTGAACCCGGCTCCGGCCGGCGCCCGCGCGCCGCCCGCCCGATCCGGTCCCCCGGAGGCTGCCCCATGTCGTACAAGGAGCTCATTTCCACGATCGCCAAGGCGCTCGTGGACCATCCCGATGAAGTGTCGGTCTCCGAGGCCGACGCGGACAACGCGCTCGTCATCGAGCTGCGCGTGGCTCGCGAAGACCTCGGCAAGGTCATCGGCCGCGATGGCCGCACCGCCCAGTCGATGCGCACCCTGCTCACCGCCGCCTCCTCCCGCGGCGGCCGACGCGTGCATCTCGACATCCTCGACTGACCCGGCCCTCCCGATGTCCGACACCGATCGGCCCGTCGAGATTGCCCAGATCGTCCGCGCGCACGGCGTCACGGGCGAGCTGCGCGTCAGGCTCTTCAACAGCGACAGCGATGTCCTGTTCGACCTCGAATCCGTGCGGCTCCGTCTCCCCGACGGCGCCGTGCGCGAGGCCGACATCTCCTCCGCCCGCCCCGCGGCCGACGGCTTCGTCCTGCTGCGCATCGAAGGTGTCTCCGATCGCAACCAGGCCGAAGCCCTCCGCGGCGCAGTCCTCGTCGTCTCCCGCTCCGACCTGCCTGCCGTCGAGGAAGGCGAGTTCTACGTCTGCGACATCCTCGGCGCCGACGTCTTCCTCGTCGATGGAACCAGGCTCGGCACCGTCTCCGACTACCGCTCCTACCCCAGCACCGACGTCCTCGTCATCCAGGGAGACCGCAGGCGTTGGGAGGTCCCCCTCGTCGACGACTTCGTCGCCTCCGTCGATGCGGCCAACCGTCGCATCGAGCTGCACTCCGTCGATGGCCTCGAGTCGGAGTGACGGTGTCCAACGCCATGCGCATCGATCTCGTCACGCTCTTCCCCGAGCTGTTCGATCCGTTCCTCGAGACCAGCTTCATCGGTCGCGCGCGCGCTTCCCACGCACTCGGCGTGCGCTTCCGCTCGCCTCGCGAGTTCGGCCTCGGCGTCCACCAGAGCGTCGATGACACCCCCTACGGCGGCGGCTCCGGCATGGTGCTGCGCGTCGATGTCATGGTCGCGTGCATGGAGGCGATGGACGCGGACGCGCCCGACGGCGTCATCGCGCAGCGCATCCTGCTGACGCCCCAGGGGCGCCCGTTCCGCCAGGCGGACGCGGAGCAGCTCTCTGCGCTGCCCGCGGTCATGCTCATCTGCGGGCGCTACGAGGGCTTCGACGATCGCATCCGGTCGTTCGTGGACGACGAGCTGTCGCTCGGCGACTTCGTGATGTGCGGGGGAGAGGTCGCCGCGATGGCGATCATGGAAGCGTGTGTGCGGCTGCTCCCGGGGGTGCTCGGCAACGCCGCATCGACCCACGAGGAGTCGCACAGCCCGGGCAACGCAGGCCTGCTCGAGTACCCGCAGTACACGCGCCCCGCGGAGTTCCGCGGCATGTCCGTCGACCCGGTGCTCGTCAGCGGTGACCACGCGCGCATCGCCCGCTGGCGCCGCGACCAGTCCATCGAACGCACGCAGCAGCGGCGTCCCGAGCTGCTCGACGGCTTCGTCGTCCCCGAGCCCGGTCGCAAGAAGCGCTGACCCATGAGACGCATCGCCGTCGCTCTGCTGCACTTTCCCATCCGCGATCGCAGTGGCGAGGAGATCACCACCGCGATCACCAACCTCGACCTGCACGACATGTCGCGCAGCTCCCGCACCTACGGCCTCGAGGCGATGTTCGTCGTGCACCCGGTGGCCGCCCAGCGCGAGCTCGCCGAGCGCGTGCGCGATCACTGGCTCCACGGCTCCGGCTCCCGACGCATTCCCGATCGCACTCCGGCGATGGATCTGCTGCGCGTGGTGCCCTCCCTGGACGACGTGTTCGCGGTCTACGGCGGGCGCTCCGAGGTGGAGGTCTGGACCACGAGCGCGCGCAACCGTGACGACAACCTGACGTATGCTTCGGCGCGCGAACGAATGGCGACCGACGGCAAGCCGGTGCTGCTTGTCTTCGGCACGGGTTGGGGGTTGGCGGCGCGGGTGGAGGCCGACTCCGACGCCAGGATCGAGCCGATCCAGGCGTCCTCCGACACGGGCTTCAACCACCTGAGCGTTCGGGCCGCCTGCGCGATCACCCTCGATCGCATCCTCGGACGTCGCTGACCGCTCCGATTCACCCGGCTTGCTGCCACTGCCTGGGCGTGGAGGGGCGCGGGGCGAGCGTCGGGGCGAG
>CAYMUE010000202.1:0-1864 GCA_964393505.1 uncultured Polyangiaceae bacterium
ACCGTCCGCTACTGGCAACGTTGGGTCAAACACTGCGACGTCCCTCCCATGTACGAGGAGGCCGTCATCCGCTCCGCCCTCGCGCTCAAGCTCCACTGCTTCGAAGACACCGGCGCCATCGTGGCCGCCCTCACCACGTCGATCCCCGAAGCGCCCGGCTCCGGACGCACCTGGGACTACCGATACTGCTGGCTGCGCGACTCGTTCTACACGCTCGGCGCCCTGCGCCAGGTCGGGCAGTTCGAGGAGCGCGAGCAGTTCCTGCACTTCCTGCTCAACGTCGCGGCATCGGCTCCGGACCTGGACCTCGCCCCGCTGTACCGTATCGACGGCAAGACGAATCTGCAGGAGCGGGTGTTGGAGGACTGGCCCGGGTTCCGCGGCGAGCGGCCGGTGCGTGTGGGCAACGGCGCGGCGACCCACAAGCAGTACGACGTGTTCGGCGAGATGGTGCTCTCGCTGGCTCCTCTGTTCCTGGATCCCCGGTTCCGCGATCAGGTCACGCCGACCGCCCTCGACCTGGTCGCGCGTCTCGCGCGCAAGGCCGTCTTCGTTGTCGGACAGCCCGATGCCGGCATCTGGGAGATCCGATCGGAGTGGCGACCGCAGACCTTCAGCTCGTTGATGTGCTGGGCCGCCGCGGATCGGATGAGCCGCATCGCGCGCCTTCACCGTCCGGCCGATGCCGACGAGTTCCGCGTTGCCGCGGAGCGCATCCGCGACCAGATCCTGTTCCGCGCCGTGGACACGTCGCGCGGGTGCCTCGTTGCCGACTACGGTGGCGTGGAGCTCGATGCGGCCCTGCTGCAGGCGGTCATGCTCCGTTTCCTCCCTGGAGACGATCGCCGGCTTCACGCGACGATCGACGCCGTGCAGGCCGACCTGGAGTATCACGGGTGGATCAAGCGCTACCGCACGAACGACGGGCTGGGGACGCCGGAAGTGGCCTTCATGCTCTGCACGTTCTGGCTCGTGGAAGCCCTTGCCCGGCTGGGGCGAACCGACGAGGCGCGGACGTTGATGTCGCGGGTGTGCTCCCTCGACTCGCCGCTCGGTCTGCTCGCGGAGGACTTCGATCCGCTGACCGGATCGATGTGGGGCAACTACCCGCAGGCCTACTCGCATGTCGGGCTGATCCAGGCCGCGTTCGCGGCCGCTCCACGCTGGTCCGAGCTCGGAGGGTAGGACACGCCGGGGGGCGGTCGTTCGCGGTGGCAACCCGCCCCGGCCTGCTCTAGACCACGGCCATCATGCTCGTGGACAGCCATTGCCATCTCGATCCCGGCAACCTCAAGGGGCAGGAGCCCGACGCGGTGCTCGAGCGTGCGCGCGCCGCGGGCGTGACCGGCTTCGTCGCGATCGGCGTGGGAGGCGACCCCGCAGCGGCGAGGCACGCGGTTTCCCTCGCGGAGCGTCGCGCCGACGTGGTTGCGATCGTGGGGCTGCACCCGCACGAGGCCTCGGCGTTCACCCCCGACCTGTGGGACGAGCTCACGCGTCTGTCGCGTCATCCCAGGATGGTGGCGGTTGGGGAGATCGGGCTCGATTACCACTATGACTTCAGCCCGCGCGAGGTGCAGCGGGAGGTGTTTCGACGGTCGATCGCGCTCGCGCACGAGCTTGGCAAGCCGATCGCTATCCACACGCGCGAGGCTGCCGACGACACGCTGGCCATTCTTCAGGAAGAGCGCGCTCGCGACGTGGGCGGCGTGTTCCACTGCTTCTCCGAGGACGTCGCGTTCGCTCGCAAGGCTCTCGACCTGGGCTTTGACATCTCTTTGTCGGGCATCGTGACGTTCCCCAAGGCCGAGACGCTCCACGATGTGGCGCGGTTCGTTCCTTCGGATCGGTACTTCGTGGAGAC
>CAYMUE010000202.1:1964-10379 GCA_964393505.1 uncultured Polyangiaceae bacterium
CCGGATCTTCGCGCTCCTCGAAACGTAGTGGTGATAGCGTACTGTCAACGACTCGGACCTGTCGGGGGTAGTTCATGGCGAAGTCTCGTCTGCGCAACGACGCCTGGAAGGTGATCATCGCGGCTCTGGCCGGCACCTGCATCGTGGCCCTGTTGATTTGGACCGTCGTCAAGCGTCCTAAGCTCACCAAGGGCAAGACCATCGGAGCCCGGCTCGAGCTGGTAGCGGGCGAGGTCAGCGTGAAGGAGGGCGCAGCCAGCAGCCAGGCCCTCTCCGGCACTCCCCTCGGCCACGGCTCCGTCGTCACCACCGGCAAGGGCTCCCGCGCGTTCGTGCGCACCGGCGACGGCGCCGGCGTCTTCCTCCGCGGTGAGACTCAGGTTGTCCTCGGCGAACGAACCGTGGAGATCGATCGCGGCGAGATCTGGTTCGACGCCGCGAGGGTCGAGCGCGACGCGATCGGGTGCAAGGCGGGAGCGCATGCGATCACCGCGTCCGACGCCGGTCTGAGCGTGGCGCGCGATGGCGATCAGGTGGCGGTGTATGTCGCGCGCGGGCTGGCGACGCTGGCGTCGCCGGGCGGGCGCGTGGAGGTCAACGCCGGCGAGAAGGCGGTGGCCAAAGGGAGCGAAGCTCCCAAGGTGGAGCCGGTCGCCTTCTGGCAGGACTGGACCGGCGGCATGGGAGACAGCCGCGCCTCGCGATCCATCGCCGGCAGCGGCTCCGGCCGCATCTATGGCCTGGATCCCTTCGCTTCTGCGGGGTCGCCTGCGCTCAAGCTCGGGGTGTCCAAGCAGGTCGTGCGCGCGGTCGTTCGCGACGGCATCGCCGAGACCGAGGTCGATCAGACGTTCTCCAACCCTGGCGGTCGCGCGATCGAAGGGTGGTACTGGTTCACGGTGCCGTCGGATGCGAGCGTGACGGGCTTCGCCCTGGAGACCGACGGCGTGTTGGTGGAGGGGGAGGTGACCGAGCGCAAGGAGGCTGCGGCGAAGTACGCGGCCGCGGTGCGCAGCGGCAACGATCCCGCGTTGCTCGAGTGGGTCGACGGCGTGAGCTATCGCGCGAGGATCTACCCGATTCCGGCGAACGGGACGCGTCGCGTTGTGCTTCGATACGCGCAGGTTCTCCCTCTCGTGGAGGGCAAGATCCGGTACGTGTACCCGCTGCGCTCCGACGACCCCGTGCGCTTCGACGAGTTCGCCCTGCAGGTGGACACGGGAGCGTCGAAGAGCGATGCGGAGCTCGCGACCTCGCTCGATGCTACGGTGGAGGACAACGGTCGCAAGGTGACGATGCGTCGCAGCGGCTACGTGCCGCGCGCGGACTTCCAACTAGAGATCGCGACGCGCAAGAAGGTCGAGCCGCTGCGCACCTGGCGCTTCCAGGCGGGCAAGGACAAGGCCGACTACGTCATGGCGCGCTGGGTCCCGGACCTCGACTTCGCCACGCTCCCCCAGGTGCGCGGCGACATCGCCCTGGTCGTGGACACGTCGGCGGGCGGCGACGAAGGCGCGCGTCAACTCCGTGCCTCCGCGGCCGAGGCGATCCTGCGCGCACTGTCTCCCGACGATCGCTTCGCGCTGGTCGCGATCGACGTGGCCGCGACGGTCTTGTACCCGAAGGAGGGGACATCGCCGGCGAGCGACAAGGACATCGCGCAGGCTCTGGAGCGCTTGAGCGAGCACACGCCTGCGGGGGCCACCGATCTCGGGGCGATGCTCGAGCCCTCTCTCGGGCGTCTGCATGGTGGCGAGCAGCCCGCGATCGTGTACGTGGGCGACGGCGCGCCGACCTCGGGCGAGTGGACTCCGGAGGCGCTGACCGATCGGCTGCGCAGATCGCTTGCCGGCTCGCGTGCGCGGCTGTTCTGCGTGGGCGTGGGGACCGACGCGCGGCACGCGTTGATGGAGCACCTGTCGCGCACCGGTGGCGGCAAGTACCTCCGGATCACCGATACCGACCAGACCACGGGCCAGGCTTTGCAGCTCGCGAGCCTGATCAAGACCCCGACCCTCACCGACATCGAGGTCGATCTCGGCGCCGGGCTCGATCAGCCGTTCCTTTCCTCTGCCGGACGGCTCTCCCGCGGCGAGGAGCTCGTGCTCGTGGCCCGCACCCATCACCCGCTTCCGAAGACCGCATCGGTCCGCGGACGCATCGCGGGCAAGGAGATCAAGAAGGAGTACTCCGTCGTGACCTCCTCGACCGTGGTCACCTCGCTGGTGCCGCGGATCTGGGCGGGCGAGTACGTGCGCCAGTTGCTCGGCAGCGGGACCTCTCCCGATGACAATCGCACGAAGGTGCTGGAGCTCGGCATGGAGTACGGGCTGATGACGCCGTACACGAGCATCCTGGCGCTGGAGAGCGAGGCGGCCTACGCGCGTCAGGGGATCAAGCGCAGGCCCTCACCGCTGCGCGGCGTGCGGCTGACCTCCCTCGACGACCCCATGGCAGAGCGGCGCCTCGCGGAGCTGTTCAATCCCGTGCAGCCGCTGCTGATGGCCGGCTGCTCGAGGTCGAAGGCGGACGCCTCCGCGCTCGCAGAGGACGAGCTGCCGTCGAGCGCCCCTGGTTCGCGCAGCGAGGAGGGCTCCATGGGCAACTCCAAGTCGCGTGTGTCCGACGGCCGCTACGCGGCGCAGGCGGCTGCGGAGCAACCGTCTGACATCCCGGCGCAGAGCCCGGGCGTGGCCGGTGACACGACCGAGCTCGAGGTCTCCGCATCGCGATCGACGGCAGGACCCAGGGGGCTGGGTGCAGCGACGGGTGGGATGAAGGGAGGCGCGGCAGCGCCGGCCCCCGCGCAGATCGGCGCCAAGACCCGTTCGGTGCAGGACTCGGTTTCGGAGAAGAAGGCCGAACCGATGTCCATCGCGGCGGCCTCCGCGGCCCCGGTCCCGGCCCCTCCGCCGGTTCCCCGACCCGATCCCAAGATGGACAAGACCGCGGCCGAGGCTGGGAAGCTCAAGGCTCCCGTCGCGTCGACGCGTCCCAGCCCGGTCGTCATCGCTCGCATGCCTCCGGCCCGGTGCAGCGATGCCGCGAGCCGATCGCTGCCCGAGCGCATCATGCTGTGGGAGAAGCGGCTGCGCAGCGCGGTCCGCGCCGCGGATCTGATGCAGCAGTACGAGCTCGCGCGCTCCGGCTGCGAGCTGCCCGACTGGCGCGATCAGGCCGCGCTCCTCGAGCTCGTGCAGAAGCGCCTCGACACCGAGGAGGCGGTCGAAGTGGCCCTGCAGCACTTCGCCTCCGAGCCCGATGCCCAGAAGTTCGTAGCACGAAAGATCTTGCGTCGGACCGTGGACCTCCGCATCGCTGCCGCTGTCTCCCGCGTGCTGTTCGGCGGCAGGGTGGACTGGAACCAGATCGATCGCGAGCTGCTCGACGCCAAGCCCGCCGATCGCCCCGACAAGATCCGGCAAGCGCTGCTCGTGGCGCCCGGAGATCCGGGCGGCGAGGCGCGCATGGTCCGCGTCCTCGCCGAGAGCGGCCAGGTCGCCGAAGCGCTCTCCCACGGACGTCGCCTGCGCGATCGCGGGTTCATGACCCCGCTGCTCGCCCAGCAGCTCGGCGACGTGCTCGCCGTGGCCGGGGAGCGCGAGGAAGCGCTGCGCACCTACTCCGAGATCGTGGAGTTCGATCCGGGCCAGCCCGCGTCACGACGCGTGCTGGGCGACGCCTTCCTGCGGCACGGGTGGTACCCCGCGGCGTACCGGCAGTACCGCACCCTCGCGGACCTCGAGCCCAAGAACCCGATGAACTGGCTCCGGCTCGCGTCCGCTGCAGCGGGCACCGGCCGCATCGACGAAGCGTTGCGGATCGAGCGCGAGGTGTCCGCGGGAGAGGGGACACCCGGGCCTTCGGATCCCAGGCTCTGGGCCCGCCTGTCGTCGGCGGCTCGCCTCGGCCTGCTGCTCAACGACCCCACCCCCGCAGGCGGCCCCTCCGCCGTCGATTCCCTCGTCCGCAAGCTCAAGGAGCTGCAGCTCTTCTCCGGTCCGGGCATGCTCTCGCTGCTCGTCTGGGAGGACCGCGACGCGCAGCTCGTGCTCGCCTCGCGCACGGCCGACAAGGACAAGCTCTCCGGCGATGCGACCGACGCGGGACCGATCGGGCTGTACGCGCTGCTGCTCTCGCGCGAGTCGTGGGAGCGCGGCGCGTGGTCGGTCCGATGGAAGTCCGACCAACGCGGACGCGCCGTCAAGTTCGCTCTCGTCGAGCTGACCTGGGACGGCAAGGCCTTCGCGGTCAAGGTCCGCAAGGGCGCCGTGGAACCCGGCCAGCTCGAGGCCACCCTCTGATCCTCACTCCCCGATCAACCTGGCTGCCAGTCGCTCCCGACGGGGCCATAATGGGATCACGATGGGCGTACTGCTGCCCGGCCAGAGGCTGATGGTGCCTGCGGCGATCGCTGTCTCCGCAGCCCTGCACCTGTCTCTCGTCGCGGTCGGTGCCGTCATCGTCCAGCGTGAGCTTGCGCCTCTCCAATCCGCCGCGCAGTCCCTCGAGACCGCGGCGATCGCACCGGTCTTCGAGATCGACGCCCCGACCTTCGCCGAGGAGTCGATCGACCCCGAACCCCGCGAGGAGCCCGCGAGCGCGGAGCCGCCCCATCCCTCCGGTGGCAATCCGGTGGTCCCGCGTCCCGACTCCGATCGACGGGGCAGGGGAGGCGAGGACACTGCCAGGGTCGCTGCGGTGAACCTGGCGGACCGCGATGACGGCATCCGTCTGAGCCCGGAGTTGCAGAGTCGTGTGGATCGCGATCAGCTCCAGCGGCTCGCGACCTCGAAGAGCCGCAGGTCGTGGGAAGACGGGCGCTACACCACGAATCCGATGGAGTTGACGTTCCTCGCGACGGGCAAGGGGCGCACGATGGATCGACGGCTGTCGGCGGAACGCGACCCGTCGCGCGGGATCGCCCGATCGTCGCCGGCAGCGATCGATGGCGCGATCCGGATCGGGATCCGCGCGGCTCCAGTGGGGGAAGACGAACCCCCGCGTCCCGTGGGTGGACCGGTCGCTGGCCGTGCATCGGGGGCTCCCGGGGTGGGGATCCCCGACGGCGCGCCGGGCAGCGATCACCGCGCGTCGGCAGCGATCGCCAGCGCCCGTCCGATGGTGCGTCAGGGGCCGCCGAGCATTCCGGCCGACGTGCCGGGCAAGCCGAAGGACACGGTGGACAGCGCGCAGGAGGTTGCAGCGAGCAACGCGTCGTTGACGCATGCGAGCCCGGCGGGAGGGAGACCGGGCGCGGGGCGCGGCGGCGAGGCGGGGCCGGGGCCGACGGGTTCCGGGGGGCGAGACGGGCCCGGGTCGCGCTCCGAAGCGCTCGGCCCGGGCGGTGGAGGCTTCTACGCACCCAACCAGTACGATCCGCGCCTCACGTCCTACCAGCGCCGGATGGCGGCCAGGCTCTACCCGCTCTGGGAGAACGCCTTTCCCCGGTGGGCTGCCGAGCAGATGCGGCAGGGCACGGTGATCATCGCGTTCACCCTCGCGGCCAACGGGAGCGTCCACCAGCCCCACGTGCGACGCACGAGCGGCATCGCCGAGTTCGATCAGGGATGCCTCGATGCCGTGCGTCGGGCATCGCCCTTCGAGCCGCTCCCGGCGAATCTCGGTGTCCGTTCGATGTACTGGGAAGTGAGCTTCGAGGCCTCGAATCCGGTGGTTCGGTAGACAGCCGAGAGGCTCTCCAAACCGTCACCCGGCTCGGCATCACGGGTCCGCTTCCCAGCGCCCTCTGGTAGTCCTGCACCGCGGGCGCTAGCCTCCGGGTATGGACGACAAGGGCGATCAAGAGGCACGCGCCGGCCGCCCCAGCGCGTCTGCCGATTCGGCTCGACGCGCCGAGATCGCCCGCGTGCGCGCAATGACCCCGCTCGAGCGAATGGAGCTCGCTCTTGCGCTCGGTCAGCGTCGGCTCGAGCTGATGCGACGACGGACCGAGGGGCATCGGCAACCATGAGCGGCGCCGGGACCTCCATCGATGCGACGCTGCGTGTCGCTCGGAGCGTCGCCGAGGTGCTCGCGGGGCATCGGGCCGACGCCGTCGTCGTTGGCGCCATGGCCCTGGCAATCCACAACTACCCGCGCGACACGGTCGACCTCGATCTCGCGACGGCGATCGAGCCTCGACAGCTTGATGCGATTGCAGCGGAGCTTCGGGCTCTGGGCTACGAGGTCGATGTGCATCTGCCCGATCCGGACGACCCCCTCGGAGGTGTGCTCGACGTCCGCGGCGAAGGCGCCATCCTCGTGCAGGTCGTGAACTTCTCCAACCCGCCCGCCGGCGGCTTCCCGCGTCTGATCACCGATGCCCTGCGGCACGGATCCGCGCTCGCCCCAGGAGAGTCACTGGTCGTCACCGATCTGATCACGCTCGTCGCCTTCAAGCTCTACGCGGGGGGCGCCAAGTCGAAGCTCGACATCCTGGAGCTGCTCGAGCGCAATCCCGAGCTCGATCTCGACGAGTTGCGCCAGCGCTGTCGCAGCTATCGCCTCGACCGCGAGCTGGAATCCGTGCTCCAGATGCGCTCTCGCTGAGTCTCCTGCCGCTCGCGTCCGCACGACGCTTCCGGTCGGCGGCGCATAGGGGATATTCTTGCAGCGTGTTCCGACGACTCCTCGCTCCTGGCCTGGCGCTGTGCGCTGCCCTGACGGTTGCAGCCTGCAGCGATGACGACACGAGCCCGTGGTACGGCAACGCGCCATCTTCCGACGGGGGAGCGGACGCGACTCTGCCGGACGGCGCTGCAGGTTCCAGCCCGGATGCGGCGGGCAGCGGTGGAGGCGCGGGAGCCGCGGGCGGCGCGGGAGCATCGGGGGCAGCCGGCGTGGCGGGGAGCTCGCAGGGGGGCGCTGCCGGCACCGCGGGCGCTGCGGACGAGGCGGGGGCATCGGGTGCCTCTGGGAGGGGTGCAGCAGGAACGGGCGGAGGTCCCCCGCTCCCCACGTGCGACTGCTACAGCGGCAACGGTTTGTACTGCGGCGCCGGCGTGAGCGCGCAAGCCCCTGGAAAGGGCTGCCAGGTGGACCTGCTCCCGGCTCACGACGGCGACGTCCTGCGCTGCACCAACAGCGTCTGGACCGTGGAAGAGACCTGCGCCGACGGCTGCTTCGTCGCGCCCGCGGGCGTCAACGACTACTGCAACAGCGTGGTTTCCGCCGATGGCTATGCGATGCCGTGGGCTTGCGGCGCCACGTACAAGGTCACCCAGGGAAACAACTCGTCGTTCTCGCACACGGGCAAGGGGGCGTGGGCCTGGGACTTCGGCGTGCCGCGGCATACGCCGTTGCACGCCTCACGCGGCGGCACGGTGATCTTCTCGCAGAACCTCGTGGGACCGGGCGACGGCTGCTACGACGGCTGCACGACCGACGCGTGTTGCACGACGTGTGCGAACACGGTCAACCGGGTGGTAATCGATCACGGCGACGGGACGGCGGCGCTCTACCTGCACTTGGATCAGGCCACAGCGACGCAGGGGGCGACAGTGAAGCGCGGGGACATGATCGGCTACTCGGGCATCAGTGGCTGCTCGTTCGGCGCGCACTTGCACTTCCAGGTGCAGGAGACCTGCGGCATCTGGTGGTGCCAGTCGGTGCAGATGCAGTTCGTCGAGGATCCGAATCTTGCCGACGGCGACTCGGTGACGAGCCAGAACTGCCCGTAGGGCGGAGGGGAGTCATCCTTCGCATCACTTGCGCACAAGCCCGAGCGCGGGGCCGAACGCCCAACCTGCCAACCCCTCGCCCCGCCCCTTGCACCAGCCCGAGCAGTGCATTGTTGGGCAGTCACCCCTGACTGTACGGCGGCTCGTCGTCGTGCATCGTGGTCCGAAGCGGACCGGGGCGCGCGGAGAACTTCGGCACCGCCGGAGGCGGCGGTTCCGAAGAGACCATCGGGCGATCCGCGCCGAGACGCTCCACGGCCAGGTCGATGATCCGTCGCACTTCGTAGAGTCGCGACAGGTACGAGTCGCGGTGCACCTGCGCGCTGATGCTGTCGGCGCGCAGCATGATCCATTCGTACGCCGCCCGCAGCATCTCGTCCGCTTCCTCGATCCGGTCGAGCGCGACCAGGACCTCGATGCACGTGAGCCGCAGCATCTCCTCGCCCTCTTCCATGGCGCCGAGGGAGGAGGCTTTGCGAGTGGCTTCTTCCGCGGCGGCGTAGGCGGCGGGGAGATCGCGACGGGCGAGCTGGATCAAGGCGACGGTGGCGATGGCGGCGACGTGGCTCATGGGCTGGGCGGCGGAGCGCATCCGGGCGGTCTCGGCGCAGGTGAGCGCCGCGCTCAGGTCGCCTGGAGCGCCGCGCCACGCGCGCAGGATGGCCTCGTAGGTGCGGGCCGGGACCTGCCGCCGCGAATGGCTAAGCTCGTCGGCCAGACGGACAGCCTGCTC